>CAJTTQ010000028.1:0-2060 GCA_910579145.1 uncultured Eubacterium sp.
GATTGAGATCCTTACTTATATTTGTGATGCGCTTGAAATATCACTGGAAACTTTTTTCTCAGAAACAGAGACTCCAGACCCTTTTGATGATGCGCTGTATCAAAAAATTTCCTTGCTGACGCCTAGTCAAAAAGCATCTTTAACCAATTTTCTCGATACGATGTTAAATCAGGAAAAGAGATAGGGACAAAAAAACCGCTCAGGATCCAGACAAAAAATCCCCTGCCGACAAAAAATGGCGACAGGGGATTTTTTGATTCAATTTGTATAAAAGGAGAACGTACGCCCTATTTCATCGTATAGGATGCGGTCTGTCCCTGCGATTTAAACATAAGTTTTAGATCTTTTTTTGCCTTTCCGACTTCTTTCGGAACTTCGAATGCAACGACACCTTTTTCTGTCGATAACGGCTGTACTTTCCGCGTGGTCAGGTCTTTGTCATAGGCGATCAGTTCCGTCGGCTTATATTCGTAACCGTCTTTATAGAACAGAGTCACACTTGTCATCTTATCCTCATATCCGATCCGTGGAAGGAAATCTTCGGCTTGTTTTCCCTCATTGCGGACAGAGAGCGATACAACAATAAATGTATTTCCCTTCTTCGGTTGAAAGTACTGATACTTCCCATTTTTGATCTTTTTTTGAACCGAAGCCTTCTTTGCGGTGATCGTCCAATCGGCCAGTGTCATTTTGTCTCCCAAAGCTACCGTTGTTTCTTCAGGCGCCGCTGTGCTTTCCTCCGGCGCGGCAGTTGCAGCAGCGGAAGCAGAATCGTCTTGAGAAGCCTGTGAGTCTGTGGACTGGGTTGTTGTCTGCGGTGTACCTGTTGATGGTTCGGTGGCTGAACAGCCTGCCAGAACAAGCGCGCAGCAGGTTGTAAGTAGTAATGCTGTTTTTTTCATGATTATCCTCCATTTCGTAGCAACATATATCCAAGGAACCATATTCCTTAGGGACTTTGCCCCTTAGGGACTTTGTTCCTTTAGGCAACAAAAAAGTACGCCGTTCCAACGTACTTTTTCATCGGGGTAACAGGATTCGAACCTGCGGCCTCATCGTCCCGAACGATGCGCTCTAGCCAAACTGAGCCATACCCCGTTTTTCCTCTCGATTACAAATCATAGCACAATTGGACAAAAAAATCAAGTAGTAATTTTAAAAATTTCAGTAAATGCAAAAAGCGTTACATTTCTCCATCTTCTTTCAGAGAATCCTTTACCCCGGCGATCACTGCTGTTACAGCGGCAATGACGACGATGACCGCAATGATAACAACTGCGCCTGCTCCTGCGATAATACCCATTTGCTGCACCTGCTTTCCTCAAAATTGATCGGTTGACCTAACTATTAGTATACTACATTCGAAACTAAAATTCAACTTAAAATCCCTTTTCTTTTAACTCATGAACGAGCTGCACGTAAAATTCCCGCACATCGAAGCCGTCGAAATTTTCCCGGTTCAGATCGATCATGTCGCCGTGGGATACGCCGCGCGTGCCGCCTGGATTGATGAACTCGTAATGATCGCCCCAGACAAAAGATTTCTCGCCGACAAGACCGTCGTTGTACCCGTCGAAATAGCGGATGGGCGCGCAGGTCATGTTGAGTGGGAAACGGCCGCCTGACGGAACACGCAGGCGCGAACCGGTGCTTTGGTAGTACACGTCTGGACTGTCTGCCAGCTCCTCGTTGCGCTGGGCGCATTGCTCCGCGGTCAGGGAACTGACAGCGGCGAGAAAATCCGGGTTTTCTTCCCCGAACTTCCGGAGTGTGGCATTGTAGGCGCCGGCGATTTTATTTTTCTTTGATTCTGGAATCTTTCTTAATAAGAAGTCGGCAAACTCACATCCGCGGTGGGGTGTGTTGATCGTCGTCAGCGATGCCACATACGCATCCGTGCCGAGGGCAGAGAGGGCGTACCGGCAGTCGAGGCCGCCTTTTGAGTGGGCGATGATATTCACCTTTCCACATTTGGTTTCCGATACGATCTGGCGGATGCGCGCGTCCAGCTCTTTGGCACTGTCCTCCACTGAAGCGGCTGACGGATGGTTGCCATAATA
>CAJTTQ010000028.1:2071-17603 GCA_910579145.1 uncultured Eubacterium sp.
TTCTTTGGGAATCCGTCCCCAGTAGTTGAAATAATCCGAGTCTCGGAAAAATACACCGTGCACGAGTAAGAGAGGGTATTTGGTCCGGCAGAGTTGTTCCTCTTTCCGGTTTTCATTTTGAAGGATCTTTTCGTTTTCGCAGATGACTTCCTTGGATACGATCCGGATCATCTTCGATAGTACGATCAGGTTCGCGACTGGAACAAAGCCGCATAAGGCGCCGATCACGCGCCATTTGATGCCGAGCTGGGAGGAACATGTGTAGATGCGTATCATACCATTCCAAAAGACGATAGCTTCCGCCAGAAACACGAACAGTGTGTTAAAGAGCCATAAAAATGGATCGGCTAAAAGCGAGCCGAGGCCGAGGGATCCCATCCAGCCGGCCACGGAAAACAGGAAGGAAAACGTGGTGGACAGCAGAAATAGTATCAGGAGTTCGCAGCCGTCCGCGCAGTTTCGGAGCTTGTTTGTCCGCAGCCTGCGGCTGGTGAGGGAGGGGCGGATATTGACAGCCGTAAAAAGGATGGCGAAGATCCATAAAAAGCCGGCAGAGCGGCACCAGGCATGGAGCGAGTAGAAATTCGCAGTTACGGCCAGGATAAATGAAAATAAGATTCGTGTCAGATATGTCATAATTTCCTCCATTGCATTGCACACGCAATTTGCACACGCCTTTTGTCTTTTTGCTTGTTTTATGATCTGATTTGGTGTACAATATATAATCGACAGATTCATGGGAAAGGTTTAATGGTGAGAATGAGAAAAAGAAAAGACGTGCAAAAATATGCAGCTTTTGCGGTGGTCGTCATGGCGGCCTCGCTCTTACTCGGGTTTAGGCCATGCAAAGCGAAGGAAAAGGTACACACTTATAAAGAAGGTTTCACGTATCAGAAACTCACAGATGAGGTCATTGAGCGGATCAAGGGGAAATCTTATAAGGAAGACGCTGAAATTCCTCTGGGCCGTCTGCGTTATCTCCGTATGTTATATGTAGATTTTAAAGGAAATGTCAAGAGCGGGGAGATGATCGTAAACCGGAAGATTGCCCGCAGAACGCTGAAAGTATTTTACCGCCTGTATCAGATCGGATATCCGATCCAGCGGATGAGGCTGGTGGATGACTACGGCGCCGACGATGAAACTTCGATGGCGGCCAATAATACGTCCGCGTTTAATTACCGCAAGATCGCCGGTACAGATAAGTTATCCAATCACAGCCAGGGGCTCGCGATCGATATTAATCCGAAGATCAATCCTTATATTACGTCGAAGGGCATTGCGCCGGCAAACAGCAGGCGTTACAAGGAACGGGAAGTTTCGAAGTGCCGGGGGAAATACAAAGATTACATGATCCACAAGGGGGACGAGGTTTACAAAATATTTAAAAAGTATGGTTTCTCATGGGGCGGGAACTGGAAACACGCTAAAGATTATCAACATTTTGAATATGTGTGAGGGAATCAGGAAAGGAGAATGCAGATATGACGAAGATTGATATTGTGTCCGGTTTTTTAGGGGCCGGAAAGACGACGCTGATCAAGAAGCTGATCGAGGAGGCGTTTCAGGGAGAAAAGCTGGTACTCATTGAAAACGAATTCGGTGAGATCGGTATCGACGGGGGATTTTTGAAAGATGCGGGGATCAATATTACGGAAATGAATTCCGGCTGTATTTGCTGTTCGCTCGTCGGGGATTTTGGAACGGCGCTCGTCGAAGTGCTGGAGAAATACGCACCGGACCGGATCGTGATCGAGCCGTCAGGAGTCGGGAAATTATCCGATGTGATCCAGGCCGTGCGCGGCGTACAGGAAAAACTGCCGCCGGATAGCGTAAAACTGAACAGTTTTGTGACGGTGGCGGATGCGACGAAGTGTAAGATGTATATGAAAAATTTTGGTGAGTTTTATAACAACCAGATCGAGCATGCGGGTACGATCGTACTGAGCCGCACGGGAAAGATGACGGAAGAAAAACTGCAGGCCTGTCTGGATCTCATCCGCGGTCGGAACGCGGAAGCGGCAGTTATTACGACGCCCTGGGAGGAAATAAACGGGAAGCAGATGCTATGCACGATGGAAAAAGAGACGGACTGGCAGAAAGAATTGGTGGAGCAGACGCAAGTGTGTCCGGAGTGCGGGCATGTCCATCATGACCACGATCATCATCATGAGCATGAGCACGGGGAAGAATGCTGCCATGGCCATCATGATCACGATCATCATCATGAGCATGAGCACGGGGAAGAATGCTGCCATGAACATCATGACCACGATCATCATCATGAGCATGACCACGGGGAGGAGTGCGGCTGCGGACATGACCACGATCATCATCACGCCGACGATGTCTTTACGAGCATCGGTATGGAGACCGCGCACAAGTACACGGAGACGGAACTGACGGAGATTTTGAAACAGATCGCCGATGAAAAGGTGGCACTTGGCACGATCCTCCGCGCGAAGGGGATCGTGGCGTCGGAGGAGGGACAGTGGTTCCATTTCGATCTTGTGCCGGGTGAATACGAAGTCCGCCGCGGAAACGCGGATTATACGGGACGGATCTGTGTGATCGGTGCCGAGCTGGATGAGGCGGGCCTGAAGAAGCTGTTTACGGGCAGATAAAGGAGACAAGAGTGAAAAATAAATTTTTCACTCTGCAAGTTTTCGGCGTGCGCGCAGGAGGTGAAATATGTTTAGAAATAAAGAAATACCGGTATATTTGTTTACCGGCTTATTAGAAAGTGGAAAATCAACCTGTATTCAGGAAGTGATCGAAGAGGGAAATTTTTCAGATGGGGCAAAAACACTTTTGATCCTGTGTGAAGAGGGTGAGCATGAGATCGATGCCGATCTTCTCATGTCGAACCGCATTTCCTGTGTGACAGTAGAGGAGGAGGACGATTTCACAGAGGAGGCGTGCAAAAAGCTCCAGGAACAGTATAAGCCTGACCGCGTCGTCATAGAGTACAATGGCATGTGGGATATGGAAGAACTGTATGGGGATGTGCTGCCGGAACACTGGATCGTGGTACAGACGTTCGCGACCGTGAACGCGCTCACGTACCAGGTCTACAGCAGTAATATGAAACCGCTTCTCATGGCACATTTTCAATTAGCTGACCTCGTGATCTTTAACCGCTGCA
The DNA here is from genome assembly GCA_910579145.1 of uncultured Eubacterium sp. Taxonomy (GTDB): domain Bacteria; phylum Bacillota; class Clostridia; order Lachnospirales; family Lachnospiraceae; genus Eubacterium_F. Next base: position 5,217 of record CAJTTQ010000028.1, read on the forward strand.
CCGAAGAGATGGATAAACCGGCGGCCCGAAGGAGCGTGAAAGCCATTAACCGGCGGGCGCAGGTGCTGTTTGAATCGGAGGACGGTTCGGTGGAGAGTAATATTGACGAGGAACTGCCGTATGATGTCAACGCGCCTTCGATCACGCTGGAGGATGACGATTTTGGGCTGTGGTATCTGGACATCAGTGAACATCCGGAAAAATATGCCGGGAAGACGATCACGTTTAAGGGACAGGTTTACCGGAACCTGACGTTTCCGAAAGATGCGTTTGTGCCGTCGCGCAAGGCGATGACCTGCTGTGAGGATGACATTGCCAAGATCGGGTTTATGTGCCATTTCACGGGGGCGGCGAAACTGGAAACGGATTCATGGGTGACGGTGACGGTCAGGGTCCAGATACAGAAGAGCCGCAAACATGAGGGTAATTTCCCTGTATTGTATGCAGACCAAGTCGAGCCGGCGGAGCCGCCGGAGGAGGAGGTTGTTTACTTTGGATAAAAGGGCAAAGGCTGTCCTGTTTGTTTTGGCACTGGTTTCGGCGGTCTGGCTGCCGGCGGCGCCGTTTTGCGAAGCTCGGGCAAAAACCGCTCAAAGGGAGGCTGACGAGAGCGATGTGACGGCAGTCACGGTCAGCGCGGCCGGCGACTGCACGTTTGGATCCGATCAGGCATCCCCGGCTTCTGCCAATTTTTATGCCGTATATAAAAAACAGAAAGATCCGGCTTATTTTTTTAATAATGTAAAGAAATATTTTAAGCAGGACGACCTGACGCTGATCAATTTCGAAGGCGTGCTGACGAAGCGTGCGACGAGGGCGGATAAAAAGTATGCGTTTAAGGGAAGTCCGGGCTATGTGGATATTTTGAAAAAAGGTTCTGTCGAAGCCGCCGCGTTCGCGAACAATCACTGCCGCGATTTCGGCGAAGGCAGTTATACCGATACGGTTCAATGTTTCAAAGAGGCGGGTATTATCTATTCTTCTTATGAAAAAGTCGGTATGTATGAAGTGAAGGGTAAAAAGATCGGCATGATCTCCGTGAACGGCTTAGAGGGAATGGAAACAGCGAAGTCGCTCGTGCAAAAAGGCATGAAGAAACTGAAAAAGAAGGACGCCGACCTGCGGATCGTCAGCATACATGCGGGCATAGAGTATGAGAAGCGGCCATCGGACGCGCAGAAAAGCCTGGCGAGATACGCGATTGACCAGGGCGCCGACCTGGTACTCGGGCATCATCCGCACATTCTACAGGGAATCGAGAAGTACCGGGGAAGCTATATCGTATACAGCCTCGGAAATTTCTGTTTTGGCGGAAATACAAATCCGGCAGACAAGGATACGATGATCTTTCAGCAGACGTTTCTGTTTCGCGGAGGGAAATTAAGGAAAAAGGAGAGCAAAGTGAAGCTCATCCCCTGTTCGCTCTCGTCTGCCAGCGGAGTGAATAATTACCAGCCTACGCCTGTTACAGGAAAGAAGAAGAAACAGGTCTTAAAAAAGATCGATCAATTGTGCCGGCCGCTCGGGCTGACGCTCCAGAATGGAAAAGGAACGCTCACGCGTACATTGTACAAGTTGGAGACATAGAACTTGCTATTTTGGGAAGAGCGTGATAAAATAGGTGCAAAGTACTTATTTGTGCAAAGAACATGCACAGGATGATTCACAACAGTGCTGATACATGGAAGCAAGCTGGTTCCATCTGTCAGCGCAATGGGATATCAAATGGAAAGGAAGGATTTTTATTATGAAACTGGGTAAACAGAGGGTGGTCAGCGCAGCTTTGGTGATGGCGCTGGCGGTTGGCAGTATTTCTGGCGCGGGGGCAGCAGAAGCGGCTAAAAAAGCGTCATTGAAGACGAAAAAGATGACGCTTTCTGTCAAGAAATCACAGAAGATTGTGATCAAGAATAAGCTGGCCAAGAAAAAGTACACATTTAAGAGCAGTAAGGCATCGGTGGCAAAGGTGAGCAAGGCAGGAAAGGTCACCGGAGTGAAGGCGGGAAAGGCAAAGATTTCCGTCTATGAGGAAAATAAGAAAAAGCCGAAAAAGAAAAAGAAGATCGGAACGTGTTCCGTCGTTGTCAATGTCAAGAAGGATAATACCGATAATAAAGCGACTACCGCGCCGGTAGTGACAGCTGTGCCGGTAGTGACAGCACCGGTCGTAACAGCGCCTGCGGCGACGGCGCCAGCGCCGACACAGGATGTGCCGGCCGTAACGGAACCGGCGGCGACAGCAAAGCCGACGATCGTACCAGCATACAACACGACAACTGTAGACTTTGATGGCAGTACGAGTAAAGTAGTAGAATCTGAAATTACAGTGCCATTGACCCAAGCGATGTTGTATGGCGGGATCTGTAAAATTTCAGCAGATTTTACACAGGAGACAGGAAGCGAGCAGGAGTTATCGGTCGGCTACGAAGGGGAATACCTGAACATCACGCTGAATGGGGCTTACATAAAGGATAAGTCGGTCGATCCGATGTCGGATGCGACGGCATTTAGCTGTCCGAGTGGAGAGACGGTACACAAGGAGTTTTCGTTTGAGGTGCCGAAATATTCCTATGATTTCAATTTGAAACTGAGCGGCCCGGCGGGTGTGAGCTTTAAAGTAGACAATGTTACGGTTCAGGCGATGCCGTTTGAAGACGCGGATTATGCCGGGATGGTAGAGGCATCGACACGTTCGACCGGAAATAACGCGAGGATCAAAAAGGCGATCGAGAAGGCGAGAGCCGGGGAAGACGTTACGATCGCTTATCTCGGCGGATCGATCACCGAGGGGTTTGCCGCGTCGGAGACGGACAACGGAGACTGCTACGCGGAAGAGTCGTATAATCAGTTTAAATACAACTACGGCGCAGGTGACGGGAGCAACGTTCACTTTATCAATGCGGGCATGAGCGGTACGCCGTCCAGGCTCGGCATTATCCGCTATGAGCGGGATGTACTGGCACAGATGAAGCACGGGCAGTATCCGGATATCCTCTTCATTGACTTTGCCGTAAACGACGGCGGTGACTGTGCGGAGCAGTATGAGGGGATCATCCGTACGGCGCTCGAGCAGGGATCGGCCGTTGTACTCATGTTCGTGTTGTACAATAACGGGAACGGGCGTGAAAACGATTATAAAGATTTTGGCGAATATTATGAACTTGCGATGGTAAGTCCGGGCAGTGGAATGGCTTCCGCCAAAAAGTCAGCATTTGATAATTGGTTCTACTGGCCGGATGGACACCCGGATGTGGGCGGTCACAGATATATGGCTGACTGTATTTCCAAAATGTTTTGCACTGTAGATCAAGAAGAAGCGAAGGTCGATAATAATACGGAAACAAAGGAGCCGAAAAAGAGCAAAAATTTTGTCGGCATGAAGACACTTGAGTCTTCTACGGATATCTCGAAGATTGATGCCGTTAAATCTGTGACGCCGGGTGGATTTTCCGTACTGAAGGACAGTGCCCAGCCGACGCTCCAGTATATAAAGAACGGCGTCGAGAAGCTGCCTTGGTTCCCGGATGTATGGGCGCATACATCGTCTTCGGGCAGTGACAGCTTCAAAGCCGAGATCAAATGTAATAGTATACTGGTTGCTTATAAACAGGCGGGTTCCGGTTTTGGTAAGGCGGAATGCTATGTCGATGGTGAGTACGTCGGGGATCTTGCCACGAGCAACGGCGGATGGAACAATGCGGTGGTATTTACCGCGCTTTCCGAGAATACGGTTAAAGATCACACTCTCGAGATCAAGATGAAAGAGGGCGACGAGAAAAAGCCGTTTACGATTTATGCGATCGGCTATGCCGACAGCGGTGAAAAAGCGGAATATCCAGACTAAAGTAAAACGAAATGATTGTTAGTTCATACAAGGCGGCCTTAAAAGGCCGCCTTGTATGTAGGGCAAAGGCATGGAAATGTTTAAGAATGGAGGTCTTTATGGTCAAAAACAAATTTCAGGAGTTACAATTATCCGCTCTCGGTATGGGTGGTATGCGTCTTCCGGTGATGGAAGGCGATGATGCAAAGATCGATGAGGCGCGCACGGCAGAAATGGTCGCCTATGCGATGGAGCACGGCATTAATTATTACGATACGGCGTGGGGGTATCACAATGGAAATTCGGAAATCGTCATGGGGAAAGTGCTTCGCGGATATCCTCGTGACAGTTATTGTCTGGCTTCTAAATTTCCCGGGTATGATCTGTCCAATATGGATAAGGTGGAAGAAATTTTTGAGAAGCAGCTGGAGAAGTGCGGCGTGGATTATTTTGATTTCTATTTGTTCCACAACGTATGCGAGATGAACATTGACGCCTATCTCGATGAGAAATACGGCATTTTTGATTATCTGTGCAGGCAGAAAGAAAACGGCCGCATCCGGCACCTCGGCTTTTCCGCCCACGGGGAGTATGATATCATGAAGCGTTTTCTGGAAGCGTATGGGAAACAGATGGAGTTCTGCCAGATCCAGCTCAATTACATTGACTGGACATTCCAGGACGCGAAGGGAAAAGTGGAGCTTTTACATGAATGGGATATCCCGATCTGGGTGATGGAACCGCTGCGCGGCGGCAAACTGGCGAAGCTGCCGGATGAGTCCGAGGAGAAGCTGAAGAAACTGCGTCCCGGCGAGGGGATCCCGGCATGGGCCTTCCGGTTTCTGCAGACGATCCCCGGCGTGACGGTCATTTTGTCCGGCATGTCAAATTTTGAGCAGGTAGCGGATAATGTGAAAACATTTGAGACGAATGAGCCGCTGCGTGATGAAGAGATGGAAACGCTTTTGGAGGCGGCAAAGGATCTTCTCGGTAAGACGCTTCCGTGTACGGCCTGCCGCTACTGCGTCGACCATTGTCCGCAGGGACTGGATATTCCGAATCTTTTGAAACTGTATAATGAGCACTGTTTTACAGGGGGCGGGTTTTTCGCGCCGATGGCGCTGCAAGCCGTGCCGGAGGAAAAACACCCGACGGCCTGTGTCGGCTGCAGGAGCTGTGAAGCCGTATGCCCGCAGAGAATCAAGATTTCGGAGGCGATGGCTGACTTCTCGGCGAAACTAAAAGAGAGCTGACCTGACGTGCGGCGTTAGTTTTGTAAGATCATTTTGCGGTACTGGGTGGGAGATAATCCCGTGTTTTTCTTAAATACATTGGAAAAATAGTAGATATCCTCGTAACCGACGTGCAGCGCGACGGAGGTGACGGGCAGGTTTCCGGTGGCTAATAGTGTTTTTGCCTGCGATATGCGGACGGCTGTCAGATAGGAAAAGATCGTCTGTCCGGTCTCTTTTTTGAAGATGCGGTTGATATAGTCAAAATTGCAGGCGAATTTCTTTTCGATATCATAGCTCGAAAATTTTTCTTTGTAATTGGAATTGATCTCGCGCAGCAGTTCGTAAACGACAAAAGTAGAACGCCGGATCTTTTCATTGCCTTCTGTTAAAAACTGGCTGGAAAATATGTGGGAGAGATGGACTAAAAGATCAAGCAGCAGGCAGGCGGTCTGTATATCTGCGTATTCTTTGTAGCTGTTATAGTAGTGGTCTCCCCGATATAATAACTGGAGGATCGTTTCGTACGCCATGTGGGACTCGGCGTGGAACTGTTTGGGAAAGAGCATGTGTTCCTGGCATTTCCTGCCTTGCAGCGCATCCATTTTATTGCGGCTCAATCGTTCCCGGAGCGATGATTCGCTGATGTCTTCTACGGTCAGTCCATCGATCTGGAAGTGGATATAAAAATAGGTACAGTGTTCACTGATCTTATATCCCTCATGTTCTTTTCCGGGTGTCAATAGGATCCAATCCCCTTCTTTTAAGTGATGGTAAATCGTTTCTTCTCTCAAATACATATCTCCTTTTACGATAAAGAAAGCAATGTTATTCATCGGGCGTCCTCCGAAAATGGATACACTTGTCCACGGCGACGTAGTGGAACAGATTGATGGTGGGAAGGCATCCGCTTTTGATCCTGCATAGATCCATGAAATCCTCTCCTCTTTTTTTCTAGTGTGGTACCGTGCGCCAGTACCTTTCCTTATTTTACCACAGTTTTGATAAAATGTCGCTATTCCTGACGGGGAGTGACAAAGCGGACTGGGATCTGGTCGTTTTGCAGAACCAGACGAAGGCGCAGGAAGGACCATATGCGGATTTTTATAAAAAAGATTATACGGTACGCCCCGAAGATGATTGGAAGCAGGGACTCGTTCTGCCGGCGAGCTGGACGAGTTATGGATTTGACAAACCGATCTACGCGAACGTGCAGATGCCCTGGCAGAGTGCCTATGATAAGAGGGTGCGGGTTCCCGAGGCGCCGGTCAACTATAACCCGGTCGGCCTGTACCGGAAGACATTTGATGTGGACGATACGATGCTCCGTGAGAACGGACGCGTGTATTTGTCGTTCCAGGGTGTGGAATCGTGTTATTATGTGTATGTGAATGGAAAAGAGGTCGGATACAGCGAGGATTCGTTTAGTCCCCACAGCTTTGATGTGACCGATTATCTGACGGAGGACGGCAAAGGAAATCTTCTGGCGGTCGAGGTACATAAATTCTGTGACGGCACATGGATGGAAGGGCAGGATATGATCTACGACGGCGGTATTTTCCGCGACGTGTACCTGTATTCGACGCCGCTGATCCACATCGAGGATTACAATGTCGTGACGGATCTTGATGAGCAGTATAAAAATGCCGATCTGCGTGTCGATCTCGCGGTGAGTAACAGCAGCGCGGCTGACCTGTCGGACTATGCCGTCGATATCCGGTTATTTAATCCCGATGGAACGGTCTTTATGAGCGGGTATTCGATCGATGTGCCGACGGCGGGCCGGGCAAAAGAGGATGGCACGAAAACCGTCGTGACAGCTTCGGGAAGCCATGAGGTGTACGAGCCGAAGCTGTGGTCGGCGGAACAGCCAAACCTGTATACGATGGTGCTGACGCTGTACCACAAATCATCCGGGGCGTATATCGAGAGCCTGTCGCAGCAGTTCGGATTCCGTGAGATCGAGTTTGTGAGCAGCCAGGTGGACGCGAATGGACAGAGGAAGACGAAAGACAGTGAATATGAGCCGATCCGGATCAACGGGATGCCGATCCTCCTCAAAGGAACGAACCGGCGTGATACCGACCCGGTCTACGGCAAATATGTTCCAGAAGAAACGGTGCGCCAGGATATCGAGACGATGAAGCGCTTTAATCTCAATGCTCTCCGCACGTCACACTACAGCAATGACGAGTATCTCTATTATTTATGTGACAAATACGGATTGTATGTAATGGCGGAGACAAATGTAGAATCCCATGCGCTCATGAATAAGGGAGAGAGCCAGAAGCATTTTAAGAATATGGTCATGGACCGGACGGTGACGGCTTATAACCGCTTAAAAGACCGGACGAGTGTCGTCATGTGGTCCACGGGAAATGAGAACTACTATACGTCGAGCAAAGATTATGCTGACGGCATGTTTTACGACCTGATCCAGTATTTTAAGGAGAAAGACCCGACGAGGCCGGTCCACTGTGAGAGTTCCGGCAATCAGAACGGCGTCGATATGGACAGCAATATGTACCCCACGGTCGGAACCGTGGCCGGAAAGGCGAAGGCCAACATGCCGTATGTCCTGTGCGAGTACGACCACGCGATGGGAAATGCGGTGGGAAATATAAAGGAATACTGGGATGCGATCCGCAGTTCCGAAAATATGCTGGGCGGATTTATCTGGGACTGGGTGGACCAGTCCCGGCTCGTGGATCTGCCGAAAGCGAAATATGACTATTTTTCGGAAGAGTTCGCGCACAAGACATTGTATTCCGAGGAGGCGAAGGGAAAATATTATGCCTATGGCGGAGACTGGAAAGACCAGCCGAATGACGGTTCATTCTGCGTAAACGGCCTCGTCTCTCCCGACTGCGATGTCCAGCCGGAATTGTATGAAGTCAAGTATATATACCAGAATTTCTGGTTTACTGCCAGTAATACGGATCTGGCGCAGGGAAATGTACATGTGTACAATGAGTCCCTGTTTGACAATTTGAACCAATATGAACTTGTGTGGACGCTGAGCGAGGACGATACGGAACTTGCTTCCGGTAAAGAACGTTTTGACGTGAAACCGAGGGAAGAGGCCGATCTTTCCCTTCCGTTCCTCGAGGAACTGCCGGATGGCCGAAAAGCGGGGGCCGAGTACTACCTGAAGCTGGAAGTGCGGCTGAAATCCGATACATTATACGCCAAAGCGGGCCACGTTGTGGCGCACGAGCAGTTTTTGCTGCCGGAGACGCTGGAGCAGGCGGCGTACCGGCCAGCCGAGGGAAGTGTGGAAGTGAACGACGGGGACGGGGCCATCGAAGTAAAGGGCTCGGATTTCTCGTTCTCCATCGGCAAAGAAGACGGTATACTAAAGGATTACGCGTACCGCGGGACACTTCTGATGTCCGAGGGCCCAGTACCTAACTTTTACCGTGCGCCGCTCAACAATGACGGCTCCCACGATAAAAAGTGGAAAAACGCGGCCAATAACCAGTCGCTGAAAACGTATGAGATTGGGAAAACGGATGATGGGCGCCAAAAGATCCGCACGGAACTTTCATTCCCGGAACAGCCGGAACTCCACGTGGCTATCGAGTACGTGGTGGAAGCGAACGGGGCCGTGACCGTCACGATGACGAGTGATGCCACGAATACCAATCTCGGCAATTACCTGAGACTTGGCACGAACATGCGCCTTCCGGCCGGATATGAAAACGTGTGCTGGTACGGAAACGGGCCGGTGGAATCGATGAGCGACCGGAACAATTTTGCCATCGTAGGAAAATACGAAACGACGGTTTCGAAATTGTTCTATCCATACCTGGACACACAGGATACCGGAACGCTGACGGGAACGAAGTGGTTTACCGTGACCGATCCGGAACGGGGCGAGGCGCTCGCCGTAGCTGGCCGGGAAGATGTCGAGACAGCGGCGCTGCATTTTACGGTCGCTGACATGACGAACGCCAGGCATCCGTACCAGCTCACGCCGGAAGAGGATACGATCCTGTCTGTCAATCTAGCCTCGCAGGGCGCCGGAAATAAGAGCTGCGGCCCGGACACGCTGGCGGAATACCTCATTCCGAACAAGCAGGAATACAGCTATGAGTACACATTGATCCCGTATGTGACCGGGGAAAATAAAAATCTGACCGAACTGACAAGGCCGTACCGGAATGTTCAGATTTACGAGGGAAATCCGGCGGTAAAGGCATTTGAGCGGGAAGTAAAGGAGATCATCATCTATTCTTCCACCCAGCTCGACGCCTTGCTCGCCCTGAAAGCGAGATATGAAGGCGATCCGTCGTATAGCGGGGAGGGTGCTGTCCTCACGGAGGAAGAGCGTTCTCTCGTGAGCGAAGAGGTGGTCGTGCTGCTCGAGCAGAAGATCAAGGAGGCACAGGGAATGGTGGAGCAGCCGTCCTCCATCGTCTGGAAAGATCAGAGCGGCAGCAAACTCGACGTTTCGATGTCGGCCGATTCCAAATATACGCTCGGGTATGATGAGGCGGAAAATGTCAGCTATATGCGCGGCTATCTGGACCTGGATTCCGAGAAGGCGAAACAGGTTTTTGATCAGCAGTTTAAAGGCAGTCAGCCTTTTACGGTTGAAGCTTATCTGAACATGAACAATAGCTATGACGAGATGAATATGATCTTCGGCAAGGGCGACCAGAGCATGGGATTCCGGGGTACCGCCTCCAGCCTGTACTTCTTTATCCATAACGGAGCGGACTGGAAGACATGTGAGGCGACCGGCCTCTATCTCGATGGATGGCATCATGTGGCGGCCATGTATTCTCCGGACGAAGATGGTACACTGATGATCGCGCTGGACGGAAGCGTTGTACAAAAGACGATAGGTGTCGGTACTGTTTCCGGTTCGTCTTATCCGCTCGGCATCGGGCACGACGCCCAGACCGACCGTTGTGGGGACAATAGCTACGCCGCGGTGCGCGTATATAACCGTGTGCTGTCCGAAGAGGAACTGCGGGGACAGCGCGAGTACGACTTGGGCGTCAGCGCCAAACCGGCCGTACTGCCGTCCGATGAGTCGGCCAAACTGTGGTATGAGTTTGCCTGCAAACCCGCGCTGGTGCATTTTTCAAAGCAAAAAATGACGCTGCAGAAGGAAGGGCCGTCTAAGACGGTGAAGGTATCTGTCGCGCCGAGGAACTATCATGGTGCTTCCCTTTCGGTCGCGTCGCAGGATGAGAGCATCGTATCGGTTCGGATGAATGGTTCGGAATGTGAGCTGAGCCCGGGTGCACTCGGAGAGGCGGTGATCAAAGCTGAGACCGACGGCGGGCTGTATAGTCTCTGCCGTGTCACGGTGAGGGAAAAGCCGGCGGAGGAGCCGGGCAATACCGATCCGGGAACGGCGCCGAACGATCCAAACAAGCCGTCCGCGCCAGGGCCATCCGATTCTGCCAAAACGCCTACGTCCGCGCCGAAGGCATCGGAAGTAACCGGCCTGAGAGCGGTGAAGAATGGAACAAAATCCATCACGCTGACGTGGGATAGCATGAGCGGAGCCGTCTATGAGGTGAGGCGCTACGATCGGTCGAAAAAGAAGTGGATCACGCAGAAGAGCGATATAAAAACACCGGGCTTTACGGATAAAAAGTGTAAGCCGGGCAGGCATTACAAATATGTCGTGGCCTGTATGAACCAGGCGGCTGTTTCAAAACAGCTTGATACGGCGACAAAACCGAAAAAACCGGTGATCCGTTCGGTAAAAAGATCGGGGAAGGCGATCCGCCTCACATGGAAAAAGGTCAGCGCGGATTCCGTCGAAATCTTTGTAAAGAGCGGGAAAGGAAAGTTTAAAAAACTGGCAGTAAAGAAAGGAAGCACTACCTCGTATAAAGCGGCCGGACTGGCAAAGAAACAGAAGTGTACGTTTAAGATACGGGCGCTTATGAGAGGAAGCGGGAAGAAAAACATATATAGCGCGTATTCCGGTGCGAAATCGTATTCGAAAGCGAAGAAAAATGGAGCACCCTGATCGATGAAAAGGGGGGGCAGGGGTGCTGGCAGGAGCGGAGCAGGAAACTGCTCCGTTTTTGTTTTAAGATCACGAAAGGTTATGAGTTCTTTTTTTGTAGCAGGAAGGAAATACCGGCCGCTGTCAGTAGGAGAAGCGCGGAAAAGATATCCCAAATATCAAGCAAAGGTTCAGCGATCATGTTTGACAGTATGATATTGATCGTGAACAAAAATGGGATCGATAACAGGAAAGAGATCCCTGCTGCAGTGGATATCCTTTTCTTTCCCAAAAAGTGAAAGATGGCGGTCACGACCCACAAAAATACGATGGAAGGGACGGCTGTTGCTGTGCCAATGGTGAAGACTTCTTTTGTTTCTGTAAAGTGGCTGATCAGGAATAAAAATGGCAGGGTAAACATGCTCAGGGATATGAAACTTATGATGATTCCCCGTTTTTTCAAATAGAGCACAGGGAAAAATATGGCCCACGTAAAAATAATGGCACTGGCTGGAATGAGTGACCATGACACAATGCCGTCTATGGCAAGATTGCAGATAAGGCACACCAAAATAGCGATGAAGAGTGTTGACGAATAAAGGAGCGGGATCCTTTTTTCTTTGCGGCAACTGGAAATAAATGTTCCGATTTCTGTCTGATTCATTTTGTATTCTCCTCGTACCATAACTTACACCGGATTGGCTGTATTTGGGAAATTCAACTGTTGGTTGGAACTATTTTAGTATCGTTTGCGGTTACATTCTTAGTTTTTTTGTGGTATAATAAGCTTGATGTATGGGATCGTTTTCCTTTGTTATGTATTTCGGCAAACTTATTATAACACAAGTTAATCCGTATGTTAATCTGTTTTTAAAAAGTTTTAAAGTGAAGTGGTTTGTTATGATGGGCAACCATCTAAAAAGGAAGAAAGGTTTTTTGAGATGAAAATATTTTTTATCATGCTAGTTTCTGCGATTTGTTTTTGTGGGCGTGGAAACAATGGGACAGATATGGAAAGAAAAGAACATAATGAAATATGGCGTGACGAATATGCTAATATTTTACTGGAAAAACAAAATGCTTCTATAAAGCCCCTGTCTTTTATGGTTAAGGATATAAATAATTATGGAGTTCCTGAATTGATTATATGTGTGCATGGAACATGCCTGCAGATTTACACTTTTGATACAGGGGAATTGATCAATATGGGAGAACATGAATTTTATACTGGTACGATAAGGTATTTAATATCTGAAAATAAGCAGTATTCTGGTATCTTTTGCTATTTTGTTAGCGGAGGTTTGGAACATTACTATTATTTAGAAGTTAATGATAATTTGGAAATTCAAGAATTGTGG
>CAJTTQ010000028.1:17613-26451 GCA_910579145.1 uncultured Eubacterium sp.
GGAACAATGATTTTGCTGGTATTTCAAAGACCTATGGGAAAAAACGAAAAAAAGTAAAATATATTTCAGATGATAAATTGCTGATTGAAGAATCCAAAAAGGTGATAGAAAAGGATAATGATATATCTTTTTTAAGAATTACAGAGAATACTATTAAAGAATTAAGAGACAAGTCAAAAGATCATACTCAAAAAAATGGGGACATTAGAGCAAGAATGGGCCTCGATCATCATGTGAAATCTTCTAGATCGTGTAAAAAGAAAAGGCTATGTGTTTATGGGTTGTAGTAAAAGGATGTACGATTCTAGGACTGAGGTTGAACCTGGCCAGAAAAAAGCAGTGTTTTATGCGACATGGTATAAAAACATGATAGAGTAGTAAAAAAGAGGTACGGCTACGTGGAAGGGAGAAAGTGCAGAACAAATATTCGATTTGGTCTGTACTTTTTTTGGGTTTCGTGGTATACTATGTATAGCGTTGCAAAACGAAAGAGCAGTTGTCCATAGTTATAGAAAGGGATCGTATCATGGATCATTTTGAATTAGTATCACAATACGCACCCACCGGCGACCAGCCGGAGGCGATAAAAGCCCTCGTTGATGGGTTTCAGGAAGGCAACCAGTTTCAGACTCTTCTCGGTGTCACCGGTTCCGGCAAAACGTTTACGATGGCTAATGTTATCCAGCAATTAAATAAACCGACGCTTGTGATCGCGCATAATAAAACGCTGGCAGCCCAGTTATACGGAGAGTTCAAAGAATTTTTCCCGAATAACGCCGTGGAGTTTTTCGTCTCCTACTACGATTATTACCAGCCCGAGGCATATGTCCCTTCTACGGATACGTATATCGAAAAGGATTCGGCGATCAATGAAGAGATTGACAAGCTGCGCCATTCAGCGACCGCAGCGTTGACCGAGCGGAGGGATGTTGTCATCATCGCGAGCGTGTCGTGCATTTACGGATTGGGAAGCCCGATCGACTATCAGAATATGACGGTTTCGCTCCGGCCGGGGATGAATAAGGACAGGGATGAGGTGATCCGGCGGCTGGTAGAGATCCAGTATACGCGCAATGACATGGATTTTCACCGCGGCACGTTCCGTGTGAGGGGCGATGTCGTGGAAATATTTCCGGCATCGGCGTCCGACCGGGCCATCCGGGTGGAATTTTTCGGAGATGAGGTTGACCGGATCCAGGAAATTGACGTGATCACAGGCGCGCCGGTCAGCAATCTGGAGCACATGGTCGTGTTCCCGGCATCGCATTACGTCGTGTCGCAGGAGAAGATGGAGCGGGCCATTGTGGGCATAGAGAATGAACTGCGGGAGCGTGTGAAATATTTTAAAAGTGAGGACAAGCTGATCGAGGCGCAGCGGATTTCCGAGAGGACGCATTTTGATATTGAGATGATGCGGGAGACGGGGTTCTGCTCAGGGATCGAGAACTATTCGATGCACCTGGCCGGCATGGCAGAGGGGGAGATGCCGCACACGCTGTTGGACTATTTCCCGGATGATTTTCTCATTATCGTGGATGAGTCGCACATCACGATCCCGCAGGTTCGCGGTATGTATGCCGGAGACCAGTCGAGAAAGTCTACGCTTGTAGATTATGGGTTCCGCCTTCCTTCGGCGAAGAGTAACCGGCCTTTAAACTTCGGGGAATTCGAAGGGCATATCAACCAGATGATGTTTGTGTCGGCTACGCCATCTGACTATGAAAGCGCGCATGAGCTCATGAGGACCGAGCAGATCATACGCCCGACGGGGCTTTTGGATCCCGAGGTCGTCGTTCGTCCGGTGAAGGGGCAGGTCGATGACCTGCTGTCGGAGATACGGAGCGTGGTAAAAAATAAGGGGAAAGTGCTGGTCACGACGCTGACGAAGCGGATGGCAGAAGATCTGACGGATTATTATAAGGAAATCGGTGTCCGGGTCAAATACCTGCACTCGGATATTGATACGATGGAGCGTTCGGAGATCATCCGGGATATGAGGCTGGACGTGTTTGATGTCCTGGTCGGCATCAACCTCCTGCGGGAGGGGCTGGACATCCCGGAAGTATGTCTTGTGGCAATTTTAGACGCCGATAAGGAAGGATTTCTCCGCTCGGAGACTTCGCTGATCCAGACGATCGGCCGCGCGGCGCGGAACGCGGACGGGCGCGTAATCATGTACGCGGATCAGATGACGGATTCGATGAAAAAGGCGATCGGGGAGACCGAGCGCCGCCGCCGCATCCAGGACGCGTACAATCAGGAACACGGCATCACGCCGCAGACGATAAAGAAGGCTGTCCGGGAGTTGATCCGGATATCCACGAAGGCGGATTCGGGCATGGAGGATCTGGAACAAGATCCTGAATATATGTCGAGAGAGGAATTGGAGAAGCAGTTACAGAAGATCATGAAGCGCATGAACCAGGCCGCCGCCGAATTGAATTTCGAGGCCGCCGCCGAACTGCGGGATAAAATGATCGAGTGGAAGAAGATTTTACAGAACTTAGAGGACTGAGAAAAAGATTTGGAGGTTTTAGGTCGTCATGGATAATAAGAAAATGATTCGGATCAAAGGTGCGAGCGAGCACAATTTAAAAGGAATTAATATCGACATCCCGCGGGATGAGTTTGTCGTGCTGACCGGGTTAAGCGGTTCGGGCAAATCGTCTCTCGCTTTTGATACGATTTATGCGGAAGGGCAGCGAAGATACATGGAATCGCTCTCTTCTTATGCCAGACAGTTTTTAGGACAGATGGAAAAGCCGAACGTGGAGAGCATATCGGGACTTCCGCCCGCCATTTCGATCGACCAGAAGACGACGAACCGTAACCCCCGTTCTACGGTCGGCACCGTGACGGAAATTTATGACTATTTCCGTCTCCTGTTTGCACGGGTCGGCATTCCGCACTGCCCGAAATGCGGGAAAGAGATCAAACGCCAGACTGTGGATCAGATGGCGGATGAGATCATGAGGCTGCCGGAGGGGACAAAGATCCAACTGCTGGCGCCCGTCGTGCGCGGCCGCAAAGGAGAACACGCTAAGATTTTTGACAGAGCGAAAAAGAGCGGTTACGTCCGGGTGATCGTAGATGGAAACATGTACGATCTGTCAGAAGAGATCAAGCTGGAAAAAAATAAGAAGCACAATATCGAAATTGTAGTCGACCGTCTCGTGGTACGGGACGGCGTGGAAAAACGGATGGCGGAGTCGATCGAAACCGTGCTATCGGTTTCGAACGGACTTTTGGTCGTGGATGTGGCTGGGGAGAAGCAGATGAATTTCAGCCAGAGTTTTTCCTGCCCGGATTGCGGCATCAGCATTGATGAGATCGAGCCGCGTAGTTTTTCCTTTAACAATCCGTTCGGAGCCTGCCCCGTCTGCCACGGGATCGGTTATAAGATGGAATTTGCGCCGGAGCTCATCATTCCAGACCCGTCTCTCAGCATTGGGGAAGGCGCGATCGTCGTCAATGGCTGGCAGTCGGTGACGGATGGAAAAAGTTTTACGAGGTGCATGATGGACGCGCTGGCCGAAGAATTTCATTTTGACCTGAATACGCCGTTTGAGGAGTATCCGCAGGAGATACAGGATATCATCCTGAATGGAACGAAGGGGAAGAAGGTCCAGGTACATTATGAAGGACAGCGAGGGAAAGGTGTTTACAGCGTAGAGTTTGAGGGATTGTTAAAAAATGTGGAGCGCAGATACCGGGAAACGGGATCTGAGACGACAAAACAGGAGTATGAAACGTTTATGCGGATCACCCCCTGCCATGAATGCGGTGGCAGGCGGTTGAAAAAGGAATCGCTCGCCGTGACGGTGGGAGAGAAAAACATTTCCGAATTGTGCGACGATTCGATCCGGGATCTGAAGAACTTTATGGACGAGCTTCAGCTTACCGACAGACAGGTGCAGATCGGCAAACTGATCTTAAAAGAGATAAAAGCGCGGCTTGGATTCTTGGTAGATGTCGGACTGGATTACCTTTCATTATCAAGGGCTACGGGAACGCTGTCCGGCGGGGAGGCGCAGCGGATCCGCCTGGCGACGCAGATCGGTTCAGGGCTTGTTGGGGTGGCGTACATTTTGGACGAGCCGAGCATCGGACTTCACCAGCGGGACAATGACAAACTGATCCGCACGCTGAAAAATCTGAAAGAACTGGGAAATACGCTGATCGTTGTCGAGCATGACGAGGAGACGATGCTGGCCGCGGACTTTGTCGTGGACATCGGTCCGGGGGCCGGGGAACACGGCGGTGAGGTGGTGGCAGCCGGTACCGCGCAGGAAATCATGGAACATGAGGATTCGATCACGGGTGCTTACCTGAGCCGCCGGATCGAGATCCCGGTGCCAAAAGTGCGGCGGGAACCGAGCGGCTTTTTAGGCGTGATCGGCGCCAGGGAAAACAACCTGAAAAATATTGACGTGCAGATTCCACTCGGCGTGCTCACATGCGTCACAGGCGTGTCGGGGTCGGGGAAGAGTTCGCTTGTCAATGAGATCCTCTATAAATCATTGGCCAAACATTTGAACCGCGCCCGCTGCATCCCCGGAAAGCATAAGGAAATCCGGGGGATGGATAAATTGGACAAGGTGATCAACATAGACCAGTCTCCAATCGGGCGGACGCCCCGCTCCAATCCGGCAACTTATACAGGGGTGTTTGACCTGATCCGGGATCTGTTCGCGGCGACATCGGATGCGAAGGCAAAGGGGTACAAAAAGGGACGGTTTAGTTTTAATGTGAAAGGGGGACGCTGTGAGGCGTGCCGCGGTGACGGGATTATTAAGATCGAGATGAACTTCCTGCCCGATGTGTATGTTCCTTGCGAGGTGTGCGGAGGCAGGCGGTATAACAGGGAAACCCTCGATGTCAAATACAAGGGAAAAAGTATTTATGATGTGTTGGAGATGACGGTGGAAGAGGCGCTGGAATTTTTTAAGCATGTGCCGACCATTCAGCGAAAGATCCAGACGATGTACGATGTGGGCCTTTCGTATGTGAAACTGGGGCAGCCGTCAACGACACTTTCCGGGGGAGAGGCGCAGAGGATCAAGCTGGCTGCGGAACTGAGTAAGCGCAGTACGGGAAAGACGATCTATATTCTGGATGAGCCGACGACCGGACTTCATTTCGCGGACGTGCACAAGCTGATCGACATTTTGCACCGTCTGACAGAAGGCGGTAATTCGGTGGTGGTGATCGAGCATAATCTGGATGTGATCAAAACCGCGGATTACATTATTGACATTGGCCCGGAGGGCGGCGAGGGCGGCGGTACGGTGATCGCGCAGGGCACGCCGGAAGAAGTTGCCAGAAATAAGTCTTCCTATACCGGCGCGTATATGAAAAAACTGCTGGGAGGAAATCAGTGATGGAATATCCTTTTTTTGCGATGATGGCGCGGATGAAATATATCGAGCGGTGGGCGCTCATGCGCAATTCCGTGACAGAAAATATCAGTGAACATTCGATGGAAGTTGCCATGCTGGCGCACTGCCTGGGAATTATTTCTAATGAGAAGTGCGGCGCGAATGTGGATCTGAACAAACTGGTACTGATCGGCCTTTATCACGATGCGAATGAGATCATTACCGGAGATATGCCGACGCCTGTAAAATATCATGACAGCGGGATCCGGGACGCATACAAACGGGTGGAAGAGATGGCGAACCATAAGCTGCTGCAGAAGCTCCCGGCCTATATGAGAAAGTACTATGAAGAAGTGTTGTTTATGCAGAGCGGGGATGAGGAACTGTGGAAACTTGTGAAAGCGGCGGACAAGCTCTCGGCGCTGATCAAGTGTATCGAGGAGGAAAAGGCAGGAAATAAGGAGTTTTCGACGGCAGCGCGCACGATCAGGAAGGCGCTTTGTCAGATGGGAAGAGAAGAGGTTGATATTTTTATGAGGGATTTTTTACCTTCTTATAGTAAAACGCTGGATGAATTGCAGAATATGTGATACAATAGAAATAATCTACAATTGAGGGGATTATACAAAGAAGGAAGGTATTTCATGATGAGAAGGATAGTGTGCTTTGGCGATTCTAATACATATGGTTTTTCTCCTTTCGATTGCTCAAGATACAGCAAGGACATTCGATGGACAGGTGTTTTGGATAAGCTGCTGGGGGATAAGTTTGAAGTGGTAAATGAGGGGAAAAATGCCCGTACGATCGCATTTGATGATCCGTATAATGAGGGTTGTAATGGAATGGCAGATATTGATGCCTGCATTGATGCCAATGCACCATTCGATCTTATGATCATCATGCTCGGCACGAATGATCTGAAAGCCTATTTTGAGGCGACGCCGCAGATGATCGCGGACAATCTGCTGAAAATGTGTGAGCTGGTGAGGGAAAAGACAGAGGCGAAGCTGCTACTTGCCAGTCCGATGCTTTTGGGCGACCAGATCGAATTTTCGCCGCTTCGTTTGGAGTTTGGCAGACAGCAGGTGCAGTATTCGTTTGAACTGGCACCGTATATCGAGGCGGTTGCGAAAAAGGTTGGCGCGGATTTTATCGATATCGCAGTTGTGGCAATGTCGAGCGATGTGGACTGCCTTCACCTGGTTCCTGAAGAGCACGAGAAACTGGCGCAGGCGATGCAGCAAAAAGTGCTGGATGTGTTCCGGGAAGAATTGGAGCAGGAGGCAAAGGAGGAAGAAGAGCAGCGCCAGAGGGAACAGGAAGAGCGGTTGGAAGAGGAGCGCAGGCGGCAGGAAGAAGAGGATCGTTTCAGGGAAGAAGAGCAGCGCCAGACGGAACAGGCGGCGGCAGAGGAAAGTGAAATGACCGCGCGGCAGGAAGAGACCATAGATTTTGAGCAGGTCGTGGCGAGACAGAGCAAAATGGCGGAAGATCTGCTGGAAGCGGCGGATCAGGAAGAGAAAGTGGAAGATCTGCTGGGAGCGGCGACGGGGCGGATGGAAGAAACGGAGAGTCTGCTCAAGGAGACGATGGCTCGCTATACCGATCTGGAGTGGCAGGGAGAAGAAGACGCGCAGCAGATCCGCCTTCAGGCAGAAGCGATCATGCGGGCGGCCGGAGAATCGACAGGGGAGTTTCAGACAGAGGAAGCTTTTCGTGGAGAGGCGGCGGCCGGATTGGGGCGGGGAGAGAAGGAGAAGATGCTTTCCGGACGCCTTTATTACTCGATGGATCCACAGCTGCGGGCAGAGAGGGCGGCAGCGAGAAAACTGACGAAAGCTTACAACGAGACGGATGTAGATGAGGATGGCAGACGGAGGCAGATCCTTTCTGAACTGTTCGGCGAGATGGGAGCGGACTGTTACGTGGAACCGCCGTTTCGCTGTGATTATGGAGGGAATATCTCAGCGGGTGAAAGATTTTATGCGAATTTCGACTGTGTCATGCTGGATGTAGCAAAAATCAAGATTGGCGATCATGTCATGCTCGGGCCGGGTGTCCATATTTATACGGCATGTCATCCAATTGACGCAGCGGTCAGGAATACCGAACTCGAATACGCGAAAGAAGTGTGCATTGGCGACAATGTATGGATTGGTGGAAATGTTACGATCAATCCGGGCGTACATATCGGAAATAATGTCGTGATCGGCTCGGGTTCTGTCGTGACCGGCGATGTCCCGGACGGCGTTGTGGCAGCTGGGAATCCCTGCCGTATCATCCGCAGGATCTCGGCGTCAGACAAGTTGTACTGGGAAGAGAAAAAGGAAGAGTGGGAGAGAGGATGACCTTAGTACCGGTGATTACCGTAGGTAATTTTACCGCAGTGAATTCCGGTAATCGCCCGCTTCCTGAAAAAAAGCGTGGAGCGCTTCCTTATTTTCATTTTGGATATCGGTTTGGATGTCGCGAAGGCTGGATATGAATTTCTCCAAAAAACAGCATATGCTGTCTTTGTTGGACAGGCATATACTTTCCCACATTTCGGGCGAGGAGGAAGCGATACGCGTAATGTCGCGGAAGCCGCCGGCAGCAAATGTCTTCATATAAGAATGTTCATCGTCATTATTTTGTACGAGATTTACGAGCGCAGCTGCCGCAATATGAGGAATATGGCTGACGGCGGCTGTCACATCGTCATGTGTGTCAGGATCAATGACGACGCACTTGGACTGTGTGCAGGCGAGAAGTGACAGTAGCCGGTTTAGATGTTCTTCACTCGTCTGCGCGGTGGGAGACAGGAGGTAATAGCTGTCTTTTAACAGTTCCGCTGTCGAATTGGCATATCCGGTTTTTTCAGAACCTGCCATCGGATGTCCACCGATGAAGTTACGTTCCATGCCGAGCCGGATGGCTTCTTTTTGGATGGTTCCCTTTACGCTGCCGACGTCCGTGATGATACAGGTTTCACGGATCAGTGGTTTCAGCGTGTGCAGGGCCTCTATATTTGTCAGAACAGGCGCACATAAAAAAAGAATGTCACATGCGGCGAACGATTCATTGATTTCGTAGACGAGACTGTTGATGACGCCCTCCTGCATGCCTTCTTCCAAGGCCGGGTTCTTTCTCCGTGTATATACCATAATATGAATTTCCGGGTGTCTGGAGCGGATAGCCCTGGCAATCGAGCCGCCGATAAGTCCAAGACCAAAAAAACCGATTGTTGAATCGTTCGTTTCCTTACCCATGTTCCTAGAGCCTCCTTTGTGAGTTGTGGTTACCGTATGCGGTTGTTTCATAAGCTGCTGGAATTTATTTTACAGCAAATTGTCTGTTCTGTAAATGATTAATGTAGTAATTGTGTGATAACAGTGAGAGCGGGTGCTGCTTGGGGGAGTATCGCCTGCCTGTAAGAAGTGAGGGAAAGTATGGTTTTGTCGCTGCTCCGATAGACTGAGCT
>CAJTTQ010000028.1:26461-30167 GCA_910579145.1 uncultured Eubacterium sp.
TTTTACAAATAACTATTGCTAGAATTTGAGAATAATATTATACTGTATAAGGAGCGTCAAAGTGCTCCGCGAAAAACGCAATGTTTCGGACATGCTTGTTTAGCGGTCTGATCATATTTGGCAGAAAGGAAAGGAAACAATGGGAAAGATAAAAGTAACGCCCTGTGATATTGAAGGGTTGTACGTGATCGAGCCACAGGTGTTTGGTGACGAGCGCGGTTATTTTATGGAAACCTATCATAAGCAGGATTTTGCAGAACATGGTCTGAACATGGAATTTGTGCAGGACAATGAGTCGATGTCCAAAAAAGGAGTGCTGCGGGGATTGCATTTTCAGAAACAATTTCCCCAGGGGAAGCTGGTCCGTGCTCTGTCAGGGAAAGTTTTTGATGTGGCAGTCGATATTCGGAAAGGTTCCAGCACGTATGGAAAATGGTTTGGTGTCGTTCTTTCCGATGAAAATAAGAAGCAGTTTTATGTGCCGGAGGGATTTGCGCACGGCTATTATGTGATGTCTGACACGGCGGTTTTTTCTTATAAATGCACGGATTTTTACCACCCGGAGGATGAGGGCGGTATTCGCTGGGATGACCCGGAGATTGGTGTGGAATGGCCGGTCGAAGAGGGCGTTGAAATTTTGTTGTCAGAGAAGGACCGGAACAGAGATGGGATCCGGTCGTTGGATCAGATGGAGAGAAAATGAGTGAAAGGATGAATGAAAATGAATAATGAAACGATTATGAGCAAGGATACAGAAATTTCGGATTCGATTGTTTATGTAGGTGCGGATGATACAACGCTTGATCTTTTTGAGAGCCAGTACATCGTGCCAAACGGTGTTTCCTACAATTCCTATGTGATCCTGGATGAAAAGATTACGATCATGGATACGGTGGACCAGCGTGCCACGGATGAATGGTTTGCGAATGTAGACAAAGTTCTCGGAGATAAAAAACCGTCATATTTAGTTATTTCCCATTTGGAGCCGGACCATGCTGCGAACATACAAAAAGCGGCAGAGAAGTATCCTGAAATGAAATTGATCGGAAATGCCAAAACCTTTTCCATGCTTCCGCAGTTTTTTGATCTGGATGTATCTGACCGGACAATTGTAGTAAAAGAGGGCGAAACCATATCGCTCGGGTCCCATACGCTGCAGTTCTTTATGGCTCCGATGGTACACTGGCCGGAGGTAATGGTGACCTATGAGCAGTCGGAGAAAATCCTGTTCTCGGCAGATGGATTCGGTAAGTTTGGAGCGTTGTCGTACGAAGATAAGTGGGCCTGCGAGGCAAGGCGTTACTACTTTAATATCGTGGGAAAATACGGTGCGCAGGTACAGGCGTTATTGAAAAAGGCGGCTGGTTTGGACATTGCTATGATCTGTCCGCTGCATGGGCCGATATTAAAAGAGGATTTAGCTTATTTTATCGACAAATACAACACATGGAGCAGTTATGAGCCGGAGAACGAGGGAGTACTCGTGGCCTACGCATCCATTCACGGAAACACAGCGGAAGCGGCGAAAAAACTCGGGGAGATCCTGGAGAAAAAGGGAGCCAAAAAGGTCGTTGTCAGTGATCTTTCCAGAGAAGATATGGCTGAAGTGATCGAAGATGCGTTCCGTTATGATAAGATCGTTGTGGCAGCGGCTACATATGATGGCGGCATTTTCCCGGTGATGGAAGATTTCCTCCATCATTTGAAGAGTAAGAACTATCAGAAACGAGTGGTTGGTATAATGGAAAACGGCTCTTGGGCGCCGATGGCAGGTAAACAGATGAAGGCAGTTTTAGAAGGCCTGAAAAACATTACGATCTGCGATGAAATGGTATCCATCAAGTCTACCATGAAGGATGCGGATGTCGAAGCAATGGAACGGTTAGCGGATGAAATTTTAGCAAAATAGTTTGATGCGGTAAAAAAGCTGGCGAAAGAGAAACGGAGCAGAAATGGGGATCAGCATGAACGACGAGCAGAGAGAACGGTATGCGAGGCATATACTGTTAGATGAGATCGGGGAAAAAGGGCAGGAGAAACTGCTCTCTTCCCGTGTTCTGATCGTGGGGGCGGGGGGGCTCGGCTCCCCCATCGCCATGTATCTGGCGGCCGCCGGTGTGGGGACGATCGGTATCGTGGATGATGATAATGTAGATTTAACAAATCTGCAAAGGCAGATCATACACACGACCCAAAGCATAGGAATGCCGAAAACATTATCTGCCCGCAAAAGGATCGAGGCGCTGAACCCCGATATATCTGTGAACACCTATGTTCAGAGAATAGATTCGGGAAATGTTAAATCTATTTTTGGTGATTATGACTTTGTTTTGGACGCGACGGATAATTTTGAGACAAAGTTCTTGGTGAACGATACATGTGTCGAGATGGGAAAACCTTTTTCACACGGTGGGATCGTGCGTTTTAGCGGCCAGCTGATGACATATGTGCCGGGGGAGGGGCCGTGTTACCGCTGTATTTTCGAGGAACCGCCGGAACCCGGGGATGTTCCTTCCTGTAAAGAAGTTGGCGTGATCGGAGCCATTTGCGGTATGATCGGTTCGATGCAGGGGATGGAGGCGGTCAAGTATCTGCTTGGCATCGGAAATCTTCTGACCGGGCAGCTCCTTACGGTGGATGCCCTGACGATGGAGATAAGGAGGGTTCCGTTCCCGAAGCGAAATGTGAACTGCCGCGCGTGTGGCGGGAAGGTCCTGTAATCCGGGAAATAAAATCATCTGATTTGTCAAAATAAAAAAGAATTCGCGCCGCGAATTCTTTTTTTGTATTATAGGAACCAAGGTTTTTTACAACTGCGAATACCCAAAATTATTCACGATCGCGTCGATCTTCTGCCCGGACTGGCAGAATGGGCAGTCATGAGGGGAATAGGATTGATAGTTTACGAAATCATCCGTGTGGAAGATCGTATGGACCGGGTAATCCTCGATCGTGTCAGTAGCGCTGAAGATCGCGGAGATCCCCTGGATGATACCGCCATAATACCGGATACATTCCAAACTCTGGGCAATCGTTTTTCCCGTTGTGGCGGATGCCAGAAGGAGCACGATGTTCTTTCCGCGTACCATCGGCTGGATATTGTCGCGGAAGATCATCTGCCCGTTCGAATCAAATTCCGGTTCGATGACATAAATACTTTTGTGCATGTTCATGGAAATCACGCCGGCGTCCGATAATTGTTCGGCGAGATAGGCGCCGATCATGTAGCAGCCGTCCATGCAGATGATGCAGTCGACCGGTTTGTTGTACTGATAATCTCTCGCTAAGGTAGAGGCGACATCTCTTGCCTCCCGCTGTCCGACTTTTAACCGCGTCATATCCAGATAGAAATTGATGTGTGAGTGGCTGGTAGCAAAATGCCCTGGCAGTACCTTGAGCTGGATTTTATTGTTTGATGTAGATGTAACTTTATATGCGTTTGTTAACATAGTATGATCACCCTCCTTTGATTAAAATAAAATTAGACTTACGCTCAGGAATTTTCCTCAGCAGCAGTAAGATCGTCCGGTGAGGCGCTCCGTTTTGCGGCGCCAGTATCCTCTTGCGCCTCTTCATCTGCTTCCTCGTCGCTGTTTTGATTTTTCAGCGGCTGGGAGAGAAGGACCAGGACGGTTAACAGCACGGACAAAACGATCGGAGCCGCGTAAATAATATTTCTGAAATCTGGATTCACGAATACGCCCGG
>CAJTTQ010000029.1:0-8361 GCA_910579145.1 uncultured Eubacterium sp.
TGTCTTCTATGACATACTGCGTACTTTGCGTATGAAGGATCTCGTAATTTGGCACCAAAAAACCCTTGATACAGTCTGCATGTTTCATTTTTTTATATACTTCGGAAGGACGATACTCCCACTTATTTGCACATGCGTGAATCATGTAAATGACAAACGAAAATGAATCTTTGTCCATATCTACATTCTCCTTTCCTCCATCCCCAGCTCCCCCACAAATCTTAATTTATCTAACTCTATTTACAATTCCTCCGCTTTATAAACACCATACCCTTCATAGTAAAAACTATAATCAATCCCCTTCATATAAATCTCCCTGTCGTCGATCTTATCCGTCAGCGCCTGTCTTAAAATATGCTTAATCTCAATATCCTTAACCGGACTCCTCTCCATTGCCAGCAAATAATCATCCTTTTCCACCAAACTCCAATCAATTACTACATGTAACTCTTTCTTCAAAATAAGATCAAGCCAGATTCTGGTACTGCGCCCATTTCCCTCCCGAAATGGATGAACAATATTCATTTCCACATACTTCTCAATGATTTCATCAAAATCTGACTGCGGCATATCTTCTACACTTTTTATGGCAGCTTGTAGATACAAAACCGGAGCAAATCTGAAACTTCCTTTTGCTATATTTACATCCCGGACTTTTCCCGCGAAATCATAGATCTGCTCAAAGAGATATTTATGAATCTCAACAAGCGCTTGAAACGTCCCCGCTTCCAGGTCATTTAACCGGCCGCTTTCAAACAACTCCATTGCTCTTTTCTTGCTAATCTGTTCCTCCATTTTCGCCAATTCGACAGAATCGTTCAAACCGAGTTTATTCTCCAAGACCATACAAATTTCCTTTCCATCTATTTACCCCTCTTTTAACAACTCCCTCAACTGCCCCAACTCATTTGTCACCTGTTCATTCAACTGTTCCAACTCATCCAGTATTTCAGAAGTCGGCGGATACTCTACCGGTATATACTCCACCTTCTTGTACTTGTTTATAGACAGATCATATCCATTATCCACAATCTCCTGCTTTGGCACAAAGAAACTCTGCTCGGTCCGCTCTCTTTCGGTTTCGGAAGACATATTGTGGAATCTCTGAATCAGATCCGGTATATCATTCTCCGCGATTTCCCCTCTCTTGTCATCAAGGCTGTACCCATCTGCTTTCATATCATAAAACCACACTTGATCGGTTCCACCTGCATCGGTTTTTATAAATACTAAAACCGCAGTAGAAACACCAGCGTACGGCTTAAACACCCCGGATGGCATGGAAATGACCGCCTGCAGCTGGTGATTCTCCACCAATTCCTGCCGGATCGACTTATGTGCTTTACTGCTGCCAAAAAGCACGCCGTCTGGCACGATACAGGCACATCTACCGCCCTTTTTCATCATACGCAAAAACAAGGCTACGAAAAGTAATTCCGTCTTTTTCGTCTTCGTGACCGCTTTCAGATCATCATTGATACTCTCCGCGTCGATCGTTCCCTTAAACGGAGGATTGGCAAGACATATGGAATACTTTCCTTTGATCTGATTCTGCTTTGAGACAGAATCCAGATAATCAATTTCCGGGTTTGAAATGGAATGAAGCATGAGGTTCATCGCCGAGATCCGCAGCATCGTCCGGTCGGTGTCAAATCCGGTAAATGTTTCGTTTGAAAACTTGTCCCACTGTTCCGTCGTCATCGTCTCTTCATAATTTTTTCGTATATACTCCGCAGCTGATACCAAAAAACCAGCTGTTCCACAGGCCGGATCACAAATGGTATCATCCGGGGTTGGCCGGAGAAGTTCCACCATCATTTCCCGTATTTGTCTCGGCGTCCTGAACTGGCCATTCTGCCCTGCGGTAGATAATTTCCCGAGCATATACTCATACAGATCTCCCTGCATGTCCAGTTCGGATATGTCATTTTCATACAAATCCTCTAATCCAGTGATGATCTTTTGCAGCACCTGCGGCGTGGGAATAAGAAACATGGCATCTTCCATGTAGCGCGCAAAAGCTGTTTTCTCCATGTTTTCTGCTTCATCCGGATCAGATAATTCTATCATTTCCCCATTTTCCGAAAAATCCGGCAAACTTCCATTTTTCATATTTTTTATTGCCGGAAATACTTTCTGTGACAATATATCAAATATTTCTCTCGGATCCCTGTCCTTAAACCTGCTCCATCTCATCGACTGGCCGGTTGACGAGGCAGGGAATATTCTTTTTCCCGTGCTTCCCGTCATATGATCAAACTCTTCCTGCTCCAATTCCTTTTCATCCAGCGACCGGATAAACATAAGATAGGTAAGCTGCTCAATTACCGTGAGGGGATTCGTGATCCCGCCTGCCCATATATCTGTCCATATTTTATCAATCTTATTCTTAATTACTCCAGTAACCAAAACTTATACCTCCTTCATCCATATACCCTCTCCGTCTGTTTACCATTCCACTTTTATTATATTCGATATTAAATCCCAAATCAACCTAAGAACATATTTTTTCCT
Organism: uncultured Eubacterium sp.; assembly: GCA_910579145.1. Classification (GTDB taxonomy): domain Bacteria; phylum Bacillota; class Clostridia; order Lachnospirales; family Lachnospiraceae; genus Eubacterium_F. Next base: position 2,515 of record CAJTTQ010000029.1, read on the forward strand.
TCTCGACCGCCCATTAGATTCCCCTTATCAATCAACCATAAAAGAATAGTGTTAGAATAAAATGAAACGGACACTTCACAGCATACATACTCTTTCGCCTCGCATGCCTGAAGTGCCCTCTCTATTGTGTAATTCCGCTCTAACTTCTAGATCTGCACATCCTCCGTATAATCCACATTGTCATACCGGAAACCAAACATCTGGTAAAACTCATCCCAGAACCCTTCAATATCCGCAAGTTCCTGAACGGACTGCGAGTCGATACCCTCCCAGATGTCCGTGATCTTCTTCTGCACGTCCGCCCTCATCTCATAATCATCCATGCGGATCCTGCCTTCTTCATCCGTCTCCACATCCCCGATCAATTTATCTAAGAACAAACGGTCCATCTGCTCGATACATCCCTCGTGCAGTCCTGCCTTCTTCATGACCCGGTAAAGCAGGGACATATAGAGCGGCACGATCGGGATAGCGGCGCTCGACTGCGTCACAAGCGCTTTGTTCACGGAAATATACGCTTTCAGTCCAATATCCGCAAACTCTTTCGTCAGCTGCACCGACGTATCATAGAGATGTTTCTTCGCCTGCCCGATCGAACCCTCCTTATAGATCGGATGTGTCACAACCGGCCCGATATAGGAATAAGCGAGCGTGACAGCGCCCTGTTTGATGACGCCGGCATCGTGGAGCGCGCGGATCCAGTCCTCCCAGTCCTCGCCGCCCATGACCTGCACGGTCGCCTGGATCTCATCGTCATTCGCCGCCGGGACAGTCACTTCTTTGATCTCATTGGTCCGCAGGTCGATCGTCTTATTCGTAAACGGTTCGCCGACGGTTTTCAAAACAGACGAAACGACCGTGCCGTCCGGCATCGTGCGCCGCGGAGCCGCCATGCTGTAAACGATCATGTCAACCTGTCCGAAGTCGTCCTTGATACACTGGATCACCTGTTCCTTCATTTCCGCGGAAAAGCCGTCGCCGTTAAACGATCTCGCGTAATAGCCGTCTTCCTTTGCAAAAGCTTCGAATGCCGCCGTGTTGTACCAGCCGGCCGTTGCCGTACGCTTTCCATTGGACTCCTTCTCAAAAGCAACTCCGATCGTGTCCGCGCCATACCCATATGTAACAGCAATGCGGGAAGCCAGCCCGTATCCGGTCGAAGACCCGATCACAAGCACCTTCTTCGGCGCTTCGGACGGAACTTGTGCCCCCTCCCTGTATTGTTTCGTACACTCGATCTGTCTGCGGACACTCTCCTCACAGCCTTTCGGATGTGCCGTCGTACAGATAAATCCTTTTACTTTTGGCTCAACTACCATCTCGTTACTCCTTCCTGTGCCTGCGCACAACAAAATAATATCGGGGTTATCCCCTATCAAATTGCCCTAAATGATGTTGGGGTCAAAAGGGACTTTGCCCCCAACGGATGCCCCGGATCGCTCCGTTGTTTCACAACTCCCGCCTAACTTCATAAGATCACATAAAACAGGATCATGAAAAAGTGAAGCACGCTCCCCGCGATGACAAACAAATGAAACAGGGAGTGCATGTACTTTTTCCGTTTCCCGATGCCATAAAGCACCGCGCCGATCGTATAGGCCACGCCGCCCGTCAAAAGAAATGTCATGCCGCCCACGCCGAGCAGCTCGATCGTCGGCTGGATGAAAAACACGATACACCATCCCATCCCCAGATAGCAGATCATCGCCAGTTTTTTATACTTTTCCAGATCGATCGCCGTCAATGTAGCGGCCGTAAAACAGCACGCCCAAACGATGCCAAACACGACAAACCCGACGACGGGATGCTCTACCCTAAGCCCCGCCAGCGTGATCGGCGTATACGTCCCCGCGATGAGAAAATAGATCGTGCAGTGGTCAATGACCTGAAATACCTTTTTCGCCATTTCCGATGTCAATCCGTGGTAAATGCTGGACATCGTATAGAGCAGGACCATCGTCGCCCCGTAGATCGCCGAAGCAACGACACTCCACACATCGCCTTTGAGCGCGGAACAGACGACGCACAGAACAAGCGCCGCCACCGCCAGAGCCCCTCCCACGATATGGGAGACCATATTAAAAATTTCTTCCCCCCGTGTGTAAAACGGAAGATCCCTGTCCTTCAAACGAGTTCGTTTCATAACAATTCCCCTCATGCGCGCACGTCTTTTGCACATCAAAGAACTAAAAGTTCTTACCAAGTTTGGGCGTGCGCGCACAAACTTGCAGAGTGAAAAATTTATTTTTCACTCTTCCTTCTTTCTCTCCCCGTATTACCGCCCTTCCTCCGACAACAAGTGAAATAACGCCGTCTTATAAATGAGAACAAGCCGGACATCCCGGTCACAGTAGCGGTTTGTCACATACTCCGTCAGCTTGAACAAATACAGCACCATCAAAATGCCCATCGCCGTCACTTTCACCTCCAGCATCGCCGGCATCAGCGTCAGCGCCAGGATACCGACGACAAATCCTGCCGTGATATAAAAGAAGATCTGGCTGATCTTAACGGAAAGTTGGACAGTCCGTAAGAGATTCAGGAGTCTGTCGCTGAGATACTCCTCGGAACTCTGGTTGAGATCGAGGTAAATATCGCAGAAAATGTCCATACACTCTTTCCGGTCTAACTTATTACAGTAAGCTTTATATTTATTTCTCCCAAATTCCTTTTGGATCAATTTCCCCAGAACACTATTCACATTTTTTCTCCTTCGGTTTTTATCCTTATCCTTATAGTATTCGCCGATACCTTGTTCGGTTATACCAAGGGAAGAAAATTTTTTCGGCCCCGGACGGTGTACACTACATTCACTTTTCCAAACATGCCGCCACAGGCGGCACATACATTTTCATGAAGAACGCTGCTTCCTGCGTTCTTCTAGTGTGAATAGAGCAAGGTGCTGCAGGCAGCGCCTTGCAAGAAACTACGTGATGAGGTTAATGACTCCATGGGAGACATTCGAATCCGTAGTTTCATTCACACTTCGTCAATACCTCAGATCAGCAGAATCGGTAGATCGTCGTCGACGTAAATGTCTCTCCGGCTTTTAACACGCAGGAATCAAAAGATGGCACATGGATGGAATTTGGGAAAAACTGCGTTTCAAAGCACACGCCGTTCCTCTTCGTGTAAACGCTTCCACCTTTACCAATCTCTTTTTCGATAAAATTGCCCGTGTAGAGCTGCATGCCCGGAAGATCGGTATAGACTTCCATCGTGCGCCCGGAACGATCCTCTGAAAGCTCCGCCACTTTTTCCAGCACTCCGGATTTTTTATCCAGCGCGTAATTGTGGTCATAACCGCCGGCGATCACGAGTGGCTTGTAATCGGCCCCGATATCGTCGCCGATCGCCTTTTTCGTACGGAAATCCATCGGCGTTCCCGTCACATCCACGATCGTTCCATTCGGGATCAGATCGTCGCTCGTCTCGGTAAAGCCATTTGCCTTGATCCATACGTTGTGATCCGTGATCTCTCCGCCATCATGCCCTTTCAGATTAAAATAAGAATGGTTCGTCATATTGCACAGTGTGTCCTGATCCGATTTTGCCGTATACGTGATCTTCAGTTCATTGTCGTCCGTCAGCGTATAGGTCACGCTAAGGTCGAGATTTCCGGGATACCCCTGTTCCATATGCGGACTCGTGCGGGAAAATGTCACGCTGTCGTCGCTCGTCTCCACCTGATACATCAATTTGTGATAGCCCGGCGTACCACCGTGCAGATTATTTTCACCGTCATTTTTTTCAAGTTCATAGGTGACGCCATTTAATTCAAATGACGCGCCGCCGATCCGGTTTCCATGTCTGCCGATCAGGGCGCCAAAGAAACAGCCGTTTGCCTCATAGGCGGCCACATCATCATATCCAAGCACCACGTCGTCCAGCTTGCCGTCCTTGTCCGGCACGAACAGCGATACGATGATCGCGCCGTAATCAATGAATTCGGCCTTCATGCCATTTTTGTTCTCCAGCGTGTAACACGTCACTTCTTCCCCATTCTTCGTCGTTCCAAATTGCTTTGCCTGCACACTCACGATTCATTCCTCCTTTTCTATCTCTTCCTTTTTTACCTCGATACAAAGTTCCTCCAGCTGTTTTTCGTCTACCACATCCGGGGCCGCCGTCAGCGGACACGACGCGTCTTTCACTTTCGGGAACGCGATCACTTCGCGGATGTTATCCTCTTTTGCCATCAGCATAACGAGGCGGTCAAACCCGTAGGCAAGCCCCGCATGCGGCGGCACGCCGTACTCAAACGCGCGCAGCAGGAAGCCAAACTGCTCTTTAGCCGCCTCCTTCGTAAAGCCGAGGCACTCAAACATTTTCTCCTGTATATCATTCTGGTGGATACGCACCGATCCCCCACCGAGTTCCGTACCGTTCAGCACGATATCGTATGCCCTCGCCCGCACCTTTCCCGGCTCCTGATCGATCAGAGGAAGGTCCTCCTCCATCGGCATCGTAAACGGATGGTGCATCGCCTGGTAGCGCCCGAGATCCTCGTTGTACTCCAAAAGCGGAAATTCCGTGACCCACAGAAAATGATAGGTATTTTTATCGAGAAGCTCCAGCTGCCTCGCCAGTTCCAGGCGCAAGTTCCCCAGTACATCGTACACGACCTTATCCTTATCAGCGGCAAACAAAAGCAGATCGCCCGGCTCGCCGTCCATCGCCTCTACGAGCGCCTGAAGCTCGTCCTCCGTCATAAATTTCGCGAACGAAGATTTCAGGCTTCCATCCGGCTGAATGCTCACATAGGCCAGTCCCTTTGCCCCAAAATCTTTGGCGAAATCCACAAGTTTATCAATCTTCTTGCGCGGCATCGCTCCCTGCCCTTTCGCGTTGATGCCCCGCACGGAACCACCCGCCGAAACCGCGCCGGTAAACACGCCGAACCCACAGTCCCGAACGAGCTCCGTCACATCACAAAGTTCCATGCCAAACCGCGTATCCGGCTTATCCGAACCGAAACGGTCCATCGCTTCCTGCCAGGTCATACGCGGAAATGGCAGCGTAAGTTCCTGCCCGAGCACCTCTTTCCACAATCTTTTCAACAGGCGCTCGTTCACATCGATCACATCATCTTCGTCTACAAACGAAAGCTCCATATCGATCTGCGTAAACTCAGGCTGCCGGTCAGCGCGCAGATCCTCGTCGCGGAAACATTTTGTGATCTGGAAATACCTGTCGTACCCGGAACACATCAAAAGCTGCTTAAACAACTGCGGCGACTGCGGGAGCGCGTAAAAACTGCCCGGATGCACGCGGCTCGGCACGAGATAATCCCTGGCGCCCTCCGGTGTACTCTTCGTCAGCATCGGCGTCTCGATCTCCAAAAAACCCTCTTCTGCCAGAAACTGCCTGACCAGCATCGCGATCCGGCTGCGCATCATGAGATTTCGCTGCAGATCCGGACGTCTCAGATCCAAAAAACGATAGTGAAGCCGGATGTCATCTTTCGTGCGGCTGTCCTCCTCGATCGGAAACGGCGGTGTCTCCGACTCCGAGAGAATGCGGATCTCCTTCGCCCGCACCTCGATCGATCCGGTCAGCAGATTTTCATTTACGGCTCCCGAACGGTGCTCCACCGTACCAGTTACGGCCACAACAAACTCCGCGCGCAGTTTCGCCGCCTTTTCAAACGCCTCTTCTGCCGTCTCCCCCTGCTCAAAAATCAGCTGTATGATCCCCGTGCGGTCGCGGAGATCCACGAAAATGATACCGCCCTTATTTCTGCTCTTCTGTACCCAGCCCATCACGGTCACAGTCTGCCCGATGTGCTCTTTTGTCATCTCCGCACACCGGCATGTCCGCCGCAGGCCCTTCATTGATTCTGCCATC
>CAJTTQ010000029.1:8460-29629 GCA_910579145.1 uncultured Eubacterium sp.
CTTATCCTCTTTTCTGCGCATGTATTTTGCGCCTACAAATTCTCAAGTTTGGGCGTCCACGCTCAAACTTGTCAGGCTGACGTTTTTTTCAGCCTTATCCTCTTTTCTGCGCATGTATTTTGCGCCTACAAATTCTCAAGTTTGGGCGTCCACGCTCAAACTTGTCAGGCTTACGCTTTTTTCAGCCTTATCCTCTTTTCTGCGCATGTTTTTTGCGCCTTTGTTAGGCAAAAAACTCCTGAATATCCTCATATCCGTCTTTTGCCAGCTGCTCCTTCTGGAATTTCTTATTTTTCTTCATAACGTTTATACTCACCTTATATCCGGCATCCCTCTCTTTCGCTGCCAGCGCAAGCACTTCCCGCAGCCGCTCGGGGGATGCCTTCTTATCGACGAGAAACGCCTTTTTCCCCGCCGCCGACGGCACTTCAAAATCCCGCTCCAAAAGGAGCATCACGATCCGCTCAAATCCAATGGAAAAACCGCACGCGCACGTATCGCTGCCCGTAAATTTTCCGATCATCTCATCGTAACGTCCGCCGCCGCCGACCGATCCGCCGAACTCATCCATCGCGATCTCGAAGATCGGCCCCGTATAGTATCCCATACCGCGGACGAGCGTCGGATCAAATTTCATGTTAAAATCCGCTGCCTTGATATCCTCTACCATCGAAAAGATTGTCTCCAGATCCTCTGCGGTCCCCTCTTCCAGATGATCGCCCAACAGTTCTTTGGCGTAGCGGATACCCTCGACGTCGCTGCCGACCGTTTGGAAAAAGGACAGGCATTTCTCCACCGCCTCTTTTTCGTATCCGGCGCCTAAAAGTTCTTCCCCCACGCCGTCCATGCCGATCTTATCCATCTTATCGAGCGTAATAAACACATTGTCATAGGCAGCCTCGGCAAACCCACAGTAGGCAGCCATCGCTTTTAGAAGCTTACGGTTGTTGATGCGGATCGTAAACTTCTGGAATCCAAGCTTTCCGAGCAGTGTCGTCGTCGCCTGGATCAGTTCAATCTCTGCCAGGATCGAAGGCTCGCCCAAAATATCGATATCACACTGCATAAACTGGCGGAAACGTCCGCGCTGCGGGCGGTCAGCCCGCCAGACATTTCCCATCTGCAGCGCTTTAAACGGCGCTCCCAGCTCATTGGCGTTATTCGCGTAATAGCGGGAGAGCGGTACCGTGAGATCATACCGGAGCCCGCTGTCCACGAGATCCGCCTCACATTCCGCCGTATCGAGTTTCAGCTTTTCCCCCCGCTTCAAAATCTTAAAGATCAGTTTTTCATTTTCTCCACCCTGCTTGTTCGTCAAACTCTCAATGTGTTCGACACAGGGCGTCTCAATCGAAGAAAAACCAAACATGCCATACGTTTCTTTGATCAGTCCGATCACATAGTCACGAATCTCCATCTCTTTCGGGAGAATATCTTTCATCCCCGTGACCGGTTTCTTTTTCAGTGCCATCTCATACCTCCATATTTACAGGCAGAAACTTCTGTTTCCGCCGGATCATCTCATCAACGCGCTCGATATACTGTTCTACATTTTTCACGTTTTTACAGGCAGAAACTTCTGTTTCCGCCGGATCATCTCATCTATGCGCTCGATATACTGTTCTACATTTTTTACATTTTCCACCCGCTCCAGCCGGTTCTCCCCGTGGAACACGATCTTGGTAGAACCGCCGCTTCCGAGCGCCAGAACTGTTTCGAGTTCCTCCATAATCACGATATTGTACAGGCATTCTTTTCCCGGTTTCGCGTAGGCCACGTTTTCCTGGTTCGTATTCCGCGTCGTCAGTGCCTTGTTTTTCTGACGGTACATATAATACGGCCCGTAACCGTGCTCCCGCAAAAACGCCCCCGCCTCATCCTGCATCGCCTCGATGTAATGGTTTTCTTCCCGCATCGTCTCGGCGCAGCGCTCTTCCTCTTGCCCCGTCTCCGTGCGTCGGCCCTTCGCGCGCCAACCCTCCGTGCCCCGGCCCTCTTTCCTCCGGCCGCTCTGCTCCATCTGGTCCCGGCGCATCTGCGACGCCCGCTTGATCACGAGCGTGTGGACGGTAACACTGTCCGGTTCCATGCGGACGATCTCCTCAAGTGTCCGCTTAAAATCCGCCGACGTCTCTTCGGGCAGGCCCACGATCAGATCCATATTGATATTATCAAAGCCGAGTTCCCTCGCCCTCGCGTAGACGCGTTTCACATCCTCGACCGAATGCTTCCTCCCGAGCAGATCGAGCGTGTGCTGTTTCATGCTCTGCGGATTGATGGAAATGCGGGAAACCCGGTGCGCTTTCATACCCTGGAGTTTTTCCTCCGATATACTGTCCGGCCGCCCGGCCTCGACCGTATACTCCGCCACGTCCTCCATCGGCAGATAGCGGTCAACCATGTCCAGCAGCCTGGCAAACGCCAGATCTCGCAGCGCGGTCGGCGTACCGCCGCCGATATAGACCGCCTGCAGCTTCTTTCCGGCAAACGTCTTCGCCACATAAGATAGTTCCTGCTCGAGCGCGTCCAGATACGCATCCATCCATTTCTCATATTTCCCCGCCGGATACGAAGAAAAGGAACAATACGCGCAAATGCTCGGGCAGAACGGGATGCCGATGTAGAGACAGAAACTGTTTTCATGATCGATCCCGCTTGTGATGGCGTATTCACGCTTCGCCACGTCTAGCACGAGCGCCGATTTCTCCCGGCTGCACCGGTATTCCTCCCGCAAAACGCGGTCGATCTCTTCCTCCGGCATACCCTCCGTCAGCATGCGCAGTGGGATCTTCGCCGGACGGACGCCGGTCAGTGTCCCCCAGGGCAGCTCTTTTTCTAAATAACGGCTCAGAAGATCATACACCTTCCGCTTGACGGTGTTTCTCGTATAGGGCGACGGCTCAAAATGCTCAAATACCCTCTCGCCGTCGATCTCCCAGCACACCGTATAGCCGTCCCGGCCGCGCCACGCCTCTTCCTCCCGGACGACACATTTCTTCTCCGGGAAAAAAGCCTGGGCAAGCGCTGTCAAATCATAGGAAAATTCCTGGTCTTTTATCGTAATCTGAATCATGTTTACCTTCATTTCTGCACGAAACTTCAGTTTCGTGACATTCAAACAGCCTCACACGTCCGTGACGTACGGGTTATTTTCCTTCTCGTATCCGATCTGCGTAACCGGCCCGTGGCCGGTATACACTTTCACGTCATCCGGAAGGACAAGTACTTTCTCCCGCAGTGACGCGATCAGTTCACGGCCGTTTCCTGTCGGCAGATCCGTGCGCCCGACCGATTCAAAAAACAGGGTATCTCCGCAGAACAACGCTTTTTCCTGCTCCAGATAATAACAGCAGCTTCCCTTTGTATGCCCCGGCGTATGGATTACCTGAAATTTCATACCCGCCGTCTCATATATCTGTCCATCCTTTAAAAGCACATCGGCCCGCAGGCTTACCGGCCGGCCCGCCATGCCCGACACGTTCAGGCCGGCATCTCCGAGCAGTGTCTTTTCCCCCTCATAAATACAGACCCGGCCTCCCGCCCCTGACACCAGATCCGACACACCTAAAATATGATCAAAATGTCCGTGGGTCAGTAAAATATCTTCCAAAACCAGCTGATTACCCTTGATAAACCGGCTGATCTTCGCCCCGCCTTCCCCCGGATCTATGACAACACACCGATTACTGTCTGCCCGGTGCACGATATAACAATTTGTCCCCACGCTCCCTACTACTGTAGAATCAACGATGATCTCACTCTGCTCCATATTTTCCCTCGTTTCTGCGCTCCATTGCACTGTTTCGTTTTATGATCTATCCGTTGCTGCGCCTCTCGATATCAATGATACTCTCCACATTTCGCAGCTTTTTCACCAGCTTGTTCAACTGCTCCACGCCCTTTGTCTCAAATCCGACGACGATCGTGGCCCGGTTCTGCTTTGACGTGCGGACGTTCATTGATTTCACATCGATCCCGTTTTCCGTGAAAATACCCGATACATCGTAGAGCACGCCGCTCCGGTTATACGAATAGATGACGATCTCCACCGGATAATATTCCTCATTTTTCTTCGCCTCCGGGCTCCATTCCGCCTCGATCAGCCGGTTTCTCTCCTCGGTCGGGAGATTGATCATATTTACGCAGTCGGTGCGGTGAATGGAAAGCCCCCGCCCGCGGGTCACAAATCCAACGATCTCATCGCCCGGCACCGGATTACAGCACCGCGAAAAACGCACGGCAAGATCATCCAGCCCCTCTACGATGATACCACCCTTGCTCTTCGTATAAGAACCGGCGCTGCCCGCCTCCTTCGCTACCTTTGCCTCTTTGACGCTTCCGATCACCTCGAGGACCTGCTCGTCTGAGACGATCCTCTTATTCTTTTTATCGTACTCGTACTGTAATTTATTGATCACCTGGCCTTCCTTCAGCCCGCCATGCCCGATGGCGGCGCAGACGGAATCCCAGTCCTTAAATCCATATTTCCGTTTGCAGGCCTCGGTATACTCCGGTTTCACCAATTTATACAGGTCAATATTCTTCGTCTTGGCATACATCGCCAGAAGTTCTTTTCCCCGCACGATATTATCTTCTTTAAACTCGGAGCGGAACCACTGGTTGATCTTATTTTTCGCCTGCGTGCTCTGCGCGATCGCAAGCCAGTCCCTGCTAGGCCCTTTGCTGTTTTGGGACGTCGTGATCTCGATCTGGTCGCCGTTTTGGATCTGATAATCAAGCGTCACGATATTTCCATTCACCCTGGCCCCCACCATCTTGTTGCCGACTGCCGTGTGGACGGCGTACGCGAAATCAATCGGCGTCGAGCCGGCCGGCAGCGTCTTCACATCCCCGTTCGGCGTAAAACAGTAAACGCTGTCAGAAAACAGGTTCAGATCGCTTTTGATCAGGTTCAGGAACTCTTTATTGTCCGCCATATCCCGCTGCCACTCGAGGATCTGCCGCAGCCACGCCATCTTCGCCTCATCATTGCCTACACTCTGCTCGCTACCCTTGGTCTCCTTATATTTCCAATGCGCCGCGATACCGTACTCGGCCGTCTGGTGCATCTCATACGTCCGGATCTGTATCTCAAACGGCTGTCCGTCGGGACTGATCAGTGTCGTGTGCAGCGATTGGTAGTGATTGGCCTTCGGCATCGCTATGTAGTCCTTAAAACGTCCCGGGATCGGTTTATACATCTCATGGATGATACCGAGCGCCGCATAGCACTGCTGTTCCGTATCCACAATGATACGGACGGCAAACAGATCGTAGATCTGCTCGAGCGTCTTGCTCTGGTTCACCATTTTCCGGTAAATACTAAAAAGATGCTTGACACGCCCGTCGATCGTCGACTTGATCCCTGCCTCCTCCAGATGTTCGCGCACTTCCAGCATGATATCCTTGACAAACGTCTCTTTTTCCACACGCATATGGTTAAATTTCTCGGTCAGTTCCGTATAGGCGTCCGGCTCCAAATACTGGAACGAAAGGTCATCCAACTCGACCTTCACTTTGGAAATACCGAGACGGTGGGCGATCGGCGCATAGATATCCATCGTCTCCCTCGCCTTTTCCTTCTGCTTTTCCGGTTTCATGAACTGCAGCGTCCGCATATTGTGGAGCCGGTCGGCCAGTTTGATAATGACGACGCGGATATCCTTGGCCATTGCCAAAAACATCTTCCGCAGATTCTCCGCCTGGACATCGAGCTTGTCCGCCGAATAGTTCAACTGGGTCAGCTTCGTGACGCCGTCCACGAGCCGCGCGATCTCCTCGCCAAACATCTGCGCGATCTCCTCGACCGTATACTTCGTATCCTCCACCACGTCATGCAGCAGCCCGCCGACGATCGTCTCCTTGTCCATATCGATCTGTGCCAGGATGATCGCGACACAAACCGGATGGATCAAATACGGTTCGCCGGACTTTCGCTTCTGGTCCTTATGCGCTTCCTTCGCCAGTTCATAGGCCCGCGTTATAAAATCGAAATCTTCTCCCGGATGATCCGATAAGATGATCTTCTTCAGCACCCGGAACAAAACGTCAGGATCGGTAAAGTTCGGGGGGATGATGTCCTGCGACAGTTCTCCTGTATCAAATTCTTCGATCAAACCACTAAGCCGGTCCTCTGCCATACAAACCAATCCTTTCTATCTCGCATCTACATTTCGTTTGTTAATCGTATTCATCATTATAAAGGAAAAAGACGGAAATTGCAAGAATCCAACGTAAAAAAACAGCCGCCACTCCTACAAGTGACGGCTTACTGCCAACATACTCTCTTTTCTAACCTCTCATTTTCTGTTCCAGTCGTATCTTATCGGCGATCAGTGCCACGAATTCCGAATTCGTCGGCTTTCCTTTGCCGTTGTTTACCGTGTATCCAAACAATTCGTCGATCGTATCTACTTTTCCTCTCGTCCACGCGACTTCGATAGCGTGGCGGATCGCCCGCTCCACTCTGCTCGGAGTCGTTTTATGCTGTTTCGCAATGGATGGATAAAGAATCTTTGTTATTGAATTAAGCATCTCACTGTCATCTACTGACATCATAATGGCGTCTCGAAGATATTGATATCCTTTTATATGTGCTGGTACTCCAATCTCGTGGATGATATTTGTGACATCCATCTCCAAATTGTATTCCGGCCTGTCGTCCCGTTTGGCGTACTGTTCCCGGCTGTTCACCAGAAGCGCCTTATTGTCCGGCTTCAACTGTTGTATTTTGGCGAGAATGGTTTCCTTCTCAAATGGTTTCAGTACATAGTAGGATGCTCCATACTGAAAGGCAGTCTGCATCACATTCTCCTGTGTCACTGCGGTGACAACGATAAAATCCGGCCTGTTCTCAATCCCCGGAAGCCCTTTGCTCACTTTCTCTAAAACGACAAGACCATCCATTTTCGGCATGATCAAATCTAGGAAAACGACATCGGGTGACGTTTCTCGGATCATTTCGATCGCGACCACGCCGTCTTCGGCATGTCCGACAATTTCCACGTCCTCATCATCCCTCAGGCTATCCTGGATCATGGCAGCCGCTCTTGCGCTGTCGTCCACAACTAAGACCTTTAGCTTATTCAATATTGATTCCTCCCATACATCTGAACTTGACATGACCTGTATCCGATCAATGTCATCTTTTGCATTATAATTGTTTTTTCCGTATATTGCAAGACAATTTTGTATTCTTATACCGGTTAAAGTGCCGAATTTTCGCATATTATCCATAATTTCGACAAAATATCCGGTTATTCTACGAAATCTATCAATTTACACCAATTTCTTCTTATGATAATGGGTGTTCATAGATATGTATTTATGGGCGTGCGACCGGATATCCTCCGCCGCCATATCCTTCCGAACGCGCCGCCCACAATTCACTGAGCACGGGCTTTCCGGAACTGTCAAAACCAGTCAGCGTATATCCGACAAACATCTCGACATGATAAATCCCTTTATAGCGTCCGTTCTTCTGACCGGTTTTAAAGATCAAATCGCCCGGACGCAGTTTCATCTTCTGTACGTGATTCCATGTGTAGGATTTCGTGATCATCTTTTTACGGCCGGCACACCACTTCGCTACATTCGCGGCAACCGGGGCATAATGCGGATCACCGAACGTCTTTCCTATTTTTTTATAACATTTCCAAACGAGGGAACTACAATCGTAGTAACCAGTCTGCATCCGCTTCGCCTGGCTGTATTTCCAGTTGGCGCCGATCTTTTTCGCCATATTTACAACTCTCAAAAGCTTTGTGGGGATCACACTGACCGCGCAGCCTACTTTTACTTCGCCGATCTGTGCCGTAATGACAGCATTTCCGGTTTTCCGGCAGCGGATCGTTCCATCACCTGACACCTTTACTACTCTTGTATTACTGGATGTCCATTTCGCCTTTTCACCCGTTCCCCTGATTCTTAATTTCGTCTTTTTTCCCCTGGAAGCTACAAGACCGGTTTTCGACATTTCCAGTCGAATGACTTTGAAAGAAATAAGAAATTCTTTTCCGTTTATGACCACGGTCAGCTTTGCGCTGCCTTCTCCATACGCCGAAATCGAAAGCTCATTGTTGATCATCTCACAACTCACCGACATCGCCGGCTCATCGGATTGGTAGGTCATGACAGAATTGTCTTCATTCAGCAGCACCGAACTGTTTATCCTGATCTTCCCGGTATAGGAACCATATCCGGTCACATATCCGGTCAGCTGATCTGTTTCCAGTGTGGCATTCGTCATATCCACACAGACCATCACATGGCAGGATCCTCGAAAAACAAGGACACCGAGTTCCGTATACCCATACACACAGATCGTCGTTTTTCCATAGGAAAGCGCCTCATAATATCCGTTGGGATCGACGCGGACGATCTCTTCCTGATAGCTGTCATACTCCCAGCGCGCCACCGTTACCGGCAGGCCGCCGGCATCTGTCATGAGCGTATCGGCAACCGGCTGGATATGCCCGGTATCACCGATCGTCACCGTGAGTTCGGAAGTATTTCCGTTTATCACCTGCACATCTTTCACGGCTGCCCGGCCGCCCCTGCCGCTCCAAAGGAAACTTCCCAGGATACATGCTGCCAAAACAAGCATGAACCTGATTCCTCTAACTGGTTTCTTCATCGGCTCATCCCTTCCTCGTTTCTTCCTTTTTTCCCTCTTCTTGTGTTTCACATGATCAAATTATACTATATTTTGTTTTATATGTCAAAGGCATCCCCGCTCCATTTTTGGATGTTGGGATGCCTTTTCTTCCTTATACTATTGTCGAATTTCTATTCTTCGCTTGTAGTGGCCACCGGAAGACAATTGCTGTACGACGTTCCGTTCTCCATTTTCATTCCACGTACTAAGAACAATTCCGATACCGACACGACCTGCCAGTCTTTTTCTTTAAAATAGTCGAGTAATGTATCGATCGCTTCCGCCGTGTTCGCTTCTGTTTCGTGCATCAGCACGACGTCGCCGTCTTTTGCTTTCTTCACATTTGCGATAATCTGCTCCGTCGTCGCCTTATTCCAATCCTGACTATCTACTCCGCACATGATAAACGGTGCTTCGATCGTATCCCGCATCGTCTGGCTGACTGCCAGATTCGGTGGACGGAACAGGAAGTTACGGTATCCCGTTACTTCTGTCAAAAGTTTATCCGTCGTCTCGATCGAAAGCCGGATCTTCTCTTCGGTATACGTTTTCGTGCTTAAAGAATCCCAGCCGTTGGAATGGTTTCCCACTTCAAAACCGGATGCCACTGCCTGACGGATCTCATCCGCCGGTCCTTCGTTCAGCTTGATCTCCCCATCATCCTGAATGCTCCCGAGCCGGCTGCCGATATAGAAAAAGGTAGCATGTGCGTTATGCTCACGCAGTGATTTCTGGATCTTCATACTCGTATCCGTATCCTTATTTCCGATCGGGCCGTCGTCAAACGTAAACGCTACCATCGGTTTACTCGGATCGATCCAGCTAATATCCGTTCCTTCATATTCATCCGGTCCCGGTGTCGCCACTGACGGCCCGGCAGGTGTTTCGGACGGAACTTCAGTCGGAACATCCGTAGGTGCCTGCGTTAATGCTGGCTGTGACGCTGCCGGCGGCGCCTGTGTCACGACAGGAGGGGTTGGCGGTACCGGCGTTGGCTGAACCGAAACTGACGGCTTTACATCCACTTTCTTTACGTTCACTTTACAGGTAAGCTTCTTTCCCGCGACAGAAGCGGTGATCACGGCCGATCCGGCTTTCACTCCTCTAAATTTCAAACTCGTCTTTGCCTTTTTCACCAGCTTGATATTTTTCTTCCCGGATTTGACCGACCATTTCACCTTCTTCTTCGTATTTTTAACTTTGATGGTCTTAGTCTTACCTACGCTTACAGTTACCTTTGAGCTGCTTAACTTCGGCTTTTTTGCTGCTCCGGCATTTGTGGCAGGCACTGCTGCCGCGCCGAGCTAACTGCTTTTTTCAGCTGTTTTCTCATCGTAAACCTCCATTCATTCTATTCCACTTTCCTGTTACTCATGTACTGCTATCATTCTTATTGTAGCACAGAATGAAAAGAGTGTAAATGCTCACCTGAGAATTTCAGACCAAACCTCCAAAAGGCGTGCCAGCTGAAACGAAGCATTGGCAGGACTCGTTGACGGAAGCTTTTCGATCCCAATCCCCGTACGTTCCCTGAGATAACGGTCGTACAGTTCACATGCCTTGGCGCCGTTTCCATAAATACGGCAAATGCCGGAACGTTCGAGCAGGGACGGAATATCATTGACGACCACATCCCGGATAGAACCATCACTGGAACCATTGATGCGGCAGCTTTCGATCACATCCCAGACAGCGATCTGGTGATCCAAGAGCAGCGCCTTCTTCTCCTCAACCGTCTCGGGTTCAGCGCTTTGTGTGATCCCGGCGATCACTTTCCAGAATCGGTTTCTGGGATGCCCGTAATAAAAATGGTTTTCACGCGATTTCACCGAGGGAAATGTTCCGAGGATCAGTATCCGGGAATTCTCATCCCAAACTGGCTCAAACGTATGGTGTACGCGCGGCGCCGGCTCCCACTGGAACTGCTCCATGATCACATGTCCGTCCTCAAACTGGACGCCTTCCGCCTGCAAAAGCTCCACCTGCCGGTTCGCACCGCCAAACGCGAATGCCTTTGATACGTTCCCGTCTTTTGTGACGACACGGTGGCAGGGGATATGCTGCGGGTCCGGGTTGACATGCA
Source organism: uncultured Eubacterium sp. (assembly GCA_910579145.1). Classification (GTDB taxonomy): domain Bacteria; phylum Bacillota; class Clostridia; order Lachnospirales; family Lachnospiraceae; genus Eubacterium_F. The sequence goes on from CAJTTQ010000029.1 coordinate 19,200, forward strand.
GCGCGTACCCGACCACTCTCGCCCATCTATAGTTGCCCGCTAACGCGGCCACCTGGCCGTACGAAGCGACCGACCCTTTCGGGATCTGCTGCACAACCTCATAAATCTTTTCATACGAATTTTTTTCTGACCCGCTTTTATCACACATTTCCTGATCCTTCCTCTCAACGTCCTCTACATATAGATCACATCCTCGCAGTCAAACCGGATTTCCACACAGAATACATCACCGGAAATATCCACTGACAAAATGCCGCCGCAAAGCTCGGTAAATTCTTTGGCGATCGCTAAGCCCAGTCCGCTGCCCTCAGTACTTCTGGCTTTATCACCGCGAAAAAACCTTCCCATCACATCTTCCGCCGTAAAATCCATCTCATAATCCGCTACATTTTTCACACGAAGAAGTGCTTTGCGCTTTTCCACCGTTAGTATCACAAAGATCCGCGTATCCCGCATCGAGTATTTGAGCGCGTTCTGCAAAATATTCTGAAACACCCGGTATAACTTATTCCCGTCACTTTTCAGTACCGCAACCGCTTCTGGAAGCTGCGTGACGACTTTTACCGGGGCATTCTCGATCTCACGCTCCATATCGGCAAGCGTCTGGACCAACAGCCGGTCCAGTTCTACCCGCTCCAGATTTACCTCCAGGTTCCCGCTCGACGCTTTCGCAAGATCGAACACATCCTCAACCATTTTTCGAAGCTGCCCGGATTTCCTCTCGAGTACTTTGACATAGTCGGATGCCACAGGCGGCAGATCTTCCTTCGATAATAGATCGATGTAACTGATCAGAGATGTGAGCGGCGTTTTCAGGTCGTGGGATACATTCGTGATCAGATCCATTTTCATCTTTTCCGCCTGCACCTGTTTTTCGATGTTTATCTGCATCTGGCATCCGAGCGTCAATAATTTTTGATATTCCTCCTGGAACAGGGAAAACTCTGACCGTGTTTGCTGCGTCCCGTAACTTCCCTCGCAGATCTGATCGATCTGCTTTATGAACTGCGCATATTCTGTACGGATCTTGATCGTCCCGATATGATACACATACCATATCCCTCCGAGAAGGATTGCCTCTATGCCGAAAACAAAAAACTCACTCTGCCACCCGCCCATCATGACTGTACAGAAAAAAGCAGTAAACCAGCCGGCTAAAATCAATATTCCAGATAAGAGCAGCGTAAAACGCAGCCTTTTCCTATTACATTCCACTACCCCTTCCTTTACATAGGCTTCCCCCATAATCTTTCTCTTCCCCCCCTTTATGGTCTGGTAAATAAAACCACGATCCCTTTTAAATATAGTTGAAAACTTTTCCTTTTCTGCCCTCCCTAGTCTCACTTTCCCGAGTCCCGCTCCCAAACAGATAAGATGAACTGCCGAAAACAACATCATTCCTGACACCACTGCCACAGAACATGCGAGGGGAAAGAGTTCGATCAATATCTCGACCCCGTCTGTCGTCCAGGAATAATCCGGCACGATCAGTTCCTGTACCCTGTCTGGCAGCGTGCAAAACGCATAAAGTGAAGCCAACACGATGATGTCATAAAAGTGCCTCCCCCGTCTGTTGCGAAACGCATCAGGAATCAGAAGGAACAGCGCAGCCAGCAAAGTAAGAACGCTGATCAGCATTCCCCCACACCCGGTATAGGTCTGAGTCAGGATCCGACTGTACTGCCGCTCCCCCTGCTTTAGCATCTGCTCCGTAAATCCGATCGTGATCCGCTCGTCGGCTCCCATCGGACTCATCCCGCCTAACAGTTCCCCCGACAGCGAGCCGGCATCTCCGTACGCGTTGTAATTTTGTCCGTCCCATCTGTAAAAACAGGGTAGATTGTTTCTGAAATACCAGAGAGCCTCCCCTTTTTGGATATCATCCTTTACAGCAGCCGGTATGTCACGGGTTTGATTCCCTTCGGCCTCATCCGATACGCTTTTCCACACCTCTCTTATAAAAGCCTCATACGCCTCTTTTGGAATATTGTTCCGGTTATAACGCGTCGCCTCCATCAGCCTGAATTCATAAGTACCCTGAAAATTCCAATCGTCATCGGGTAATCTGCGCTGCACATCATCCAGACACTTATTCCTGACTTCCCGGAATGCTTCCCTCACCTCGTCGGCATGATACTCCGAGTCGAGATAGTAATCGCCCTTCAAATATGTAAACGAATGTAACCCGATCCCTCCACTCGCGGCAAAACCGAAGCTCCAAAAAAACAGAACGAGTGAACCAAGCACAGCTCCCCACAGCAATATGCGGTTCCGCCTTTTCCCACACCATTGTTCACTTATGTTTTTCCATTTTGTAACCAATTCCCCACACCACCTTTAAGTATTCCGGTTCCCGGGGGTTGATCTCGATTTTCTCGCGGATCCTGCGTATGTGGACCATCACCGTATTTTCTACGGAATACGCATCCTCTTCCCATACGCGCTCATAAATTTCCTCCGCCGAGAACACCCTGCCGGGATTTTCCATCAACAGCTTCAAAATCTTGTATTCGGTCGCTGTCAGCTTTACGGGGTCTCCGTCCACGTACAAAAGCTTGGATCCCAGGTCGAGCAAAAGTCCTCCGACGAAGATCTGTTCCGCATCCCTGCTTCCGCTGTAATCGCCGAGCTGCATATACCTCCGAAGCTGGGAACGGACCCTCGCCATCAGTTCCGCGGGTGAGAATGGCTTGGTGATATAGTCATCCGCACCCATCGTCAAACCAAGGACTTTATCGCTGTCTTCTGATTTCGCTGACAGGAGGATGATCGGTATGTTTTTCTTTTCCCGGATCTTCATCGTAGCAGACAGTCCATCCAGATTCGGCATCATAATGTCCAAAAGCACTAGGTGTATCGTCTCACGCGTCATAACCTCCAACGCCTGCAGCCCGTCGTACGCCTGAAAAACGACATACCCTTCCGCTTCTAGATTTTTTGTGATCGCCGTCACGATTTCCCTGTCATCATCGACAACTAAAATACCAGATGGTTCCATGTCTGATCTACCTCCTCACTTCCAAATACAGGGCAATATCTCTATCGCAAGACCAGTTTACCTGATAAGTCTGTCCAAAAAGTCAATGGGAATCTTACAAATTTCTTAACGCATCGCACTCACTGAGATAACATATTCTCAATAAACGCCCCATACCCCCTCGTCGGATCATCGACCAGCACATGCGTGACAGCCCCGACCAGCTTCCCGTCCTGGACGATCGGGCTGCCGCTCATTCCCTGCACGATCCCCCCGGTCAGGGAAAGAAGCTTTGCATCGGTCACGCGGATGACCATACCCCTGTTATCCGTGCTGCTCATCTTGATCTCTTCTATATTAATGGAATATTTCTCTGTTTTTCCCTCCATATTGGAATAAATGAACGCCTTACCCTGTTTTATATCCTGTTTAAAGCCGACTGGCATAAATTCTAAATTTTCTGAAAGACCTGTATCCTCAGAGAGCTTCCCAAAAATGCCGAGTCCCGTATTCTTCTCGATCATGCCGATGCAGTTATCCGCGACCATATTGATATAGCCTTCTAGTTCTCCCGGCGCTCCCTTCTCCCCTTTGATAATGTCGAGGATTTCCGTATTATAAAGTTCTCCTCCGCTCAGATTCATGAGTGTCCCTGTGTCAGCATCCGTAATGCCGTGCCCTAATGCGCCAAATCCCCCGTTTTCCGTGACATACGTCATCGTCCCGATCCCCTGGGTATCTTCCCTCACCCACATCCCCATCTTATACGTACCATCTTTGGCCATAATAGCCTTCATGGAAACATCCGTCTCCGTCCCGTTCCTGCGCAGCCGCACGACAGCCTTTTTTCCCTCCGTTTTCTGGATGACCGAATTAAACTCCTTGATCGTCTTAACCGGCTTTCCGTTGATCTTTAATATATAATCCCCGCTCTTTACAATGTTGGACGCCGGTTCATAAACCAGCCCGTCCTTTCCTTCTACACTTGTAGTAGCAAGGACAAGAAGGCCGTTCGTCTCCACATAAATACCAATCGGCTCACCGGAAGGGGCTAAAACCATCGGGTCCACGACTTTTACATCGACGGTTTTCAACGGAAAGATTCCAAAAAGCTTCACATCGACGCTGTAATTCCCCATCGCCTGGGATTTCAGTGTCGCCTGCCCGGAACCTCCGGTCACATTCAATGCCTCCACCGTATCCGCATCCCGCTCACCCTGGGCGGATTCGCCGGATGAAGCTTCTGGAGTTTTTGTCACCGCTTTCGCGGGGAGGTTTGTAAATAACTGTTCCTCCCTGCCTACATAAGTCCACATCGTATCGGGAATTTGGTCGGATGCCGAACGAACCGTCACCAGACCGATGAAAAATAAATCAATGGCAAGAAGTGCCACAAGTGAAATCCGGTAATATCTTTTCATGGTAATCCTCATTTCTCACGTTTTTTCTCGCTTATGTCAAGCCAGTTTTTCTTACATGAAGTATTACCATAAAAAGCCTACTTTATGAATATTGTTTTGCAAGTGTTTTCATTTCTCTTGCATTGGCAAGTACTGCATCCGTGATTTCTGCCCCGCCGAGCATCCGCGCCAGTTCTTCTTCCGATTGTTCGACCGAGAGAGGGCGGATTTCTGTCCGTGTCTCTTTATCCGAAGTTACCTTTTCAATGACAAAATGGGTATCCGCCATCGCCGCGATTTGCGGGAGATGGGTGATGCAGATCACCTGGTGCGTTTTACCGAGAAACGCCATTTTTTCCGATACTTTCTGCGCCGTCCTCCCACTGATCCCGACGTCAATCTCATCAAAGATCAGCGTCTCGATATGATCGGTATCCGCAAAAACGGATTTGATCGCCAGCATGATACGCGACAGCTCTCCTCCAGATGCCACTTTCCCGAGCGGATACAGGTCTGCCCCCGGATTGGTCGCCACGAGAAACTCCACGGCATCTGCCCCTTTCGGGGAGTATTTCCCGAGCGGTTCCATGCTCACGAGAAACCTCGCCTTATCAAAATTCAACTCCGCAAGCGCCGACGTGATCGCTTCTTCCAGACTGCGCGCCGCTTTTTTCCGAATGCGGGTCAGCTTCCCACACAACTTGTCCAGCGTTTTCTCAAGTTCCGATTTTTTCTTCTCACACTCTTCCATATACTGTTCGTAATCCGAAAATTTATCAATCTTCTCCGTGATCTCCGCCAAATAAGCCATGATCTCCTCGTAAGTCTTCCCGTATTTGGCCTGGCATCCACGAATGACATCAAGCCGCTCCTCTGCCTGCCTCAGTTCGGATTCATCAAAGGTAAAATCCTCCATATATTCCGAAATCTCCCGATTGAAGTCCGAAAGCAGGTTCTCAATATCTACCAGTTCACTCTGCATGGCCGCCAGCTGTTCGTCCAGCTCAGCCACACTCCCAATCTGACGGAGCGCCTGACTGACCGCAGACGCGCAGCCATTCATAGAATCCCCGGTATACTCGTAAACCCGTCCGGCAGCCTCGACGATCGAAGAGGCGTTTGACATCTTACGGACTCTTTCCTCTAAAAGCTCCTCCTCACCCTCGATCAGTTCCGCATCCTCGATCTCTTTTTTCTCATAGGCAAGAAAAGAGAGTTCCCTCGCTCTCTCTTCTGCCGTACTCCCTTCCTGCTCCATTTCACGGACAAGCCGGGTGTACTCTCCATATACATCTGCTATTTGGGATTTGATGGCAGCCGCCTCTCCCCCGGCAAACTGATCCACAACCTCCAAATGATATTCTCTATGCAGGAGCGACTGGTGCTCATGCTGCCCGTGAATGTCCAGACAAAGCGCCGAGATCTTGCGGATCGTACTGACCGGAACACTTTCCCCGTTGATCTTATTCACGCTCCGGTTTCCCATGATCTTGCGGGAAATGACGATCTGACCGTCCTCCGGCGTTATATCCAGTTCTCGCAGCGCGGCAAGCGTCTCTTCGTCGTCGATTTGGAACACAAGTTCCACCATCGCGTGATCACCATGTCTGCCGATCACTTCACTAGATACCCTTGCCCCCAGCGCTATACCGATCGAACCGACGAGGATCGACTTTCCCGCACCTGTTTCCCCGGTAAGGATATTTAGATGCTTTCCAAAATCAATGTCCACCTCATCGATGATCGCAAAGTTTTTTACATGTAAATTCACTAACAAAGTAATAAATTCCTCCCTATTTTTACAGCCCTTTTACCCTTACCTTACATGAGAGACGCAGTCCGCGCACTTTTGCGTAGATCGTCGTCGTTCCCCTGCGCCGTCCGGTCACTTTACCACTCTGGTCAACCGACGCCACAAGCGGATTCTTAGAGTACCATGTCACTCCCTTGCTGATCTCGTCTACACGAAGTGTCTCCGTGTCGTACATGCGGAATTTCAACTTCTTGCGGTTCATCGTCACGACGAGGACATCCGCATACCCTCTCTGTCCATTGGATGTCTCTCCGTAAACGGTCGCCTGCCCGACTTTTTTAGCATAGATCTTACCGCGGGAATTGATCCTCGCCACACGTTTGTCGTCTGAATAAAATTTGATCTTATCCGTGGAGTTTGTCGGCGCGATCTGGATACCTGACTGGATCTGCCTTCCTTTCGCTACGATGATATCATTGTTCGTCACATCGACACCCGTTGCCGGGATCGGATCGGAAACTGTCACAAGACAAACCGCAGATTTCCCGGAACCATCCTTTGCCTTTGCACGGATCTTGACAAGTCCCGGAGCCATTCCGTAAACCCTTCCCGAAGCATCAACCGTCGCAATGGAGTTGTCGCTGGAACTCCAGTCCACTCCTTTTACCGTCGCGTTTTTGGGAAGAACGGTCGCCTTCAGTTTCATCGTTTTGCTCACGAGTAATTTCGCTGTATATTTATTTAATTTCACTTTCGTCACTCTTCGGATGACCTTGACTGTACAGGTCGCCGAAGCACCAGAGCCGTCTTTGGCCGTCGCCGTAATGTAAGCCGTTCCGATTTTCTTTCCTTTTACGACACCGCGTGAATTCACGGTAGCCACCGACTTTTTCGACGTTGACCAGCGAACGGATTTATCCGTAGCCGTCTCCGAAGTGACTGTCGCCTTGATCGTAAAGGATTTTCCCTTCTGCAAAAACCGGGATGTCGGATCAACCGTAACGGACGTCGCTTTCTCATGCACGGTTACAAGACAGCTCACGACAAAGCCGCCGTCTTTTGCCTCACCTTTTACTAATACGATACCGCCTTTTAGTCCTGTCACCTTTACGTTTGATTCGCCGTCCGGCTCTATCTTAGCAATCGATCCATCGGATACCGTCCAGTTCATCGATTTATCGTAAGCCTCTGCCGGACTGAAATTCGGCGTCAGGTTCAGTGTCTGATCCACCTCGATCTCCGCCTTATCCGGCGAGAGCGTCACACCCGTCAAACCTTCTTTTACGGAAATCTGTATTACCGCTACCCGCCCCGATGTCGAGGTCGCCTGGATAAACGTCAGTCCGGTCTTTACACCCGTGATCACACCCTGATCATCCACCGTGGCAACGGACGTGTTATACGATGTCCACTTGATCTCATCGGTCGTATCCTCCGGTGTCTTCACCAGATTCGGCGTGTAAGTCTCCCCCGCCTTCATCTCATATGTATTCGGGGAAAATGAAAGTTCCAAACAAGGCTGGAGAACCGTGACATCGATCTGTGCGGCCGGGCCGTCATCCGACTTGACAAATACGATCGTCTGCCCCGCTTTTTTACCGACGATCGTCGCCTGGTTCGTCTCCTCATCATACGAAACCGTGGCAACAGAGTCATCGCTCACATTCCAGTCCAGTGTCGTCGTACATCCTTTCGGCGTCAAGGTCACTTTTATGATCCTCTGCTCATCGGTGTTCATCGTCACCTGCGTCTCAGACAATTCCATCTGGTCGCAGCCCGCCAGTACGATCACTCCGCACTGGGCGTACACGCCATTCGGATTGTACTCCGGCGACACCATGATATATGTCATACCCGGCGCAACTGCCGTCAGTGTTCCGTATTCGTCTACGGTTACAATGCTCGTATCCAGTGACTTCCAAACCAGTTTTTTCTGTGTCACGTTATCCGGCTTATACGTATACCGGAGCTGATGTGTCGCGCCGGACTTCATCGTCACGCTGTCCTCGGTCAGCTGCAGTGACTCATACGGCGCGTTGATCGTCACATTACATACCTGTGATTTTTTATTCGTCGGATTCGTCACCGTAACGGTCACAGTCTTTCCATCCGCCGGAACAGCGAGCGCTGTGATCGTCGCCGTTTTCGTATCCGATGTGAGCGAAATGGACAGACAGTTCGGATCCGACACATACCAGTCGTATCCCGGATACGATACATCTGGATTACACGTAACATCTAACACCACACTGTCTCCGACGTTCATCGCCGCCTCTGTCTGGGAGATCACGAGGTTATCTGCCGTAGCGACAACTTTCACTTCACATGTCGCCTCTTTGAGCGTTCCTCCAACCCAGTAGAGCGCCCGTATCACAACGTCCTGGTTCGTGACTTTTTTAGCCGTCACCTTACCGGTATTATCTACCTCTACATATTCCTTGTCGCTCGTTTCCCACTGGATATTCGTACCCGCGATATTCTCATGGTTAAAATACGCGTTCAGGGTGATTTCCTGCCCGGACGCCATCGTCAGATACGTCCGGTCCAGTTCAAACTTATCCGCTATCGTAATCTCAACATCAAATTTCGTCCTTGACTGTAATTCATCGGCCCCTTCTTTGTCGGGATTGATAAGCTCCGCGATGATATGTTTATAGGCGTCTTTGACAACGACGTTCGCTGTCACCACCGTCGTAACACCCTCGTTTTTACTGATCGCCGTAATGACACCTCTGCTCTCCGTCGCGTAGTTTGCAGCCGCTCCGGCATTTGATGTCAGCGTTACATTGAAGTACTCGACAAATTCCTCTTCTGTCAGGTTAAAGTCCTCTGAAATAGAATGGGTATCGCCAATGGCGATCGTATCTTTATAGTCATCAAAGTTCGCGTATACCGAAAGAGTCAGCACCGTAGGTGCGAATACCTCATCGCTGATATGTTTGGATTCGCTCTCATACGCGTCCTTCGGATAGAAATAGACATAATATTTTCCAGCTTTCGCGTCGACGACAAGCCGGTTATCACGGCTGGACACGGAATTGATATTGATCAGTTCAGATGTCATCCCCAGTGAATCGGCCACGGTATACTCGCCGCCATTGCCGTCATCCTTTTTGATCACCCACGCCATTTTCCGCTGCATAGCCTCATAACCATTATCAAAATTCGTATCCGTGAAAATAGTTCCTCCCGTATCCAGACCGAACTGCGCGTTCTGCTGATAATTCGAGTCTTCATTATTTATACTCGGATACACGTAGACATCGATCACCGCCGTATACGATGTCTGCGGACTGTCGGGCGGCGTATAGGTCGCCGTGATCTTCGTCGTACCGGCTCCTTTCGGCGTCACAAGTCCTGTCTCGGATACATCGGCAACTTCATTATTCGCTGTCGTCCACTGCGCGTTTTTCGAATCACCATAGTTCAGTGTCAACTGCTGCGGCGTGCTGTTCGTGTGGAAAAACATCGCCTTGTCCGTAGAATCGTCATATGGATATTTAAACACATTATCGTTTGTCGACGTATCAATACCGAAAACCACCTGGATCCGGCACGTAACACTACCTACCGTCGTACCGATCTCATCCCCGATCTTATTGAAGACCGTAACGAGTACCGTGACCTCACCGGGTGCTGTCGCCGTCACATTACCATAAATCTGGCTCGTCGTAGATTTTTCGATTTTTGCGATATCATTTCCGCTCTCGATCGACCAGACAACTTCGTAAAGATTACTGTCCGCGTAGATCGGGGAATCCTGTGATCCCAATATGAGGGTAACCGATTTATTTTTCATCTGATACGGCGTCGTCGGACTCAGCTCATATCCGTCACACGTAATAAAAAGGCCCTCGGCCGCCTCAGAATGATCCCCCAGATACCCAAACACTGCCGCAACCATTATGGCAAAAAGGAGTGCCAAATATCTAAATTTAATTTTTTTTCTTTTTTGTCCCATCTCTTTCATAAATATGCAGCCCTTTCTAAAAAATACCTTATGTATATATATCGACTAACCATTATCATAATGTTACTACCAGAATGTGTCAAAAATATAACTTATGGTACGCAAAAATCTCTATTCAATATTATAATGAAGTAAAATTATGTTGTCAAGATTTCTCATGTAAGTTTTCCCGAGCGAAGTGATAGAAACTCTGTCCGCTGTATTTCATATAAATAATAAAAAGGCTGACTACAAAGCACAGCCTTCCACTCTATACTCGAAAAAATGCAAATAAAAAAGCGCGAGACGGGACTCGAACCCGCGGCCCCAACCTTGGCAAGGTTGTGCTCT
>CAJTTQ010000030.1:0-20028 GCA_910579145.1 uncultured Eubacterium sp.
GTAAACGCCAAAATCTCTAAATGATATCTACATGGCCATCTTTCATTCTCAAGAAACAGTCTGTGCTTTTTCGCAGGGCGCGTGACATCCAAAATGGAATCCACCTCTGTTACTCTTTGAAATGATTCCAAAGAGAGCTCGATCTGGGGCGCAATATCTATTTGATCTTCATAATGCGCTCTTGCGATACATGCGCATCGGATCAGATTTGGTCCAAACGCGGGAATCTCAAATTCATTATAATAATGCCCTTTTGTTTCATAACAAAGATCCGTCAGCTCTGTTGCGGCAAACGCATCCATCGCCCGATCTAAGAGTATTGTTCCCGATAACCCCTTTTCCGCCATATATTTGGTGCCAACTTCCTGATTATCATACTGCCCTGCATATTTATTACTTCCATGAAATCCGGAACCGATCCAGCCATTCGGTTTTTGTTTTTCCTCAATAAACTTTATGATCTTCTCCTGTCGTATTTGCTCCTGAAAATCCTGTTCTTCTTCTTTTGTCAGATCGTTCATGATCTCCTTCTGAACTCTCAGCCGAATGGACGGATTCGCGTGTTCCAATAAGAACGAAATCATCTTCTGTTTCATGATCGACCTCCTACACAGATCTGGCTATCTGGCTCTTTTGACTGTTCCGCTCATCTACAACTGGCTCACACCATCTCCCACTGTACACCTTCCCTCGTATCCCGGATCAGGACTCCCTTCTCCTTCAGTTCATCCCGGATCGCATCCGCTCTCGCAAAATCCTTCTCCTTCTTCGCCGCCGCGCGCTCCGCGATCTTCTGCTCGACGTACGCGGTCAGTTCCTCATCTGCTCCGGACATCCCCGCCCCAGACGTCTGGCCATCCTGCTCCCACGCCCTCGCAAGCTGCAGGGAAAGCACGGAATCCATGGATTTTACGGCTTCTCTCTTCGTCGCGCCCGAACAGTCTTCCTTTAAAAGATCAAATAAGACCGTCAGGCCCATCGACGTATTCATATCATTCCCGACAGCCTGTGCAAACCGGCTGTTATATTCCTCCAGCTTCTCCTTGTCAACCTCGCCGTCCTCCGGTACCGCCCGCAGCCGCTTGATCAGCTTCTCGTACGCCGCCGCCGCGTTGTCGAGCGCCTCATAGGAAAATTCCAGCGGCTTGCGGTAATGGGACTGCAGGCAGAACAGACGGTAAACCATGGGATCATATCCTTTTTCCTCCAGAAGGGAAACGGTGAGAAATTCCCCTTTTGACTTACTCATCTTTCCGCCGGTCGTATTCAGATGGTTGATATGGAACCAGTACTTGCACCACTTATGTCCCAGATATGCCTCGCTCTGCGCGATCTCATTCGTGTGATGGGGAAAGATATTATCGACACCGCCGCAGTGGAGATCGAGGGATTCGCCGAGGTGCTTGATGCTGATGCTCGAACACTCAATGTGCCATCCCGGGTATCCGACGCCCCACGGACTATCCCATTTCAACTCCTGGTTCTCAAATTTGGATTTCGTAAACCAGAGGACAAAATCGGTCTTGTTCCGCTTATTCGTATCTTCCTCCACGTCCTCCCGGACGCCCACCTGCAGTTCCTCTTCTTTCTGGGCAGACAGCACGTAATAATCATGAAGCTTTGACGTGTCAAAATACACATTGTCCCCCGCCTCATACGCGTATCCTTTTTCCATCAGGACTTCGATCATATGAATAAACTCATTGATACAATTCGTCGCCGGTTCTACGACATCCGGCCGCTTGATCGAAAGCTTCCGGCAGTCCTCGAAAAACGCGTCAGTGTAAAATTTGGCGATATCCATCACCGACTTATGCTCCCGCTTCGCCCCGGCGAGCATCTTATCCTCCCCCGTATCGCCGTCACTCGAAAGATGTCCGACATCGGTAATGTTCATCACTCGTTTCACGTCATATCCCGCAAAACGCAGATACTTCTCCAGCACATCTTCCATGATATAACTTCTCAGATTTCCGATATGGGCAAAATGATACACGGTAGGGCCGCACGTATACATCGTCACTTTTCCTTCCGTATTTGGCTCGAACAGCTCCACCTGCCTCGTAAGCGTATTGTATAAATAAGTTTTTTCTTTCATATCTTCCTCTCATTTCTGCACGGAACTTCCGTTCTGTGGCTTTTCCTGTTATCAACCCTGATTCAAATCCAACTCTGGCAGCGATCCAAACGCCGTGACCACATCGTCTACCGAGCGCTTGTCAACGAGGAAATAGTCCATCCCGTCTTTGTCCACCCGGTAAAAATTCGTTCCGTCATACGGAAGATAGCGCACGGTAACGTCTCTCTTTTCCTCGTGGAATACGATCGTCATGACCGGCTCTTTGCTGTCCGGTTTTACGCTGTCTTTTGCCGCAGCCGTAAACTCGAGCAGATACTGTTTGGAATACGGTGTCAGAAACTCTTCTTCCTTGCTGTCCGGGACGCGCGTTCCGTTCAGCGTCCAGACATTTTTCTCATTTCCGCCCTCGTCCTGTTCGGTCGTACGGGAAACGGATATTTTCTTTTTCCCGATCGTCACATCGTATCCGGTAATATCTGTGGCAAGCGTTGAATAGACACAGTGGTCCATATACGTATAGGCGTCCACGCCGAGTATATTTTCCACACTCTGCGCCGTCATCGTATAAACCTGTGCCGAACCGTCCATACAAACGTAATAATCGCCGTCTGCCGTCTTCTTTCCAAAGAGAAGCCTGTAATGTTTCGCGTCTTTATACTCGTCCGGCACAGTATTCGCCTTGTTCTGGCTGGCGCCCGTCTGGGCGCTGCTGTTCGGAGACGCTGTCTCTTCCGGCACCTCATAGCCGTCTTTTAACTCAAAATAATTTACTTCCGCGTAGGAAGACGGTTTGTCGAGACCGTATTTTCCCATGTCCTTGCAGCCGTACTCCACGAGATCGCCGAACGTGACGTTCGTAAAATATCCCTGCATCGTAGACCAGTCCTCGGTAGACGAACCGGCAAGACGTTTTTTATACGGTTTGGAGATGACCCAGTTCGTATAGGCATCCACCTTTTTATCGTCGGAAACGACTTCTGCCAGAAATGTTTCTTTTCCATCCTGATAAACGGAAATGGACGTGAGATAGTCTACATTGATCTCGGCCAGTTCCTCTTTCTCGATCAGCGAGTTTTTCTCGATATCGAACGAAGTGAACAGCGAATCCTCAAATGTATAAATCTCATTTCCATCACCGCCCATCCCGTAAACGCCGCCGGCGGCCGGAACCGTCTCCCCAAATTTAAGTTCATGCTCTGCCCCGTCCGACGTGCCGATCGTCACGATCATCTGGGGATGATCCAGCCCGTATTCGGCAAGCTCGGTCGTATCAAGCCGCTGCGTGGCCTTCACCGGATCGAGGTTCGCGAACAGGCCCTCGACCGTTTCTTTGGCAAGCGGCGCTTTGGACAGGTCGGAAAGCCTCCACTCTTCCCCCTCCCGGACGAGGGAGATTTCCTCCCTGCCCTCTCCCGAGATCCTGACGGAAGAAATCTGATCTGAGGCAACCTTCATGACCTCGATCGTCTCCCCGTCAGCCGTACCATCTTTGTCTTCGTCAGATTCATTTTCGGGTAAAAATACATAGAGACAGACTGCCGCAGCCATCAGGACACACAATGCGATCAGTGTCAGTGCCCGTTTTTTCCCTTTCGCCATCAGTTTTTCCTCCTTCTGTACCAAATGACAAAACCAAATGTCAATAGTGCCAGCGGAAGCAGCACGACGAGCAGCACGGTAAAGAATATGCGGTCGCCTTCCTCGATGGATACTTGCTCCTCACTCAGATTTCGTGTGGGGATCGCGAGCGTATTCGTCTCCGCCCCTGACAGATGGGAGATGCTGTTCAAAATGACCGAACGGTTTCCATATTGGTTCGTGGCGATAAAATCCGCCGCCGCGATATTACTGGAACCGAACACCACGATTTCGGTAGCCTTCCCTGCCCCCTCCGTCTTTTCCGTATACGTATCCGTCACCACAAGACCAATGTCAAACGGCCCGTCCACATCGCCCTCTTCCTTCGTGACCGCCTCCGATTTCCGGTCCACTCTGGAAAAAGCCGTATCGGTCGTTTTCAATAACGAGGTGGCGCTCAGCGTACTGCGCACGTCTTTCTGAACCGTCATTCCTTTGCTCACCGGCACCGCGACAAATGTTTTTCCGACATCTGCCGTGATCTCATGCTCCTCGGTCTGCGGGACGAGCATCGTCGGGTACGATTCATTCAGCGCCCCTTTGGCATCGATCACATACCCGTCTGCCACATCGACGCCGTAATCCGACAAAAGCTTATGATAATTCGTCATGTTTTCCGTCGTAACGGCATTGAGGAACAGCATGGCCTTTCCGCCGCCAGCCAGATACTCTGAAATATATTTATACTCATCTTCGCTGAAATCATACTGCGGCGCATTTGCCATTAAAATATCGCAATCGTCTGGAACTGCTGTGGCCGAAGCTGTTTTCAGTTCCTCATACTCAATGTTTGATTTTGTAAAAAGGTCAGTGAGGCTTTCATTTAACGGTGCCTCATTGTGCCCGGACGTATAGTACAGTTTCACGTCGGCCGCCGACGTCACGGTCTGCAGCGCCGCCGTGAGCTGTCCTTCCGCATCCAGTGTGTACGTATTCGCATACGTCGTATAGTCAAAATCCTCGAGGACCATGGCGGAACTTGCCACGACTTTATTCTTTCCGTTTGTCTCATTTACCACGATCACATCGTTGCTGTTGATCTCTTCATCGGTATATTCCTTTGAAAACTGAGGATACATCACCGGATCCTTTTCGATGACCTCGATATTTCCGAGGCCGTTGTACTGATCCAAAACCTTTTCGATCATTACATTTTCACTGCCATCCTGGCACATATAATACATCTTGATCGAATCTTTGATCCCGCTGGCAAGTTCTTTTGATTTTTCTGTCAGCGTATATTTCTGGTCGCTGCTCAGATCAACCGTAATATTTAATTTGTGCACCACGAGATTGAGCACAATGACAAGCACGATCACAATTACCATTACCAACGTCTGATAACCGCCCATTTTAAACTGACGGCTCGTAAAATTCTTTTTTAGATCCTTCATCTTTTCCCTCCATTTGCGCACCGTTTGGGTGTTTTTTCCCTTCTATTAGCTCCATCTCTTTTTCCGGATCCGCTGTATCGTGATGAACACGAACAGGAAACACACGCTAAGGTAATAGATCAGCGCGCTCACATCAAAAATACCGAGCGTAAAGTTATCGTAGCGTTCGATGATGGAGACAGCTTCCAGCGACTTGCGTAAGATTCCGTCAAAAGCTTCCGTATTGAGAATAAACGTGACCGTGAGCGCAATCTCCGCTATCAGGCCGATCAGGGCGGCCATCCAGCCGTTATGGATCCACATATGGAGCCCAAACGCGAGGGCAGCGGCCAATACCGCCAAAAACCAGAATGAAAATGTATGTCCGGACGGAAGGAGCGAGGCAAGGCTGCTCATCAAATACGTAAAGATCATAATGACCCCCGATGCCACCGCCGCGATCACCTGACTCTCCGTCAGGGACGAAATGAATAATCCGATCGCGATATAAGCCGAGCCGAGAAGGAAGAAACCGAGGGCGCTCCCGTAGGCGATCGCGAAATCCACACTCTCCGTTCCCGTTGCCACGCCTTTGACAAGGCCGGATAAAATGAGGGGATACAGACAGACCACGAGCATCGCCAGTCCAAACAGCGTGATCAGCGCAAGATATTTCCCCATAATGATCTTTGAAATCGAAACCGGCGCCGTATATAACAGCTGATCCGTTTTCTGGCGGTTCTCTTCTGCCACGATACGCATCGTCAAAACCGGGACGAGCAGAAAGACGAAAAACATCTGTACACCCTGAAACACGTAGGAAAAATTCGTATACCCGTTCAGCAGGTTATACACCATAAAGTACAAGCCCACGAGTACGAGCATAAATGCGATAAATACCCAACCGATCATCGATGTAAAATAGGAACGTAATTCTTTTTTATAAATTGCCAGCATCTTGTTCTTCCTCCTTTACCTCTGCCGTTTGTTCCGGGGATTCCTCCTGAGAGGAAACTTTGGCTGCTTTTTTCGAAACTGTCCGCGCCGCTCTCGCCTTCTTCTTTTCCTCTTTTGAGAGCCTGCCGCCGTACTGTTTCGTCCCCTCCCCGGTCAGGCGCAGGAATACTTCCTCCAGCGTCGGCACCTGATTTGTCATTTCCAGGATTGGGCACTTCGCATCTGCAAAACGGTAAAATACGTCTTCCCGTATATCAAACTCGATGAGGCTGGAAATCTCCACCTGGTAAATCCCCTCCTCACCCGTATTCAGCACTTTGGAAAATTCGACATGTTCAAGCTGATCCAGTATGCTCTTCACCAGTTCTTTATTGCCTTTTACTTTCAGCGTCAGATCATTTGTCTGCGCGATATGCTTCGGTATGTTTTCCGGCGTATCTGACAGGATCAGTTTTCCCTGATTGATGATCATGATCTGGTTGCAGACAGCGCTGACTTCCTGCATGATATGGGAACTGAGCAGGATCGTATGGTTTTTACTGAGCTCGCGGATCAGATCACGGATCTCAATGATCTGTTTCGGATCGAGACCAACCGTCGGCTCATCCAATATGAGGATCTCCGGGTCGCCGAGCATCGCGCCGGCCAGTCCCACACGCTGCTTATATCCCTTCGAAAGATGCTTGATCAGACGTTCGGAAACATCGTTTATCTTCGTATCCATCATGACCTTGCGGATCTTTTTCTCCTTTTCCGACTTTTTCACTTTTTTCAGTTCGGCCGTGAAATCCAGATACTCCCATACTTTCATATCTGGATAGAGAGGCGGCTGCTCGGGAAGATACCCGATACTCTCTTTTGCCTTTTCCGGCTCATCATAAATATCATATCCATTTACCACGACAGAACCTTCGGTAGCGGATATATAGCCGGTGATCATATTCATCGTCGTAGACTTTCCCGCTCCATTCGGGCCGAGGAAACCGACGATCTGTCCCTTGTCAACAGTAAAACTCAGGTGATCGACCACATTTCGGCTGCCATAGCGTTTGACTAAATCTTTTACTTCTATCAAAATTTACCTCTTTTCCGCACGGATGCCCATGCCTTTTTATGTGCATTCTATCATTCATTTGTCTATTGTACTACGTTAATGTTACGAAACTGTGAACAAAGCGTCGTCTTTGGACGACGCTTTAAAATAGTGATGGATTTTTCTATCATTCTTTGTAGAGCCACTGGATGAGGGGGGTGTTGAATTTGGCTTCTAAGAGGCAGGCGGCTAGGAAACATACTGTGATAAACAGTATGGCTGGCGTTTGTTTTTCTCTTTTCCGCTCGAAGAGGCGGTAAAAGGAATATATGTAGAGCGGGGCTAGTATGAGTTGATGTGGAAATCCGGTGGCGAGCCAGTAGAGAATGCCTCTTGTGCCGCGCACCATGACAAAAAACGTGAGAAGAAAACCGGACTGCAGGCCGATGTAAATGAGGAAGGCGCAAATATAGGCCTTGTATATTTTTGTGTAACCGGCCAGCCAGAGGACGGCAAATATTTTGCCGCGCTCCCACAGGATAAAGAGGAATACCTGAAAAAACTCCCGCTCTTCCCCCGCCCATAAGACCATGTTTTCCTCTAACGCTGCCAGGGCGTCCCCGGCGGGTTCCTGGCACAGATAATATAAAATGCCTCCTGAAAAAAAGCCGGCAAGAAAAAACAGTACTGCTTTTTTTCTCCGGCTCTTTATAAATTCCATAAAAGTCATGACTCGTCCTCCCCCAACCGGTAACGTGATCTGTTTTGTCATCGGTTTGCATTCTTTCCAGTATATGATTGGGGGAAATGAATTATTCATGCCAGTTTTTCTTTTATTTCTCTGATGTCGGTCTCTAACATCCTTACTTTGATCGCCAGCATTTCAACTTCATGGCTCGGTTTCATCGCTTCATGCAAATTTCTTGACAGATCAAGATGGCTCTCAGATGCACGTTAGATATTGACACGTATTTCGTTTTCAAGAGTCAGTTTGATGTCTCTTATATCCGTTTCCATATTTGTTGTAAACTGCTTTAATTCTCTGATTTCCGATAGAATTAGATCAAGCTTTTCACCGTCCGTCATAGTATCACCGCCTTTATTATGATGGATGTATTATTATGTGGATAGTATATCACAACTGAACCACAAAGTCTATTTCCCACGCAGATTTTTATAGGCCAAAACCCCGGCAATCGTCTTTGCGTCCGTGATCTCACAGGAGAAGATCATCTCTTCGATCTCTTCTATCGTATACCGCTCGATATTGACAAATTCATTTTCATCGAGCCTTTGTTTCGATGGGATCAGATGCTCCGCGTAATAAACGACGATCTTTTCACTCGTATAAGCGGCTGCCGTATTGATATCGATCAGATGGTGGATGTCATCCGAGCGGTATCCGGTTTCTTCCTCGAGTTCCCTCGCCGCGCAGATCTTAAAATCCTCATCGGCGCTGTCCCTGCCGCCGGCCGGGATCTCCAGCATGATGTCGTCGATCGCACCCCGGTACTGGCGCACCATCAGGATTTTTCCGTCTTCATCGACCGGAACGACCGCGGAAGCCCCTTTGTGCTCGATATGATCCCACTTTGTGATGTTTCCGTTCGGAACTTTCACATCCAGCGTATAAAAATCCACGATCGAACCGTGATGCTCGAGTTTCCGGTTCAATATCTTAAATTTTTCCATACTTTCCCTCCGTTTACCTTTTGCTTACAACTTCTCCAACACACGGAGCAGAAAGTCAAAATTCCGCTTCGCAGATGAAATGCTCATCCGCTCCCTCACCGTGTGGATGTCCTGTATATCCGGGCCAATCGAAACAATGTCAAGCCCAGGGATCTTTTCCGATAAAATACCGCATTCTAAGCCGGCATGGATGCCCTCTACGACCGGCTCTTCTCCGAAACACTCCCGATACTCGCGGACCATCAGTTCGCGCAGTCTGGAATCCCGTTTATAATCCCATTCCGGATAATCGCCCTCCGTCTGGAACGAATGCCCGCAGCCTTCTTCTGCCACGCAGGCGGCAAGCCGGCGCAGCTGGGAGATCATATACATTTTATAACTTTTTTTCTGGCTCCTCAACGCGAATCCGAGTGTGATCCCCGACTCATCCGTCTGTGCCACTCCCATATTCAGCGAACTCTCGACCATGCCCGGAATATCGCGCGAATATACCTGCACACCGGTGATCGTCAAACTCAAAAAATGCAGCACGGTTTCCGTAAACGCGCAGTCAAAACAAAACTCCTCTTTTGTCTCCGGTTCCATAACACCAACCGACATGTCCGGTTCCTGGGAACAAAGTTCTTTCGTCAGTACGACGGCAAGCTCCGACAGGTGCGCTGCCAGTTCCTCCGCCTTTTCCTCACAGTAGAGATACGCCGTTGCCTCGTTCGTTATGACATTGTCCTTATCCCCGCCTAGAAAGGAACTGAGTAAAAACGGATATGTCTCATAAGCATCCGCCAAAAGCCTTCCTAACAGGATGGAGGCATTCAGCGGATGTTTGTCGATTTCCGTGCCGGAATGCCCGCCCGCAAGTCCACTCACGGACACCTCGAGAAACATTCCGCTTCTCTTTTCCCTGAAACCGTCAAATTCCACGAGCGCCCTCGCGCCGCCGGCACAGCTGACGAGCAGCTGTCCTTCCTTTTCATTGTCGAGATTGATCAGCGTCTTTGCCTCGAGATCCGAAACATCAAGCGCCGTAGCGCCGTGCATACCGACCTCCTCATCGACGGTAAATACCGCTTCGATCGGCGGATGCGTGTAACTGTCCCCGTCGAGCAGCGCCAGCATGTACGCCAGCGCGATCCCATCGTCGCCGCCGAGTGTCGTCCCTTCCGCGGAAATAAAATCCCCGTCGATGCGAAGCGATAGTCCCTCATTTTGAAAATCGTGGGAAACGCCTTCACTCACACAGACCATATCCATATGCCCCTGGAGCATAACAGCGTCCCGGCTTTTCGTATTGCCGCACGCCGGCTTTTTGATGATGACATTACGGGCATCATCCACCCGGTAAGAAAACCCATGATCTTTCGCAAATTGAACGAGATACTCGCTTATCTTTTCATTGTGGTAAGAACCTCTCGGTACATTCGAAATTTCCTCAAAATAAGTAAAAATCTTTTTGTAGTCAATTGCTTCCAGCATCGTGTCTTCCTTTCTTCCCTTTCAACTAATTTTTAAAGCTGTGGATCGGTGCGGGGATCCGCCCCTGGCGATTTACAAAGCTGTCACAGCCAAATCCATTTACCGGCATGATCGGCGCATAGCCCAGAAGACCGCCAAATTCTGCCTTCTCTCCCACGCCTTTCCCCTGAACGGGTATGATCCTTACTGCTGTCGTCTTCTGGTTGACCATACCGATCGCCATCTCGTCCGCGATAATACCAGCGATCGTCGTCTCCTTCGTATCGCCCGGTATCGCGATCATATCGAGGCCGACCGAGCAGACACACGTCATCGCCTCCAGTTTTTCCAGCGTGAGCGCTCCTTCGGATACCGCGTCGATCATTCCCTGATCCTCGCTGACCGGAATAAACGCGCCGCTCAAGCCCCCCACATACGAGGAAGCCATCACGCCGCCCTTTTTTACCTGATCGTTCAACATCGCAAGCGCCGCCGTCGTCCCCGGCGCGCCGGCCCTCTCAAGTCCCAGCACCTCAAAAATTTCCGCGATGCTGTCGCCCACGGCAGGCGTCGGCGCCAGCGACAGATCGATGATCCCGAACGGGACACCGAGCCTCTTTGACGCCTCATACGCCACAAGCTGCCCGACGCGCGTAATTTTAAACGCCGTCTTCTTGATCGTCTCGCACACTTTCCCAAAGTCTTGATCCTTCACCTTTTCGAGCGCCGTCTTCACGACTCCCGGCCCGCTGACTCCCACATTGATGATCGCGTCCCCCTCTGTTACCCCGTGGAACGCCCCCGCCATAAACGGATTATCGTCCGGCGCGTTGCAGAACACGACGAGCTTCGCGCATCCGAGCGAATCGTTTTCTTTCGTAAGTACCGCCGTCTCCTTTACGATCTTTCCCATCAGGCGTATCGCGTCCATGTCAAGACCCGTCTTCGTCGAACCGACATTGACCGAACTGCATACGCGTTCGGTGCAGGCGAGCGCTTTCGGGATGGAACAGATCAGATTGCGGTCGGCTTCGGTCATCTTCTTTGACACGAGCGCCGTATACCCGCCGATAAAATTGACTCCGACCTGTTTCGCCGCACGGTCAAGCGCCTTCGCGATTTCCACGAAATCATCCGGCGACTGGCAGGCGGAACCGCCGACCAGCGAAACCGGCGTGATCGAAATCCGCTTATTCACGATCGGGATTCCGTACTCCCTGCTTATTTCTTCCCCAACTGCCACTAAATTTTGCGCCATGCGGACAATTTTATCCGTAATATTCTGACAAAGACGCCCGAGATCGCTGTCCACACAATCCAGCAGACTGATCCCCATCGTGATCGTACGGACATCCAGATTCTCCTCATCGATCATCTTATTTGTTTCGATGACTTCATTTATATTGATCATGTTACGATTCCATCCTCCTACATAAATTGTACCAGTGCATTGTACCGTTCATATTTCGCCAAATGGCGTAGAATGAACGATACAATACACTAGTCAGATCCGGTGCATCATATCAAAAATTTCTTCCCGCTGTGCCCGGATGATACAGTGGATCTCTTTTCCCAGCTCCTCTAACTCCCTGGAAATATCCTCGAAGTTTTTCGGCGACATATCTGTATTCGCGATCATCATCATATTGAAATAGCCATCTACGATCGTTTGGGAAATATCAAGAATATTGATCCCATTGTCTGAAAGATACGTACACACTTTTGCAATGATCCCCACACTGTCTTTTCCCACCACGGTAATGATTGTTTTTTTCATCGTCAACCTCTCTTCTTTCCACTCATGCCTTTTTATGCGGAGACGTAAACCGGCGCTGTCGGCGCCTGCCGGCCCGCGACTCCGAGAAATACCCCGCTGTCCTTCCCAAAACCGCTCTCCTGTTCCAATTCATATTTCACGGTTTCGTAAGCGAGCTCCGGATAATTGTTTTCCTTACTCAAATGCCCCAGCAGAATATGTTTCACCTTCCAATGGATCAGCCGGCGGAGCATTCTTCCGCAGGCATCGTTCGATAAATGACCCTCTTTCCCCAAAATTCGCAGTTTTAAATAATACGGATAGTGTCCGGCCTGGAGCATGTTGATGTCATGATTCGCTTCGAGCAGGATGCCGTCACAATCCTCCAAATGGGAAAATGTATAATCCGTATACTCGCCCATATCCGTGGCTACCGCCACTTTATTCCGTCCTTCCCGGACGGTGTAACAGACCGGGTCTGCCGCGTCATGGGACACCGAAAACGGCATCACTTCCATGCCGCCCACCGAAACCGGTACATCCGGTTCCACACACTGGAACAGTTCGTTCTCCACTTTCCCACATTTTCCGTTTTCCAGTATGTATCCGATCGTTGGCTCCGTCGCGTACACCGGAATCCTGTATTTCCTCAAAACCGGCCCCAATCCACTAATATGATCCGAGTGCTCATGCGTGATAAATATGCCATCCACATCTTCAAACGACATATGTTCCATCGCCAGTCCGTCCTCGATCCGTTTCTTACTGATCCCCGTATCGATCAGGATCCCCCGCCCCGTACTGCCGGAGCCGACAAAAATGCTGTTTCCGCTGCTCCCGCTCGCAATGCTGTATAGTTTCATTTTAAACTGCCTCACTTTTCCCAGTAAAGATCTATTTCATCGTTTTCAAAAACCGGTTTCGTAAAATCCCGGACCTCCATGCCATTAACACGGCAAACCATGCGGTTTCCGCCCGCCTTTGTCAGATCGAACGGATAGACGTCAAACACATCGACAAACATATGATTTGCTTTGGACAATAATTTCACTTTTTTTCCATTCACTTTTACTTCTATGCTCCGTTCCCTTGCCGACGAAGAACCCGAAAATCCCGACAGGCTGCCCGACGCCGGAGGTGTCGACGATGCCGGAGGTGCCGTTGGTGTTGAAAAACCTGAAACCGGCGGGATCGGTGACGGCGCCGGCATAACGGGTGCGGCGTACGAAGCTATCGCCTGCGGCGCTGCCTGATACGGTCTTACAGCCGGGTTACTGATCGGCAGGTCATTGGCCCATGCCGGTAACGGCCGTACTGGTGCCAGTAACGGGTCCTGCCCCGATGGCATCGTGAGATCGCCCAAGTCAGAAAGCACATTTTCAACCGGTTTGGCTTCCGGTTTCTCCTCAGGGATCCGTTCCACTTTCGCTCCCGTCTTTAATTTTGTCCTCGCATCCACTTCTTCGCCGTCCACCAGAACGCGTTCCTCCTGCTCCATTCCCATAAATTCAAGAAGCTGTGCTACGGAGTAAAAGTCATGCACGATCACCTCGTCGCCGTCATGGATCTGGCACTCAGCCGAGCGCAGCTCCCCGTTCACCTCCGCCCGCTTCGGGCAGAGAACCTGTCTGCCAAACAACGTGTAAGAAAGTTCCTTCTTAAACTCCGCGATCCGCCCAAGGATCAGCGAAGCATCTTCTCCTTTCGTCGCCGGGCGGATAAAAATCTCATCCCCATCTTTGATCCATTCGTTAAGATTCGTTTCTTTTCCATTCAGGCGGACTTCCGCGGCTTCGCCCGTCCGTCCCTTCGCCTCCCGTTTCTCCCCATTGACCGTATACGTAAATCCTGCCCCGCGTGACGGAAACAGGCTTTCCTGCGAAAAACCAGCGTGTATACACGCGTCAAGTAATGTCGCTTTTCCATTGTCATATATTTTTACCCGCTCTTCATTCACACGGACATGTATGAAATTGCTCTTCTGCTCATAGTACTCCATGCAGATACCGATCGGTGTCACAAGTGTCGAATCCTTTTTGATGCCGGTCGCCGAAAAATCAATCTGCTGCAGCACTTCTGCCCCGCGGATCGCAACCCGGTTTTCCGGAAGTTCCAGCTTCTCTGCCATTTTCGCCGTAAACCCAGGCATTTTACCGCCGCCGCCCACGACAAAGACCGCGCTGACCGACTTGCCTCCATTGAGTTCCCGGACTTTTCCCGCTATCTGATCGACGATCGTCTCAATGGCCTCATCTACCGTTTCCCTTATCTCTTCACTTTTTAAGCGGTAGGACTCTCCCATGATGTTTTTAAATGCCGACGATTTATTTTTCGCTGTCGTCTTCTTGATCTGTTCCGCCGTCTCAAAATCAACCAGATATTTTTTCGCGATCGCCTCTGTGATCTCATCCCCGGCAAGCGGGATCATGCCAAAGGCGATGATGCTTCCGTCTTTCACTATGGAAATATCCGATGTTCCGGCGCCGACGTCGATAAGGGCAATATTCAGCAGGCGGAAGCGGTCAGGAATCGCGAGATTGATCGCCGCAATCGGCTCGAGTGTCAGGCTCGCCACGCGCAGTCCCGCATCTTCCACGGCCGAATACAACCCCTCGACAACCTCATCCGGCAAAAAGGTGGTGATCATTTCCACGCCGATCGAAGAGGCCATATGCTGTTCGATCATCTCCATCGGATACCCGTTCAGATAGTACTTGACCGGAGAATATCCGACGCAGTAAAAACGCTTGTCCTTATGATCCCCCTCCTTACGGACTTCCTCATACGCCCTTTCAACCGCAATGTTATCCAGCGAGTACATATGCTCTTTTGTCACACGCGTCTCAGACGGCATCTCGTATTCGACGTAAATGGTCTTCGTCTTCAGTACCCGCCCGGCCGCCGCGATGCTGACATCCGTCAGCGTTTCTCCTGTCGCAGATTCCAGGCGCGCCTTCACCTCGGCGATCGTCTTTGTCACGGTCGGTATATCGTGGATCTGGCCGTCGATCACGGCGCGCGTCTTATGCTCGATGGAAACCTGCGCCACCACGACAAACCGATCCGTTCCGACACGGTATCCCAGCGTACCGACGATGCTCCGTGTGCCAATATCCAATCCAAATACGTAATCTTCTCTCTTTTTTCTCATAATCAGACCTCATCCCCAGCGTCACATACAAAAAATCTAACGTAAACTTGCTAATACGTGCGGCAGCACTTATTTTACCATACCTTCGAAAGAATTGCAACGACCTCATTCGCATATGTACCGATCTGCCGCCGCAGTTCCTGCCTGTCCCCGTCGTTGACGATCAGGCGCCGGCACCGTTTCGCCAGCTCGCCGTTTCCCATTTGTTTTTTCATGATAGATTCCGCTTTTTCCCGCGTGTACCCCCTCGACTCCATCAGCCGCCGGACGCGGATCTCATCCTCGGTGATCACGCCCCAGACCTCATCACACAGTTCATCGCACCCCGACTCAAACAGGATCGCCGTCTCGAGTACAAAGAGGCGGCCGGGCGGACATTGATCGATCTGTCTGCGGATCTCCTTCTTCACATACGGATGGATGATCCCGTTCAGGACAGAAAGTTTTTTCCCGTCCCGATAAACGATGTCGGAAAGCACATTCCGGTCAACCCGCCCGTCGCCGCGCAGGATTTCTTCCCCAAAAGCGGCGACGACCGCCTCATACGCCTCCGTTCCCTGTTCGAGCGCCGCATGCCCCAGTTCATCCGCCATGCAGATCTGCACCGGATATTCCTGCTCCATGATAGAAAGCACCGTAGACTTTCCGCTCCCGACCCCGCCGGCCATCCCGATCACCATACTCGTTCCTCCATTCCCGCATGCCCTGTACGGATCACACATCACACATGCCTTCGCCGCACATTACCCTTCACCTGGGTAAAACTTTTACATTCCCGCATGCCCTGCACGCATCACTTCGCTTCGTACCAGCTCCCGCCCTGCTTTACCTCCGCGATGAGCGGAACTTTAAGATCGGCAGCCGCCACCATTTCATGCTCCAAGATCTGCTTCACTTCTTCGATCTCGTCCTCCCTCGTCTCGATCAGCAGTTCATCGTGGATCTGCAGGATAAGCCGCGAAGCCAGTTTTCTCTCGCGCAGCTTTTCATCCACATGGATCATCGCGATCTTGATTATATCCGCCGCCGTTCCCTGGATCGGGGAGTTCATCGCGATCCGCTCCCCGAACTGCCGCTGCATGAAATTTTTGGACTCCAGTTCCGGGATCGGACGGCGCCTGCCAAACATGGACGTCACATACCCCTTCTTCTTTCCCATTTCCACGAGGGAATCCATATACGCCTTTACATCCGGATACGTCTCAAAATAATCGGCAATGTACTGTTCTGCCTGTTTGCGCGTTATGTTTAAGTCCCTCGAAAGGCCGAATCCGCTAATACCATAAACGATCCCGAAATTGACGGCCTTCGCGTTCCTCCGCTGCAGCTCCGTCACCTCTTCATAGGGAACATGGAAGACGAGCGCGGCTGTCGTCCGGTGGACATCCGCATTTTCACGATACGCCTCGATCAGCCTCTCATCCCCGGACATGTGGGCGAGCACGCGCAGTTCGATCTGCGAGTAATCCGCGTCCAGAAACACAAAACCTTCTTTTGGCACAAACACCTTGCGGATCTGACGCCCCAGTTCCATGCGGATCGGTATGTTCTGCAGGTTCGGCTCGGTGCTGCTGAGCCGTCCGGTCGCGGTGATCGTCTGGTTAAACGTAGAGCGGATCCGGCCATCGAGGTCAATATCGGCCGACAAACCGTCCGCATACGTTGATTTTAGTTTGGTCAGCTGGCGGTACTCGAGGATCATCTCGACGATCGGACTCTCAAACCGCAGCTTTTCCAGTACTTCCGCAGATGTCGAATAGCCGGTTTTCGTCTTCTTCCCATATGGCATCCGCAGCTTTTCAAACAAGATGACGCCGAGCTGTTTGGGCGAATTGATATTGAACTCCTCCCCGGCCATTTCATAGATCTCTTTCTGTAATACGTCGATCCTCTCACCGAGCTTTTCTCCATACTCCCGGAGTGCTTCCCGTTTTACGGCGATCCCCTCCCGCTCCATCCGGTACAGCGTGAATACGAGCGGCATTTCGATCTCCGTAAACAATTCATACGATTTCATCTGTTTCAGCTTCCGCTCCAGCGGCTTGTGGGCCAGAAAGGACGTAAGTACGCAATAGCACGCATATCTGGCAAAATCATCCGGCGCTTCCCGGCTCGCCTCATAAAAACTCTTTTTGCCAAACATCTGCTGGTACGGCGGCATCGTCAATCCCGCATATTCCAGTGCCAGATCCTCTTCTAAAAAACCTTTTTGGATGGGATTGGCGAGATAGGCCGCAAGTCCGGTATCAAATGCCTGTCCCGCGTCGATCTCCGGCATGTATTCCAGCTGGCTCTTCAGATCATTCGTCACAAAAATAACGCCTTTTTCTTTGAGCAGGGCAAGCTGCTCCCTGACATCCGCTTCCGTGATGACACTCGCCGGACAATAGAGGACTTCTTCCCCGGAAACGGCAAATACTGCCGCCGCCATGCACTCCTCGTCCTGCGAAAACAGCGACAGCTGTCCGTCTGGCTCCTGCCCCTGCTCCGCTTTGGATTTCGCAATGATCTTGAGCGAAACAGCCGATCCCTTTTTACAGGTTCCAAAAAGCGCCGTGAACTCTTGTTTTTTCTTCACGATATGAAACTTCTTTTCCAGCGACAGGTTCGCTCCGGTATCGCTCTGGAACCGTGCCATCATCGATTTAAACTCCAGCCGCTGGATGACAGCATACGCTTCTTCCGTAAAGATATTACTGATCTGGCAGTCGTCCATTTTCACACCAAGCCTGCAGTCCGTTTTGATCGCCGCCAGTTTCTTACTTAACAGGGCAAGCTTCGTATTATTTTTCACAGCCTCCCTCGCCCGGTTCGGCGTAATGTCGTCTACGTGCTCAATCGCCTGTTCGACTGTACCGAACAGCGTCAGTATTTTCACGGCCGTCTTCTCACCGACGCCCGGAACACCCGGGATATTATCAGAAGAATCTCCCATCAGCCCTTTCAGATCCACGATCTGTTCCGGCGTCACCCCGAATTTTTCAATGACCTGCGGGCGGTAATAGTCTTCTACGATCGTCTTCCCTCCCTTTGTCTTGGGGATCCGGATCTTGATCTTGTCCGTCGCCAGCTGTAAGAGGTCCCGGTCGCCGGAGACGACGCACACATCCATACCGCTCCCCTCACCGCTCTTTGCCATCGTCCCTAAAATATCATCCGCCTCGATCCCTTCCTGCTCTTTCATCTGTATGTTCATGGCAGACAGCACTTCTTTCAGCACCGGGATCTGCTCCCGCAGATCATCCGGCATCGGCTTTCTCGTCCCCTTGTACTCCTCATACATTTCATGCCGGAACGTCGGCGCCTTGACATCAAATGCCACGAGCAGATGTGTCGGCGATTCTTCTTCGATCACTTTGATGAGAATATTTAAAAACCCGTAAATGGCATTTGTATGGAGTCCTTCCTTATTTGTCAGGTCAGGCACCCCGTAAAACGCCCGGTTTACAATACTGTTTCCGTCGATCAATACAAGTTTATCCACAACTTACCTCTTTTCCGCGCACGCCGTGCGCACCATGCTTTCCATAAACGGCAAAAGCCGTGGCATTCACCACGGCCCGCCCGTTCCCTTCCGCTCACTCCAGTGAGATAGTGATATATCATCGGCTGTCAGCCGTACCCTGCCTCTACCTCGATATTTTCCTCGATTCCAAAACCCGCTCACTCCAGTGAGATAGTGATAATTATCGGCTGTCAGCCGTACCCTGCCTCTACCTCGATATTTTCCCTGATTCCAGAAACTTCTCACTCCAGTGAGATAAAATAATAATAGATAGGCTGCCCGCCATACTCTACCTCTACTTCAATGTCTTCCCTGATTCCAGCCACCGCTTCTGCGATCCCGTCTGCCTCTTCTTCCGAGACATCATTCCCGTAATACAACGTCACTAACTCCGTCTCTTCCTCCATCAGCTGCCGGACGAGCTCAACCGTCGTCTCTTTGATATCACGGCCGACTGCCTCGATCGTCTTGTCGCTCAGTCCCATGATATCGCCCTGCTTGATCTCTTTTCCGTCAATGGACGTATCGCGCACCGCATACGTCACCTGGCCGCTCTTGATCTGTCCGATCGCCTCGGTCATCGACTGCTCATTTTCTTCGGCACTGCTCCCATCCATATAATGGATCATGGCGTTGATCCCCTGCGGGATATTTTTCGTCGGGATCACCCGGATATCCTTATCTTCCGTCAGCGCTTTTGCTTGGTTTGCCGCCAGTATGATATTGGAATTGTTCGGAAATACATAGACCGTATCCGCGTTTACCTGAGAAACCGCCTCCAATATATCTTCCGTGCTCGGATTCATCGTCTGTCCGCCTTCGATCACGACGTCCACGCCGAGCTCCCGAAAGATCGTACTCAGCCCGTCTCCGGCGGAAACGCTTATAAAACCGGCCTCTTTCCGCGGCTGCTCCGCCTTCTCCTTCCGCGGCGCGCTCTCTGTCTGTCCCGTTTTGTCCGGCTGGCTCTGTGAGGAGAGGATCACGCGCTCATTGTGTTCTTCCCGCATGTTGTCGATCTTCATCCGCGACAGTTCCCCGTATGAAAGTCCCTTCTGGATCGCCAGACCCGGGTCATTTGTGTGGACATGGATCTTTACAATATCCTCATCGGCTACGCACACGATCGAATCTCCGATCCCCTGCAGATATTTTTTCATCTCCGACTCGTCATCAGAAGAAAATCCCCGTTCGAGCTGGATGATAAATTCCGTACAATAACCAAACCGGATGTCTTCCGTGCTGAGCCCTCCGGCAGAAGCGCCCCGTACTTCGGCGGAACCTTCCGCTGGCTTTTCCGATGGCTTCTGTACCACCTGTTCATAATCGATCTCTTTTCCCATAAGGGCATCGCGCATTCCTTCGAGGATTGTCACGAGCCCCTCGCCGCC
>CAJTTQ010000030.1:20038-28523 GCA_910579145.1 uncultured Eubacterium sp.
GAATCAACCACGCCCGCCTCCTTTAGTACCGGAAGCATTTCCGGCGTCTGGTTCAGCACCCGGCGCATTTCCTCGATCACCTTGTCAGCAAACGCAACCAGGTCGTCACATTCCTTCGCGATCTTAGCCGCCTTGACCGCCCCGCCCTTCGCCACGGTGAGGATCGTCCCCTCTTTTGGCTTCATCACGGCTTTATAGGCAGAATCGACTGCCTTCTCAAACCCCTGGACAAGCGTGTTCACATGGATCTCATCCGATTTTTTGATCACTTTCGTAAACCCGCGCAAAAGCTGGGAAAGAATAACGCCCGAGTTCCCCCTCGCCCCGCGCAGCGACCCGCCGGAGATCGCCTTACAGATATCTTCCATCTTCGGGTTTTCAAGGGCCGCCACTTCATTTGCCGCCGATTGGATCGTCATCGTCATATTCGTCCCCGTATCCCCATCAGGAACCGGAAATACATTTAATTCGTTGATATATTCTTTTTTTGCCTGAATCGCCGCAGCGCCTGAAAGAAAACATTTCTTTACAAGCAGCGCATCCATCGTCTTCACTGTCACTATATTTTCCTCCAAAATCACACTAATTTACCACTTTGACGTCCTCTACACATATGACTATTTTCCCAACTTCCATCCCGGTAAATTCCTCTACCCTGTATTTAACATTATCTACCAGGTTTTCCGCCACCGTCATAATGCTCACACCATAAGCGACAATGATGTGCATGGCAATATAAAGGGTATTATTCTCGATCCTGACCTCAACCCCGTGCCGGATATTATCCCGTTTCAAAAGCTGTACGATCCCGTCCTTCATATTCACAGACGCCATCCCGACCACGCCGACGCACTCCACCGCCGCAGACCCCGCGTATTTCGCCAGCACGTTCCCATCTACCAAAACCTTACCCATATCATTGTCCAACTGCCCTCTCATAATGACCCTCCAATCTATTCATCACCCAAAAAACTACTTACATTTTACCTCAATCTGGCAGAAAAAGCAAATCCCATTTTTATGCTAGTGCATTGTACCGTTCATATTTCGCCAAAAGACTTGCCTGCATTTCCCTATCAATAGTATACATGTTCATACGATTCCTGAAAACAGTCACATTTATACATCATCCGCATAAAATAAAATAAGATTCATCCATTCCTAAAACAAAGAAAGGCGGCGACGGAGCATGAAACGACTCTTAGGCTTCATCTTATTCTGGCTCGGCATCGGCATGACCATCATGCTATTCATCACAAACGGCTTCCTCGCCATCATCATAATCATCCTCTGCCTCGTGATCGGATACAACCTCTTCACCTCCTGCTAAACCAAAACAAGAAAAAAATCTCCCCCCCTGAAAAAACAGGACGGAAGATATTTTATAATCTGTTCGCTCTCCTTGCGCGGAGCAAGTTTGCCTCCGGCAAACTTTAAGGCCTACGTCTTTCAGCTAGGCCTTAGCCTGCGATTTTCAGTCAGGCCTTGGTACGCGTTCCTCTGCCGTTCCTTAGGCGCGTTCCACTTTTCCCGAACGAAGGCAGGAAGTACAAACATACATCTTTTTTGTACCACCGTTCACTTTCACTCTTACCGATTTCAGGTTCGGTTTCCACATTTTATTGCTTCTTCTATGTGAGTGACTGACAGCATTACCGAAATGTACGCTTTTATCACAAATTGCACACTTAGCCACGAAAAGCACCTCCTTTTATCAGTCTATGTTAATCATCTAAACACACAACATGACTATTTTACCAAATTCATCCGTAGAATGCAAGAATATTTTTTAATTTTCTTTTGTTTTTTTCTCTTCTTCGTCATCTTTCTTCTTAAACTTGTCTACAAACTCCGGAACCATATCCAGTATTTTTGTGATCCCGTCCTGATTTTTCACATTGACAAGTTTCGAATTTCCATCTTTGATGACGAGAACCGCACTCGGCTGGATCTTTCCACCCATACCGCCGCCGCCATTATTTTTCTTGGAGGACTCATCGGTGAACGCCCCTGCGGCCACACCGAAACTCACATCTACGAGCGGAAGTACGATCGTCCCATCCTCAAAACGCACCGCGTCACCGATGACGGTCTTCGTCGTGATGAAACTGTCCATTCCCTTAAACAGGGACTCTACTGTACTGTTAAAACTATTATCACTCATGAAACATACCTCACTTTCTATCTTTAAACAAAATTAAATACGTTTGAAATCAACGCCTTCATATCGGCATCCATATATCCCCGAAAAAGCATGCGTAGAAAATAAAATAAATGGACCTTTCCCTTTGCGTGGATTTCCGCATCCAGTTCTTTTTCGGAAAAATCGGGAACGATGCGGACCCCTTCCGTATAAGCTGCCGGAATCAGGCTGATCATACCGAGCGCCCAACCCGTCGTACACGGATCACCCGTCCCGAAAATGACATGCCCTCTGACATACGAAGGTTTTAAATAGCGGAACAAAAAAAACAGTTCCTTTTTGATTTTCTGTATTCCCTGCTTATTATCATCATCTCTGATAAACGATATTATACTGGATATTCCTTCAAAAGAAAAGGATTTTTTGTGGGTTTTCTTTTTTTTCCCCGTTTTTTGATGCCCCGTATCCTCTCGTTTGCCACTGTGCCCGGCTGTACTATCTAAATCATCGGAATCCTCCAAATTGCCCGGAGCACCCGGGCCCGATTCGTCTTTCTCTTTCTCTTTCTTTTTCGTCTTCTTCCTCTTCTTTTTCTTTCCGATCTTCCAGCCAAACAAAGACAATTGAACTTCCTGCTCTGACATCCCCTTTTGCAGTTTCACAACGCGCAGACACCAGGATGCCGTAAAACCGAGGGAAACCGAGCCGTCAGCGATACACGATACCGAATACCGGACCGGAATGAACAATACCGCTGCGCAGACAAATACAAGCAGGCCCAAAAAGACGAGCAAAATCATTCCGATCACCTTTAATATAGCTAGCAATACTGTCAAATACAACCACCTCCGGATATCCGCTGCCGCACGGTCAGGTCGGGAAAAACCGATTTTTCGTAAAAACAGATCGTGGGTCAAATGCCAGGTCGGCTCCGTACCCCTCTGTCATGATGCGCCGCAAAATTTCCACCGCACCATCATATCTTTTCGCGATACCGACAATATACATGTTTGTATACTCATAATATCGGAAAAACATCTGGTTCGTATTCACTATTTCAAACAAATTTTCCTGATTACTGGCAAGTACAAGGAGATAATAATGCTTCCCAGGAAGCATCTTGCGAGAAAGTATTCTCCCTGGAACCCCCTTCCTCACTTTATCTTCAACCACTTTTTTATAATCCTGTTTTTTCCTGCACAAAACATCGTCCGTATAAAGATGGTCATACCAATAAATCATCCGAATCGCTCCATTCCAGATCAAACAATTCTTCTTCCGCCATCAGATGTGCCAGGGATGACACGACAGCTTTCCGTTCTGCCATGTTCTGACAACCAAATACATTTGTCCTAACGTATGTCACACACTCTTCGGCATTTTGGAAGATCGGAGGAAGTTCTGCCAGGATCATGGACATGACTGTCCGTTTTACCCCTTTGGCCAGTGTCCCGAACAACTGCGAGAGTTGATCGGTCAATTGCCCGACAGCTTCATTCACCATCGCTTCATCCACGATTTCTGTGTCGTCCCCCTTCTCTAAATCGATAAACAGACTGTCTGATAAAAGATCCGAGATCATGGAAAACACAGGAAGTTCCAAACCGCGCCCCCCATTGCCTGCACCGTCTGGATTCCATTTTTCTATCTCCGGCAGGAGAGAATCCAGATAAGAGGCCGTCTCGACATAGTACTCGATCTTCCCCTCCAGTTTTTCCAGTTTCTCATCCTGAAAACGGCTCTCTGTCACATCACGCAAAACATCCATACAGTCTGTGTAAAGCTCCGTCTGATTCTCGGTGTAACGCCGGAGCAGACACAACGCATAAATCTCATTCACGATCTCCTGGAGCTGGACATAAAGATCTGTCACCTGACTCAGCTGATCGGCCTCCTGCTCCATCCGCGCCTTCATTTCCAAAAATCCGGCTTCGTCAAGCGCTGAAAAATCCGTCTGAAAGAGTTTTTCGCTCCATGCCCTGCTCTGGTTTTCTGAAATGACGCTTTCATCCGGCTGATTCAGCATCGCAACCGATCGAAGGATGTATAAATAGCGCTCAAGCGACGTCTGATCACCGCCCACATAGGCAGAAAGCGTCTGCGCTATGTGGGAGAAAAGTTTATTTTTTGTCATGAAGACCGGGATTTCGCGAATGACCTTCTGCATCCGTTCTGCCCGGACCGCACTGTCGTCCGGCTCAAACAAAAACTGCATCACATGATTGACAAATTGCACTTCATTTACGTCATTCATCTGCCGCCGCTGCTCATCCTCTTCTTCATAGCAAAATCTCATACGATCTAGCACATGGTCAAAACAGATCAGGCGGTCCGCATAGGTAGTATAAACTTCCATCACGGCCTTGATCTGCCCTCGCAGTTTTTTCGCCTGTTCCGCCAGTTCCTCGTAAACCTCCGCGCAAAATGGCTTGTCTGCCTGCTCGATCAGATGCCGCAGCAGGGAATCCGTCTCCCTGTACCACCTTGCTTCATCCGGCAGATCCCACACGCCCTCTCCCGCGCCGTCTTCCCTCTGTTCGTACAGCAGATACGCGGAAAAAGTAAGTTTCAGTAACGCTTCATGAAAACACGTATCCACAAATACCTCTGTGTACCGCGGTAGGTTTTTCTCTACATTCACGCCCCGGCTCAGATCCCGCAGCAGTTTCTTCCCTTCATTCATATCCTCATTCCCCTCTGGCAGCTCAGATCCCGTCTATAAGACCAGCACCCAGCCGCTCAGCCATTTCAGTCCATTCGTCACATATTCTAACGCAACCGGCTGTCCCGACAGCACCGGATAGAACATCACGAAGAGGGCAACTGCCGCCCCGCAATAGGCAAAGGCAAAGATGCGCTTCTTCTTATCATCACCGATAAAACAGTACAGGCTGTAAACTACCATCAAAGCCACAAACGGAACGCTCGGGAAATAATGGTAGGCAAACGTACACCGGCTGACCAGCATCCACGGGAGATACTGCACGAGATAAGCGAACGACAGGAAGCAGGCCGTGCGGTCACTCTTCGCGAAAATGCGGTAGATCATATACGCAAAGGCAAAAATGCCAGCCCACCACACGAGTGGATTTCCAAACGCGCTGATCCCCTCTCGCAGATCATTTGCCACAGTATTGCTGTAATAAAAGACCGGACGGATCATCGTGGGCCACTCATACCAGATCGAGGAATACGGATGCGTAGCCTCGAGCTGGGAATGATAATTGAACATCCCCTCCTGGTTGGCGATCATCCGCTCCCAGAGTCCCATCTTCGGCGTATCCCCCTGGAACGGGATATAGGAAAGCAGATAGATCAGTCCCGGTATGACGATAAAAAATACGACGCACGCAACCAGTGTTTTTATGAGCAGAGGCTGAAATCCATCTATGATATGGCTGTGGGAAATCCCCGCCGTCTCCCCGTTCGGATTTTTCTGCGCCAGACGAAACTCCATATACCGGCGGAACATGATACCGAAGAAATAAATGCCGAGTCCGGCTCCGGCGTAGATCGCCGTCCATTTGCTCGCGCAGCCGAGTCCCATCATCAGTCCGCTAAGGCCCAGTGGAATGAGCGTCTTTTTAAAATCTGTATCATAAAAACTCGTCTGCGAATACCGCAGCATAAAGTAAAACATGGCGATAATGAAAAATGTTCCGTACACGTCGATCGTCGCGATCCTCGTCTGGGTAAAGTGCATAAAGTCAAAGGCAAACAGCGTCGTCACGATACCCGCCAGCCATGTCTTGCCAAAGAGCCTCTTCCCGAACATGTACATAAACGGAAGCATCCCGATCCCGAACAGCGTGCCGACGATCCGCCAGCCAAACGGCGTCATGCCGAACACCCGGACGCCGAGGGAAATAAAGAATTTTCCGAGCGGCGGATGCGTATTCTCATAAGAACGGTACTCGTGGATCATCTCGTACGCGGTCCTGCCGTGATAGATCTCATCAAAATACGTACCACTCCGGAATCCCATTTCCGGGTCAAATTCGTCCTGCTCATCAAATAGCTCCTTGTACTCCGACGCATTGGCCGGTACGATTTCGTTCCCGTCTCCGTCCTTAAATAAAAACTCCTTCACAATGGATTCATTATCCAGCGACGTGAGACGAAGCCATCTTGTCTGTAAATTAAAATCCCACTTTTCAGACTTCTCGCCGCCGTCATCCGAAAGCTTGACATCGTTCCAGCGGAACACGCTGCCGATATTGGCCACACCTTTATTTTCGTAAGTCACGCCGTCATTTGATGTCTCAACCGTAAACTTGCGGTCTTCATAACACCCCGGATAACTGTACATATTTGTGAATGACTTCGTTTCCCCGAAATCGAGCACGATCTGGCCGCCGTTCTGGAACGACTCCCAGCCGGATTCCGGCGCGCTCATATCGCCCAGGTCATACAGGGCAAAACACGAGTACACGAGCATTATGGCAAACAAGACGATCAGGTCGACACGTCCGATCTTCTCTAACGGCTTGGACGGCGTGATCGTAAATTTGAATTTTTCCTTTTTCCTCGCCGCTCTCGCGTTTGCCTCCGCGTATCTCGCTTTTTTCTTCTTGCGGAAATCTTTCCCCGTATTGATATTCGGCTCAAAGACCACGTCTCCTTTACGGAAGATCCCATAGAGCACATATCCGAAATAGAAAATCGTCAATACGGCTGTCGCCCCCATGATATACCCTTCCGGCCCCGTCGTACCGAGCTCCATAAACGTATAATATACATGGAAGGTATTGATAAACTGCACGACAGAAAAACCTACAAACGCGTAAAAGAATTCCTTCGTCGGGTGGTAAAGAAAGGCCGCCAGCATCAGTACAATAGCCGGGAAAAGATACCTCTCGTGCATACGCACTGAAAACAGGAAAACGCAGCTGATCAGCACGACCATACTCACAAAATATTTTGATTTATCCTTTTTCATGCGGAAGAATACGAACGCACTTAGGAGCACTGCCACCACGATCGCCAGATTTCCCCATGTCTCGCACGGCAGGAACAAAAACTTCTCTGTCTGCGCCACCCAGTTTTTCCCCATGATCATCCAGAAATTATAGGCATTGACCGTACAGTACTCAAAGAGGCCAAGGCTGTTTACATATTTCGGCACGACGACATCGAGCCCAAACGGCACCGCGAATAAAAACATCGCGGCGATCGCGCTCAAGCCGCCGATCAGGTCGCGCACCATTTTCTTTACGCTGAAATCGTTGAGGAACACCTGCTCAATGATCGTAAAGATCAGGATCGGCGCAAACATGATCGTCTGGAATTTCAGCAGCGCACCGAGGCAGAACACAAAATAGGCCGGGATCCGCTTCTGCTCCATACAGAGATAACACGTAAGCAGGACTGTAAGCGTAAACACACTGTCCACCTGTCCCCACATCGACGAATCAATGATCATCATCGGGTTCAGCGCGTACAATGTACAAAGCATAAGGGAAACCCCTTCTGAAAACCGCTTCTTCGCCAACAGGTAAATGACAAATGCCGCTCCTAAGTCACACAGGATTGGAAACAGTTTGATCAGAAAAACACCCGTACCAGAACTTGTCTCAATCCCGAATATATGACGGAATACCGCCATACACCAGAGGACGAACATATATCCCGGCGGATAACCATTTCCTTCGTCGACATAATAAAACTTCGAAATACCATTGTCATAGATCATATCCGACCACGCCTTAAAACAGGTCATGTCGGTCGTATACCCCTCATAATTCACGGCAAACAGCGCTTTTACCACGAGCGCCGCCGCCAAAAGGCATGCGATATTAAACCAGTTCGGCTTCATCTGCTTTTCCAAAAGCCTGACTTCACCGGCCACTTCCCGCTTAAACCACATATGGTACAATACATAGCATGCGATCACGAAAAATATGATTGCTTTGTACTGCGCGATTGCCGTGATGTATTCCGCAATTTCTTTGTAAAAATTCTCCATTGTTCCTTAATTCCTTTCTTTCACCTCTTATAAGTTTTTCTTATTTCCACACGCGTTTGAACAGGCCGGTCAGTGCTTCACATGTTCATGCGTAAATAAATGATCGGAACAGTACTCATAATTTCCTTCACATTTGGAACAATAACGAAATTCCATCTGCGGCGCATCCTTCTCGGTCCGCCCGCAGATGGCGCAGCGATGCCTGGCCTTTGACTGCTGCTCCCTCGCAGCCTCCCTGTACACGACCCGCCTTTTTTTCTGCCTCATCGTACCAGCGATCCCCTGCGGGTTTCTGGCGATCAATAAAAAGATGACAAAGTTAAGAAGCACGGCCATCAGCAGGAACATGGACATGTAACTCAGATAGGACCCCTCCT
>CAJTTQ010000031.1:0-26296 GCA_910579145.1 uncultured Eubacterium sp.
TTGTTTTAATTTCCATTAGCCATTTATCTCACTATCTACAATAACTTTTATTTCATCAACTATTTGCTGAACACTTTTATTATCTGTATTGATAACATAATCGCCTTCATATGGTTTTAAATGTAGCCAGAAAAAAGAACATTCATTTGCATCTCCACGCTTTTTATGACGTTCACGCAAAGTTTCCTCTGAACAGGTCAGGGTAATACCAATAACAGAATAATCTTTTGCCGTTATATCTTTTAGTATCGCTTCACGAAT
The DNA here is from genome assembly GCA_910579145.1 of uncultured Eubacterium sp. Taxonomy (GTDB): domain Bacteria; phylum Bacillota; class Clostridia; order Lachnospirales; family Lachnospiraceae; genus Eubacterium_F. Next base: position 262 of record CAJTTQ010000031.1, read on the forward strand.
TGTTTTATCCACAACAACCATCGACGAAAAAAAGACATAATCAAAACTAGAGTTTAAATATGTAGATAATGCGAATGACATTGTTTTATCACCATTTCTCAACCTCGGATCATCAACCGAAAACGGATTGACACACCATGCCCAATCGCCATCAAAATAAGCACTGTTTTCATAAGAAGTAAAAAGTTTCTGTGTCACCGTTGTTTTCCCCACACACGGAGAGCCTGCTATAATAATCAATTTTTGTTTTGACATCTATATTTCTCCCATCAATCATTTGAAATTCTATCATTGAATTGTTTTTACAAAATACTACCAATACCTCCATCAAAATCCCGATTTGCAGCTGAAAACATCCTTATTTTTCTACAACAAAAGACTTACCTTCCGACTTATCACCATTTAGCCATTTCCACTTTTCATACAGTTCTATTTTACCGTTACCTAACATCTTCGGTACACTATGGCAGACTCCGACCCGCACCTGCTTTTGTTCATTCATGTGCAGATAATAGAAATCTAATTCCCCATTCTCTGCTACCGTTCCAACCAAATGACCTTTTATGATCTCTCCACCGGAGCATATTATTATTTTGGTGGTACGCGAATACGGTATGTCCATCCACTTCACCATTCTCAGTATTGCTTCGCGGAATAAAAGTTTTCCCTTCGTAACATATGCGGGTTGCGGTATGTTTCAATGATTTTACCATAACTTCATAAACAAGTATTCTCCCATTCTCCACATTCCATCTCTCGTGCTTTGTTGTCTGATAACCTCTTTTTTCGTATAGATGGCTTGCGGGCAGGGAAGCATCCAAATAAACAGCATCGTATTTCTGACTGATTTCGTTTTCCAGACACTGCATGATATAACTTCCATAGCCTTTCCCCTGATAATCCGGCAGGACATATACCCTCGTGATATGATCATCTTTAAAACAACCCGTTCCTACAATTTTATCATCGTCTCGCAAAACACCGACATGACCATTTCTAATATCCTCGGATATATGCTCTTTACAGTGAAGCTCGCAAAAAAAATCTACAACTTCGCCCGGATAATATTGGGGATAAATGGTCCGTATCGTGTCCTGTACGATAGTAAAAATCCATCCCGCATCTTTTTCATTTGCTTTTATATATTCCATAACGCTTTTTCACCTCTAACAACTACCACGTTTCACATTTAGCCCCTACTCTTCCTGACACAGATTCAGCTTCGACGCATCGATCACCGCGTCCCCGGCCTCCATGCTGACCGAACTGCCTTCCTCTTCCTCCTCTTCCTCTAAAATACTGTCATACTTTTTCTTATCCTCATTCTGGGCAAGCGCCTGCATGGATTTCGCGCCCAGATACATATCCTTATCAAAATCCATCAGGAACTTTTCATCTGACTGCGGCACGATGTCCCCGTGCATGAGCCTTCTCGCGATCTCAACTGCCTTTGCCAGATCGCCAAACTCTTCACTCATACCCTCCGCCGCCTCTTTCGCCGATTCCGCCTGCTGCTGATATGATTCCCTCATCCGCTTCTCTGCGTCTTCCTTGCGCATCTGCTCAAGTTCCTCTTCGGTAAAAACAGATTCCTCCGCAGCGACTCCCGAAATTTCGAGATCCACCCCGCTGTTCCGGTACTCGTCTAAAATAGTCCCCTGCTTCGCTGCATTGACCTGTATGCGGTCTCCTTTAACAGAAACCGACTTGCGCACGCCGCTTCCCGACGCCCCCACATGTCCTGCCAGATTATTTTGAACACTCGTACCTCCTGTACTGATCACAACTGCCATCCCTGACACCTCTCTTTCTCACAGGCAGACAAACCCTCTGCCAGCTAGCAAAACAACACAGATAACATAATAGGCAGACGGCGCTCCATGCCGCAAGGCACAGCCATCTGCCTACACTTATTATATCGACACAGATACTCCTGTGATAAACCTACTCACCCGCAATTCCCTCATCTGCCAGAAAACGATTGATCGCACTGAACAGCGCGCGGACCGACGCCCTCGTGATATGGGAACTGATGCCCACGCCATGTGTGACGATGCCTTTTTCTTCATCCATCAGATGGATATAGGCGGCAGCCTGCGCGTTTGATCCCTGCTGCAGAGCATGCTGCGAATAATCCAGCACCTTGATGTGCATCGGGATCTCCTCCTGAAGCGCGCGCAGAGCCGCATTGATCGGCCCGTTACCATAAGCTTCTACCTTCTTTTCCTCGCCGTGATACGTATACGTAAGATCTATCTTCGTGTCAAATGGATCCTTCTCTCCATCATTTCCCAAATCTTCCACCTTGATCTTACGGAAATGATAAGGTTCTTTGCGGTCGATATAATTCGCCTTAAACTCCTTCATGATCTGTTCCGGCGCCACTTCTCCCTGACGCTCGGAAATGACCTGGATCACATCCGCAAATTCTTTGTGCATACTCTTCGGAAGCTTAAATCCGAAATACGTATCCATGACAAATGCCACGCCGCCCTTGCCGGACTGGCTGTTGATGCGGACGATCGGCTCGTATTCCCTGCCGAGGTCGCTCGGATCGATCGGCAGATATGGCACGGCCCATTTCTCCTGGTTCCTCTCATGCAGCGCCTGGACGCCCTTGTTGATCGCGTCCTGATGGGATCCGGAAAAAGCGGTAAAGACAAGTTTACCTGCGTAAGGGTGGCGCATATCCATATCCATTTTATTACACCGTTCATACACATCGATGATCTCGTTCACATTCTCGATCTCCAGCTCCGGGTTGATCCCCTGTGAAAACATGTTATAGGCAATGTTCAGCACATCCACATTTCCCGTGCGCTCGCCGTTACCAAATAACGTTCCCTCCACGCGCTCCGCCCCAGCCAAAAGCGCCAGTTCGGCCGACGCCACGGCCGTCCCGCGGTCGTTGTGCGGATGGATGCTTAAGATCACGCGCTCACGGTCGGTAAAATGCGTGGACATCCACTCGATCTGGTCCGCAAACACATTTGGCGTATTTGTCTCCACAGTGGAGGGAAGGTTGATGATCACCTTCTTATCGCGGCTGGCGCCCCACTCATCCAGGACAGCCTCGCACACCTCCAGCGCGTACGGAAGCTCCGTACCGGTAAAACTCTCCGGCGAATACTCGAGGATCACTTCCCCGTCATAATCTTTCATATATTTTTTTACCATTTTCGTGCCGTCCACCGCAATCTGCTTGATCTCCTCTTTTGACATATGGAACACGACATCACGCTGCAGCGTAGACGTCGAATTGTAAATATGGACGATGGCGCGCTTGATCCCGCGAAGAGATTCAATCGTTTTCTCGATCAGATGGTCGCGGCACTGGGACAAAACCTGTACCGTTACGTCATCCGGTATGAGTTTCCGGTCTACGAGCTGGCGCAGGAAATCATACTCGATCTGGGACGCGCTCGGAAATCCGACCTCGATCTCCTTAAAGCCCAGTTTGACGAGCAGGTTAAAAAATTCAATCTTCTCCTCAACGACCATCGGCTCGATCAGAGCCTGATTCCCATCCCGTAAATCCACGCTGCACCAAACCGGCGCTTTTTCTATCTCCCTGTTTGGCCATGTCCGCTCCGGAAAATCCACAACAGGTACCCGATCATATCTTTTATAATTTAACATTTTCTCTCAACCTCATTTCCTAATTTCCAAATTTATTTGCATCGTCTAAGAAGCAGTCGGCGGAACAATCGTCTCCGGTGTTTGTGTCTGTTCATTCGGTTTCGGCTGTACATCCCCCGACTGCGTAAGTAGGACGTCCACCCTCACTTTGGATTTCAGCCGCAGATTTCCCGGCAGATCAAACATGATCTCTACCGTATGGAAACCGGCGCCGAGATTTTTCACATCAATGTAGGCGCCAAGACTCGTAAGCGTTACCCGCTGCAGATCCTCTTCCCCTCCGGTAATCGTTATATTGTGACGCGCATTTTCGTCAATATAGCTAAAATTCAGATTGGCCGGAAGATTTTTTACACTGATATCGGAATTTACAAATGAAAATGTCCTCTTTCCGTTCTTTTCAATGACACAGCGTATCGACACCGCGCTGAAATCATCCACCAATTCACAGCCGGATCCGTCCACGTACTGCGCCAGATCGATCTCCTGCTCCACATTGCTCCTCGCCCCCTCGATATTTAACGGGACCGTGATGGATTTTACGTTCTCGAGTTCCTGTCTCGTGCCAGATATCATGACGACATCCGGTTTGAAATCTGTCTGTATCAGCGTAAATCCATCGGCTGGATTTCCCTGCACGTCTACGTGGACCGGGATCGTCTTCGTCGGAAGCACCTGAACTTCCACATGGACCATATCTTTGCTGAATGTCACATTCGTACTGTCGATCACATCTCCGTCGCTGTCATATAGGATCGGGGTCACATCCGTCTCAAAGTCACTGCTCTCCCCGTTTAAGGTAAGAATGACTCCGATGCTCGCAACCCGCTTGATCTTTGACCTTCCCCCCGACACCTCGATCATGTTTGGCTGTGCCGTCATTTCCCCGAGAACATACGCATCCGCCAGTACACCCTCTGAATTGATGTGTACCTTAAACTGCTGGCTGCTCTTTTCTTCCAGGGAAATCCGCAATACTTCATTATTCCAGTCAAGTTCAACCGGTTCCTTCGTCGATTTATTCAATTTCACCTGGATGCCGGCCGTATTCACAGTAGAAAGTTTACTCAGATCAGCACTCGCCGAAAAATCGGATTCATCGATCCCCTCGATAAAACTCCGTTTTCCTTTAACCGTAACATCCACCTTATCACCGGACTCCACCTCAAATACCTGATTGGCCGACGTGATCACATTTTCATTCAGGATTTCCACTGGAATATCGGTAAAATGCCTCGTCGTCGTCGGATCGATAATATTGATAATGACGAGCCATACAAAAAAGGCAACGACGACAGATAAAATTTTTAAGACAAAATTTTTCATGATTCTTTTCTTCATGCTCGCCTTCTCCCCTTCCACCATCTCATTCGGGCACCGTCAGACGCTTTTCTCGATATTTTCTTTAACAATTTCTCCAAAGATTCCGCATCTACATTCCGTTTTAGTTTCCCCTCTCTTGCCACCGAAACCATGCCGGTCTCCTCGGACACGATGATCGTCAGTGAATCCGACACCTCACTCACCCCGAGGCCGGCGCGGTGCCTTGTGCCAAGTTCCTTGCTCAGCGCGAGATTATCCGACAGCGGCAGATAGCACGTCGCGGACACGACCCGGTTATCACGTAAAATAACAGCCCCGTCATGCAGCGGCGTATTGTGCTCAAATATATTGATCAGAAGCTGGCTGCTGATCTCAGCGTCGATCGGGATTCCCGTCCTCTCAAACTCACGGCACTGGATGTCCCGCTCCACCACGATCAGCGCTCCCGTCTTCACTTTCGCCATCTCATATACCGCTTTTATCACGGCATGGATACACCGGTCAGAATACCTCTCATATTTTGCCTTGCTGTCATCAAATGGCGTAATAGACGTAAACGACTTCCTTCCTAACTGCTCCAAGGCGTTTCGGAACTCCGGCTGGAATACGACCACGATCGCCGTAATTCCGATCACCATGACGTTCTGAAAGATCCAAAGCAGCACATTCATATCGAGGATTGCCGCTACAAGCCAAATAAAACACAACACGATAATTCCCTTCATCAGCACCCAGGCACGCGTATCCTTTACCCAGATCACGATGTGGTACACCGCGAACGCAATCACCAGTATTTCTATAATATCTATTATATTTATGCTCGGCATGGAAAGCCATGCCACGTAATCCCTGAAAAATGTCCGTATTGTTTCCATACTGCTCAACTCCTGTCCGGTGATGTCACTTGCTATCGGGATTCATATCTTCTTCCAGCACTTTTTCAATTTCCTCTTTCAGATCGATCTTTTCTTCCGTCCGATCCTCTTCAATCCTCGTAACCGTCTTGTCCACGACGGCGACCTTCAGCTTGGGAACCGCCTTTACATAATAATAATATTCATCGTCCTGAAACTGCATTTTCCGCACTCCCGTATAATCCAGGCTCATGCGGAAAAATTGGATGGCATACGCGATCACAGCCGTGATGGCAAGGCCAATGAACAATTCCGTCATATCCGCCGGGATCGACCACAAAACATCACCCGCAATGACTCCTGCCATACAAGTCACGAGCCCCACAAATATACCTACATGCGACGCGTAATTAAATCTTCCCTTCCTGATCGCGTATACGATCAGGTAAACGAGAGCGAACGTCACCATGAAAATGATCATCTCGCGGTTCCTCACCACATAATCCACCATGTATTGGAACGATTCCATCGTATTTCCCGTATCTACGGCATTTTGGGAAAGAATCTCGTATTCCCGTATCCCCTTGAGTACATACTGGACGAGCACGCCGACGACGCACGCCGGAATCATAGCTGGCGAAAGAAAGAGTGCCGCCACGATCGGAACCACATAGGAGAGATTCCAGATACCGAGAACCGGGATCAAAAGGACGAGATAACTCTGTTTTTTCGCATACCGCCCAAACAACAGAAAATAAATGGCAATCAGGGCAAAAAAACCAAATGCCGCCACGGCGGAAACGGCCGCGATCTGATAGGTCACAAACAGCATCACCAGGCTCATAATAGCCAGATCCGGGATAAATCCGCAGATCAAGGCGATCATGATAACAAATGGGACCTCGTACTCGTCCCATTCCGGATGAAACGGCAGGCAGTAAAATACCGCGGCGAACAATCCGGCTGAAATCAATATTTTAAGGATGGAGCGGATGATTTTATAATGTTTTTCATACAAATCCTTCAATCTCGTCTTAAAAACGAGTAACGCCATTACCATAAAGCACTTTCCTCCCTGACGCCCTCTTCCTCTTCCTCATAATATGCCAGAAGATCCTGCAGCGTCGAATAATACTCCTTCACACGGTTTTTGGAAACCTCATACCGGATCGATGATACACTGACCGTAACAAAGGAAAACAGACTGAGAAGCAAAATGTAAAGAACGAGTACATATTTTGCCATGCCCGCGTAGTCCAGTTCCAGCGCGTTCGTTATAATAAATTCCATATAATACATACCGATCAGCACGATGACGAGAAATACCGCTCCGGTCACACAGACAAGTGTCTTTAAGATCTGATACCGGATATAGTCCAGTTTAAAATATTTCGTGCGTTCCTAATCAATCTTTCCCTGATTTTGTTCATAATCCGCCAGGCGTATCATAAGCTTGATCTTCTTTTCACTCAGCATACAAACTCCAATTCTGTTACATCCGTTTTGATATACTATTTTTCCCCGCCCAGATTATTCTAACCTATTTTAACACAAATAGAATAAGAAGAAAAGGGGAAAAATAAACATATCACAGAAAAAAACGGTCTTTCAAACCATGTCAGAACTACAGGCTCTCATGCAGCGGTTTACGCACCTTCATCCTCGTAATCTCCACCAACCCCAGTTTTGTCATATCGACAACCGTTGTCCGGACCGGATCTTTTTCAAACTCTTTCCGGAGTTCCTGCAGCACCGCCTCCTCGTGCGCCCTCTCCTTCATATCAATAAAATCTATGAGAATGATACCGGAAAGGTTACGCACCCGGATCTGTCTTGCCGCCTCCCGCGCCGCCTCCACATTGACCCGGAAAAAAGTCGTCTCGCGGTTGCGCTTTCCCTCAATCGCCTTTTGCGTATTGACGTCGATGACAGTGAGCGCCTCCGTCGGCTCGATCACGAGTGAACCGCCGCTCTTTAGCCAGACATGCTTTTTTTTCGCCTTCTCTAACTTCGCATGGATTCCGAGCAGCTTATCTAACGGATACTGGTCATCGTCGTAAAAAACGATCTCTTCGCCAGAACACGCCGGTTCTTTTTTCAGCATCTCATAGATCTCCCTCTCATCGGTGATGATGCGGTCGAACGCCTCCCTCTTCCCATCCCGCACATATTTTATCAGTTCCATATCCGCACGGTACAATGTTGTAAAACGCGTGCGGCTCTTTGACCGGTTCACGACCATTTCCGCCTCGTACAAGAGCCTCTCGCACTCCGCCCGGATCTGCTCCTCTCCGGCTTTTTGACAACCCGTTCGCAAAATGATTCCAAAAGGCGCGTCCTCATAAGCCGCCAGCAGCTGTAGTAAACGCCGCCTGACAGACTCCTCCTTTATTTTGGTGGATATCGTCTTAGCGCGGTTTAGCACGGTTACGACCGCATATGTCCCCGAAAATTCGAGATTTTGGGTGACGACTGCCTGCTTCGCCTTAACCGCCGCTTTTTTTACCTGAACAGCAAACTCCTGTCCCGCCACGGCCTTCTCCGAGCCACACTCTCTGAGCGGCAGATAGCACATGATTTGTCTCTGCACTTCCACAAAAGCCGCCTGGATATTTTTTACCACATGATCCACCCTGCCGACATAAATATCCCCGATCCGGAGCGCCCGCTCATCCGCCCCCTCCACGATCACGTCGTCGAGCGCGTTCCCATCCAAAACAGCGCAAATATACTGATCTCCCTGACGGATGACCGCCATCTGCCTTTTACGTTCGTCCATTCCGATCACCCCAAATCATCAAAGTACATCTGGATCCGGTGTACCTGATAAGAAAACGGCTCCGGTTCCGCATGCAGGTAACGCGCGTAAGCTTCCAGCACAAGTTCCGGCTTGATATTCGCCGCACTGCCCGAGACAAGTTTCAGGTAAAGTTCATCCTCACTGTCGTATTCATTGTTCAACTCCGGCAGTGCCGCGCCGGTCATATTTTCAAACTCTTCTCCTGAAAAGGCAAAACCCAGGATGAACGGCTTCAGGTCGATCTCCTTCTCGCTCCGCTTCGTCTTCTTTTTCACCGGGATCTTCTCCTGCGCCATAAACGAAAGGAAGGTTTCCCGCAGATCAATATCCGCCTGTGGTTTGACATTCGCGCTAAACGTCGTCCCGTCCTTCCATGTGATCAGGTAATCGCAGGCATTTAGAAGCGCCATTGATGTCTTTTTCGACGCCGCGTCCTCTTCATCCAGCACATGGATCTCCGTCACAAAAATCTCATCTGTCATGGAAGCGTTCATGAGCGCGAGCAGTTCCTCTTCCGGCACATCCGGCAGGGATTGGAAAGTCACATCGAGATATTCCCCATCGCTCGTCGTACCTACACTGAGCGGTGACGCAAAACTCATGATCTGGTGCGGACTGAAACCGCCCGTATATGCCACATCCAGCCCGGCGCGGCGAAACGCCTTCTGAAAAAAGCGCATACAGTCCAAATGGCCGATAAACTTTAACGAACCAGTCTTCGTAAACCTTATCCTCGTCTTCATCCGGCACGCCCTCCTTTCTCTACGCAGACGCCGGTACCAAACCGGTGCGCCCCGCATCCTGTGCACTTCTCCCGGCAGTTTGGCGTGACGATTTCCTGCCCTGCCCGTTCATACTCGCGGTAGAGAAACTCTTTCGTCACCCCGATGTCGATAAAATCCCACGGAAACACCTCATCTTTCCCGCGCTCCCTATAATTGTAAAACTCCCTGGAAACGTTTTTGTCAGAGAGCACCTGCTCCCACACGTCTTCCTGGAACCAGTCCGTCCACGCGTCAAACAGACAGCCGCGGCGATACGCTTCCTCGATGACACCAGACAGCTTCCGGTCACCGCGCGCAAAAAGCCCCTCCAGTTCCGAAGTCGCCGCATCGTGGCAATGATATCTTATGGAACGCCGGTTTAACTGTTCGTTTACCTTATCCCGCAGAAAACGCCTTTTTTTCTCGAACTGTCCTGCCGTATCCATCGGCGCCCATTGGAACGGCGTAAACGGCTTTGGCACAAAAAACGAAGAACTCACCGAAATTTCCGGCCGACCCTGTCTTGTTTCTTTCGGGCGCTCAAAATAAACAGACGCGATCTTATCTGCCAGTAACGCGATCTCCTCGATATCGTCATCCCGCTCCCCTGGCAGCCCGAGCATGAAGTACAGCTTCACCCGGTTCCAACCGCCCTGGAACGCCTGCCTTGCCCCGTCTAAGATCACTTCTTCGGTCAGTCCCTTGTTGATGACATTGCGCATACGCTGTGACCCGGCTTCCGGCGCAAATGTCAGGCTGCTCTTTCTGACATCCTGCACCTTCTCCATCACATCGAGGGAAAACGCGTCGATCCGAAGCGACGGAAGGGATACGTTCACCTTGCGCTCCTGGCATTCTTCGATCAGGAAATAGACAAGTTCCGCCAGTTCCTTATAATCACTTGAACTTAATGAACTTAACGTGATCTCCTCATAACCGGTATGTTCTAACATCTTTACTGCCAGCCGCTTCATTTCCTCCACATTCCGGGGACGGATCGGCCTGTAGATCATACCGGCCTGGCAGAAGCGGCAGCCGCGGATACAGCCGCGCTGGATCTCCAAAACAACCCTGTCCTGTGTCGCGCGGATATATGGAACCAGCGGTTTTTCGGGATAATAGGTGTTCCCCATATCGGTCACGACCTGCTTTTTCACCCTCCGTGGCGCCGTTTCACAAAGAGGGCGCATCTCCTGGATCGTCCCGTCCTCTTCGTACACCACCTCATAGAGCGACGGGACGTAAATCCCCTCTACGGCAGCAGCCGCTTCTAAAAATTCCTGTCTCGGCGCACCGCTCCCCTTCCATTCTTTATACCTGTCAAGCAGTTCCCGGTAAGACGTTTCCCCCTCCCCGATATACACAAGGTCAAAAAAATCAGCGATCGGCTCCGGGTTGTACGTGCAGGGCCCGCCGCATATGACAAACGGGTCATCACCCGTCCGGTCCCTGGCATAGAGAGGAATCCCCGAAAGGTCAAGGATCTGCAATATATTCGTATAACACATCTCATACTGGAGCGTGATGCCGAGAAAATCAAATTGTCTGACCGGCTGCTGGGTCTCGAGCGCAAACAGGGGAATTTTTTGTTCCCTCATGATCCGGTCCAGATCCGGCCACGGCGAATATACCCTCTCACAATACGTATCGTCCCAGCGGTTAAACATATCATAAAGGATCTGTATGCCTAAATGCGACATCCCGATCTCGTACACATCAGGAAAACACATACAAAAACGGATCTCCACAGCGGACGGATCCTTTTTTACCATGTTGATCTCATTACCTGTATATCTGGCCGGCTTCTCGATCCGCATCAGGATCTCGTCCGGCAGCGCAAGCGTTCGTTTCTTTTTCAATGCCATATTTTTGTTCCTTTCTGTTTCTCCTTTTGCACTGTGTACCATTATAGCATTCCCGGAATTTCCCGACAAGAAAAAATTGCAATTTACGAACGAATATGTTACTATCATAAGAAAAAAGCAAAGGAGCGAATCTATGTGGTGTCCAAAATGTAAAAACGAATATGTCGATGGGATTACAACATGTGTCGACTGCGGCTGTGACCTGGTAACGGAACTTCCAGAAGAAATAGATCCGACCGCGCCTCAGATGATCGGCAGCGTAACGGATGAGGCCTCCGGAAACAAATTCATCCGCTTTTTCAAATTTTCCGGTATCCAGACATGCGGTCTCATCCCGTCAGAAGACAAAGACGGCTTTTGTATCGCCGTCTCTTATGAGGAAGCAGAACACGCGCGCGCGATCTTAAACGAACTTGCGGAAAACGAAGAAATAGAGGAAGCCGATCTCGAACAACTGGTGCCGGCGCTCGAATCACGGCTGGAAGAAATCAAAGAGGAGGAAGCCAATGAACTGCTGTCGGATCTGCGGACAGAGTCAAGCACCGTATATGTAAACAAACGCGATAAATATACCGACCTCAAATTCACCGCCTACTCCTTTATCGCTTTTTCGATACTCGGCTATTTATTCGTCATTGCCAACGCAGCCGGGGTCTTTTCGATCTTCAGTACGTTCTCGACGGCGATACTGGCCATTGTCTTTACGGTTTTTCTCGGAATCGGTATCTCCTCCTTCCGAAAAGCCGGAACGATCAAAGGACTTGTTTCCGAAGAAGAACTTGTCGTGGAAAAAGTGAAAGAATATATCGAAGAACATTTTACAGACGAATATCTGGCCTCTCTCGGAGATGATGAACTAAGTGAAGAGGAAGAATTTTTACATGTGACAGAACAATTAAAAGCAGAAATCGCCCAGCAATTTCCGCTTTTTAACAAAGGATACATCGACCAGCTCGTGGATGATAAGTACGGGGAATTCTGTGACAGCCGCACCGAATAACACGTCCCGGCATCCCCGCGAAACTACTGGCCCAAAATGATACGTTTCTCAAACTCTATATCCGATCTCCCGGAGCATGTTCCCATCCGTTTCGATCGAAATTCCCATCGTCGTCAGAAAATCGCCGCTGATCGCGGCATTTGCTCCGGAGAGAAAACAGGATCTTCCCTGATCTTCCAAATACTCCCGCCCAGCCGCCAGACGGATGAACGCAGCCGGCAGCGCAAAACGAAATACCGCAACGATCCTGCGCATGTCATCCACACCAAGCGGCGCCGAATGTTCCAGCGGCGTTCCCGGCGCCGGATCAAGCATATTGACCGGAACCGAGGTCACGCCGAGCGACCGCTCATTCAGCGCCAGTTCGATGCGGTCTTCCATCGACTCACCGATCCCAAACAGCGCGCCGCTGCACACCGAAAGCCCGGCATTTTTTGCCGCACGGATCACGGTTCTCTTCTCTTCATAAGTATGCGTCGTACATATGCTGCGAAAATGGCGCTCTGAACTCTCAAGGTTATTGTGTACCATCTGCAGTCCCGCGTCGCGAAGCCTCTCCAGCTTTTGCCGGTCAAGCAGGCCAAGTGAAGCACACAGGCGGAGGTTTGTCTCTTTCCGCAGTTTGACCAGGGACTTCGCAAGCTGCTTTGCCTCATGGCCGGATATTACCCTGCCCGACGCCACGATGCCATATGCCATGATCCCCTTCCGCTCCTTTTCTTTTGCGTCACGGACGAGATCTTCCGTGCCGAGCAGCGGAAATTCCGGTATCGTGTCGATGGCTTTTGAAATGCCTGACTGCGGACAAAAAGCGCAGTCCTCCGTACATCTCCCGCCCTTCGCACTGATCACCGCGCAGAGATCAAACACATCCCCGCAAAAATGCCTGCGTATTTCATCCGCCGCCTCGCACAGCGGCTCCAATGGCTCTTCCGACAGCTCCATCAGCTCTTCTTTTTGAAGCAGTTTACCGTCATACAGTTTCTTTTGATAATACTCGATTTTCTTCATATTGATTCATTACCTTAAAAAGCGGTCTTGCCACGATACCTGCCACGATACACTTTGCGGCATCTCCCAGCAGAAATGGTGCGCATCCTGCCAAAAACGCATCTCTTACTGACATTCCGGTAACATAGACCATCCAGCCCAGCGCAAACAGATACATGACCGGGATCCCAATAAATACTGTTACGATAGAGTAACGGACAAGACTGTACTTCTTTCCTTTCAAAAGCGAGATTAAGACGACAGCTGCGATAAATCCGGCAAAAAAGCCCCCTGTCGGCCCTAACAGATAGCCTATCCCTCCATTTCCGCCATTAAACACCGGCAGACCGACCGCACCGAGCAATATGTAAATGACGATCGATAACCCCGCCTGCACCGGTGGCAGCAAGAGCGCGATCAGATTAATAGCCAGTGTCTGAATACTGATAGCAGCCACCGCAAACGGGAGCGGGATGACAAGATAGGACGCTGCTACCAAAAAAGCTGTCATCAGCGTGATTTTTGTGATTACAAGAGTCTGTTTGGATAAGTTCATAATGTTAACTCCTTTTTTATTTTTGGTTAACATTATTGTAACCGACGCATCCCGTTTTGTCAACTCCCCATTTTAATGTTTTTGAACAATATGTACAATTTTATCTATCAAAATGAAAACAATTTGTAACGAATCATTGAAATTTTATTTAAATGAGAGTATAATCAATACTGTTAGGATAATTAAAAAATACTACGATAGCGTTTATTTCTTATCCAAATCTATCATTCTTACATAGTTACATTCGAAAGGAGCATTTACACATGGAAAAAAGAGAAAGTATCGAGAAACGGCTTAGCGTTTCTATTTTTAAAGTTTCAATGATCATCGCAGCAGGAGCCCTCATCGGCTTGATCGCGCTTATCACCATATCAAACAGATATTCGTATGCGTTGAAAAACTTTGGATTTGCACAGGGGGATATTGGAAAAGCAATGTTTGAGTTTGCGGATCTCCGCTCATCCCTGCGGGCGGCGATCGGTTATGATGACGCGGATGCTATTAACACAGTCGTCACGCAGCACACAGAACAAAAAGAACGATTTGATGACTATTTTTCCCAGATTGAGAATACCATCGTTTCCGAAGATGGACGGGAAACTTACGAAGCGATCAAGACTGAACTAGAAGCTTACTGGGTGTTGGATGCGAAGATCATGGAACTTGGCGCCACGACAGACAGGGCCCTCTGCGTACAGGCACAGGAATTAGCACTGACGGAACTCGCAGATGCCTATGACAGCATATATACAAAACTGGATCAGCTTTTAACGGTCAAAGTGGACGAAGGAAACAGTTTGGCAAGAGCGCTCACGATTGCGGACTGGGTGCTTGCCGCCGCCATCATCGCCATTATCATTATGGCAATGATTTTTGCTTCAAAGATCAGTAAAAAAATTGCAAAGAGGATCTCGGTTCCCCTGCAAAAACTTGGCGAACGTCTCAAGACATTTGCCGCTGGAGATTTCTCCTCTCCGTTTCCTGCCGTCAACACGGGGGACGAAGTCGAAGACATGGCAAACGACGCCAAAGAAATGGCGGCCAACTTAGACAGCATCATACTGGATATCGGAGAAGTACTGGGAGAAATGTCCGCTGGAAACTATACGGTCCGGTCAAAGATTTCTGAAAAATATACCGGAGATTTCGAAAAACTGTACATTTCCATGCGCGGATTGCGGGATCAGATGACAGAAACTCTTCTGTCAATCGGCGACGCATCCAATCAGGTATCCGCCGGCTCAAACGAACTGGCAAACGCTTCCCAGTGCCTTGCTGAAGGGGCAACCGATCAGGCAAATTCCGTAGTAGAACTGCACGCTACGATTTCCGACATCACGGAAGCGATGGAAAAGAGCGCCGCAAATGCGGACGAGTCTTATACGAAAGCCCAGCAATACGCAGACCAGGCTGACAACAGCCGTCAGGAAATGGATACGATGATGGCAGCGATGAACCGCATCAACGAGACCTCTACGCGGATCGGGGATATCATTTCCGAGATCGAATCCATCGCCGCGCAGACGAACCTCCTTTCCCTAAATGCTTCGATCGAGGCAGCGCGTGCCGGAGAATCCGGACGTGGTTTCGCCGTCGTTGCGGATCAGATCCGTGAACTGGCTGACCAGAGCGCGAAGGCAGCTGTCGATACGAGGGAGTTGATCGAAGCTTCCATAAAAGAAGTTTCAGAAGGAAACCGTGCTGCGGACCACGCCTCCAACGCCATTGAGTCTGTCGTACAGGGAATCAAACAGATCGCTGACTTCTCTAAAAGCCTGAAAGTCATCATGGAAGATCACGCAGAATCGATGAGACAGGCAGAAATAGGCGTGAACCAGATTTCGGGAGTTGTTGAAAGCAACGCCGCCACTGCCGAAGAAGCCTCCGCGACGAGCGAGGAATTATCTGCGCAGGCAACGATGCTGGATGAATTGGTGGGACAGTTTGAATTGAAGAAAAAAGCTTAACAGAAAAAACAAAAAATAACGGACCATTACAGATCGTTTTATGAATCTGCAATGGTCCGAATTTATTTTCCGGTTTTCTTCCTTAAAACAACCCCGTAATCCGGCCGCTCTCATCGACATCAATACGCTCTGCCGCCGGCACGTTCGGAAGTCCCGGCATCGTCATGATCGTTCCCGTTATGGCCACGACAAACCCCGCTCCTGCCGAAACATACACATCCCGGATATGGATCGTAAAGCCCTCCGGCCTGCCGAGCACCTTCGGATCATCCGAAAGTGAGTACTGGTTTTTCGCCATACAAACCGGCATATTTCCAAATCCCAGACGTTCCAAACGGTCAATCTCCTGACTGGCCGCCCCCTCATATACGACATTTCCGGCTCCGTAGATTTCCTTTGCCACCGTCTCGATCTTCTCGCGAAGCGATAGGGAATCTTCATACAGACAGTGGAAATGACTCTCTTTCGAGTCAATAGTATCCACAACTTTATTCGCCAGTTCGATGCCGCCCTCTCCGCCTTGTTCCCAAACTCTCGAAAGCGCGAACTCACAGCCCCTCTCCTCACAGAAATTCCTGACAAATGATATTTCTGCCTCGGTATCCGTCACAAACTGGTTCAGGGTGACGACACACGGCACATCATATTTCGCGATATTTTCCATATGTTTTTCTAAATTGACGATACCTCGTTTTAAGGCGTCTAAATCCTCCGTGCCAAGATTTTCTTTGGCGACACCGCCATTGTATTTCAATGCGCGCACCGTTGCCACCAAAACGACCGCATCCGGCCGGAAGCCGCCCATGCGGCACTTGATATCAAAAAACTTCTCCGCTCCGAGATCCGCACCAAATCCGGCCTCGGTAATGATATAATCGGCAAGCTTCAGCGCCGTCTTCGTACCGCGCATACTATTGCAGCCGTGGGCGATATTGGCAAACGGCCCGCCGTGCACGATCGCCGGTGTGTGCTCTAACGTCTGGATCAGGTTCGGCTTTAATGCCTCCTTCAAAAGAGCCGCCATCGCTCCCACCGCGTTCAGCTGCTCCGCCGTCACCGGCTCGCCCTCATAATTATAGGCGACGATGATCCGCCCGAGCCGTTCTTTCAGGTCTTTCATGTTTTCCGCCAGACAGAGGATCGCCATGATTTCAGAGGCAACCGTGATGATGAAATGATCCTCCCTCGTCACGCCGTCGGCTTTCCGGCCGAGGCCGACCGTGATATTGCGCAATACCCGGTCATTCATATCCACGCATCGTTTCCAGACGATCTGCTTCGTATCAATGCGGAGCGTATTGCCCTGCTGGATATGGTTATCTAACATCGCGGCGAGCAGATTATTGGCCGATGTGATAGCGTGAAAATCACCGGTAAAGTGAAGATTCAGTTCATCCATCGGAACGACCTGGGCATATCCGCCGCCGGCGGCCCCTCCCTTTAAACCAAAACACGGGCCAAGGGATGGCTCCCGCAGCGCGATCACTGCCTTCTTCCCGATCTTACTCATCGCCTGCCCGAGACCGACCGTCGTCGTCGTCTTGCCCTCTCCGGCCGGCGTCGGATTGATCGCCGTCACGAGAATGAGTTTCCCGTCCCGTCTATCCTTGATCTTTTCCCACAGTTCATCGGTCAATTTTGCCTTATACTTTCCGTACAGATCCAAATCGTCTCCCGAAAGTTCGAGCTTCTGTGCCACTTTCTGGATCGGCTGGAGCTCGGCCTCAAGCGCAATATCAATATCTGATTTCATTGCAAAACCTCCTCTTTCTTTCCGGTAGTGTCAAATTCACTACCTGTTCACACACGTCATAACATATTCCACGTACTGACTGACAATATCTATATGCGGCGCACACTCGTAGAGCATGCGCGATCCTGCCACGTCTTCTATTTCATTTAACACCATATTCCCATCCCTGTCAAATAGAAAATCAATACCTGCCATACCAAAATCAAGTTCGTTCACGATCCGGCTGACGATCTGTTCCTGATCGTCTCGGAGTTTAACGAGCGCCACATCTCCCCCGCGGGAATAATTTGCCCGGAAATCCCTGGTAGAACTGCGCATGACTGCCGCCACGATCCGTTTCCCGATCACATACACGCGCATGTCCCGAAACTGGCCGCCGTTTTTGATGAGTGGCTGTAACACCATTTTTCGCCCGGAAATCGAACGCCCGCCCACATTTTCTGTTCCTCTTCGCTGGCATGCCGCTCGGATCCGCCCGCGTTCCCCGCAAACCAGATACACTTCGCTCCCGCCGTGCCCGTCCACGGTCTTTAGTACAAAATCCTCTGCCCGCCCGATCAGATCGCGCTCCTGTTCCCCAAAGGCAGGGCAGTTCGAAACTTGGCTGGACAAAGCAGCGCCGGACGACGAGGGAAGAGATGAAAAGCGCTCGGAAAAATAGCGGCGCACACGGAAAAGCTCCCGCCCTTCCTCCTCCAAAAAACGCTCCCACTCCCCTCCCTCGAGCGTAATGCTCGGGACGGAGAGCACCTTCTCCCGGAACCGCGCAAGCGTACGCCCTTTGTCATTGCAGATAACGCTCACCTCATACGAGTTAAAAACAGCAATCCCCTTCGCTTCCAAAATGCGGTTGACCGGCGGATTTATCGTGCGCACAAACACACAATACGGGCGCTCTCCCGCCGAAAGTTTCTGCTCGACCTGATCGTCAAGAACCGCCTTGACGCACAGGCCATACGTCTGGAAATGCCTGCTAAACAAAGATATATAACTTTGATTGCGTGCCAGTCCTTCCCGGTCATACACCATCCAAACATACATCAGCGGCTACCCGTTCATTTTGTCAATGATGTACTCAATAATGGCGTCCGCCGCATTGATCCCGGTACAGTCGTACAAATTTTTAAAATGCGCATTTGAATTGACCTCACAGACGAGAAATCCCTTTTTGCCAAACAAAAGATCGACGCCGCCGAAATCACATCCTACTGCTTTACAGGCGGCGATCGCCAGCGCGCAGGCTTTCTCGTCCGGTTCATATTTCTCCTTGCTTCCGCCGTATGTAATATTCGCGCGAAAATCCTTATCGGAAAACCGCCGCATACTCGCGATCACTTTTCCCCCGACAACCTGGATCCTGACGTCCTGGCCGTGGCTCGTGCTGATATATTTCTGGAATAAAAACGGGGTCTGCTGCAGATCGAGTAACAGCCGTTTCAGCATTTTCGGATCGTCCGCTTTGTAGACCTGATCGCCAAAAGAACCAAACGCTTCTTTTAAGATGATGGGGTACCCCAGTTTGGTAATGATCGGCTTTACAAATTTCAGCGAAGAAAAACCGATATTTTCATATGTCATCGGCGCCGAAACTGTCGGCGGGATCGGAAGGCCGGCCTCTAAAAAAGCCGTATACGTCTTTCTCTTATCGTCACAGATCTCAATCGCTTTGCTGTTATTAAATACCGGTATGCCTGAAATTTCCAAATATCTGGCCAAAATAATATCCTTATCCCAGAACAAAACAAAATCAGGTTTTTCTACCGACGGATCCATCTGAAAGATCCCGCTATAGATTTCGCAGTTGGATTTCACTTCCAGACTGATGTGATGCGCCGTCGCCGCATTCACAAACATTTCAGCGATCTCCGAAAACTTATCTGTGTACAAAAATCCGTTTACAATGATCCATCCTTTCATATTGACCTCCGTTTCTCTGTCTCTGCGTATTTCCGCCTCTCTGACAGCTATTGTTCCATTCCTTCATTCTCAAACTGCTCCATCGTCATCAGGATCGTCCGCGGTTTCGTCCCCTCTTCCGGGCCTACGACACCGGCCTCACACAACTGATCCATAATACGCGCCGCGCGGTTAAATCCGATGCGGAACACGCGCTGCAGCATGCCGATGGACGCCTTATCTTTTTCGATAATAAACCTCGCGGCCTCCGTAAACAGCTCATCCTGTCCGGCGTCCGACGTAGAACTGCCGGCAATTCCCGTCTTCGTTCCGACCGGATTCGCCTCGATATGTTTCGTGATCTCTTCATTATAGGACGGCCCTGACTGCTGTTCCTTCAAATAGGAAACGACGCCATCCCTCTCCTCATCCGAAACAAACGCGCCCTGGATCCGAACCGGTTTCGGATAATCCTGCGGTGCGAACAGCATATCCCCGTTCCCGAGGAGCTTTTCCGCCCCCGCGCCGTCTATGATCGTGCGCGAATCGATGGCAGACGACACCGAAAGCGCGATACGTGACGGGATATTCGCCTTGATCAGTCCTGTGATCACGTTGACGGACGGACGCTGTGTCGCAAGCACCAGATGGATCCCCGCCGCGCGCGCCAATTGCGCCAGCCGGCACACGGCGTCCTCGACCTCGCCAGGGGCAACCATCATCAGATCCGCAAACTCATCTACGATAATGACGATCTGACACATCTTCTCATGATCGCCTTCCTCCGTTTGTTTCTGGCCGGCAATCTTTTTATTATAACTTTTCATATCCCGGACACCGAGTTCCGCAAATTTATTGTACCGGACTGTCATTTCCTGTACCGCCCAGTTCAGCGCGGCGGACGCTTTTTTCGGATCGGTTACGACCGGTATCATCAGATGCGGGATATCCGCGTAAGCCGTCAATTCCACCATCTTTGGATCGACCATGATAAACTTAACGTCATCAGGAGAGGCTTTATAAATAATACTCATGATCAGCGTATTGATGCAGACAGATTTACCGGAACCCGTCGCGCCCGCCACGAGAAGATGCGGCATTTTCGCAATGTCGGTAACGATCGTTTTTCCCCCGATGTCCTTCCCCACGGCAAATGACACATTGGACTTCGCTTCCTGAAACTCCTTGCTCTCCAGTAATTCGCGGAGTGTCACCATATTTCGTTTGGCATTCGGCACTTCGATGCCGACCGCCGCTTTCCCCGGGATCGGCGCCTCGATACGGATGTCAGACGCGGCCAGGCTCAGTTTGATATCATCGGTCAGCCTCGTAATACTGCTGACCTTCACGCCCTGCTCCGGCACAAGCTCATATCTGGTCACGCTCGGTCCGCAGCTCACATCTCCCATCTTCACCTTGACGCCAAAACTCTCCAGCGTCTGCTGTAATTTTGCCGCCGTCTGCAGCAGATCCGTGTCGCTTATTTTGGCCTTATTTTTCGGTTTTGACAGTAAGGAAAGAGGGGGAAATGTATATGTACGGGCGTCGCCGTCCGATTTCCTGATCTCATCCCCGATCTTTTCCACCTCACTCCTGACCTGTTCATCACTGGCTTTGACTCTTTTCTTCTGCCCCCCTGCGCTCTGCGCGGCGCTGGCGGCTTGTGCCTCCGGTTTCAATGACGGCCCGTCCTTTCCGGCACCGAACTTCGATTCGAGTTCCTCTTGATATACAGGTTCGACCGGCTCGTGACCGTCATTCTCCTGTGCCGCGTCACCCCGGATGATCGAAATGTTCGGCTTCTTCTCTGCTGGCTGCTCCGCAGGTTCTGCCGCACAGTTCTCTGCCTGTCTACTCCCCGGCTGCGTAGACGGATGGTTTTGCGTTTCTTTCTTCAGCTTTGCCCGTTTTTTCTTTTTTTCAAACGTATGGACTTTCATCTGCCTCTCTGCCGCATATACCGCCTCTTCCTGTTCATGATCCTCCTCTTCCATTCGATCCGCGCTGCGCTCCCTCCTCACGGAAGATTCCTCATACAGATCACGGATTGCCACAAAAATAAGCTTTCTCGTGATCAACATGACAAACAATAACGTCAGTCCTAAGATGATCGTGAGAGAACCGGCTCTTCCCGCCGCCAGCGTGAGCAGATAAGAGAGAATGCCGCCGATCAGGCCGCCGCCGATCCTCTCATTGCTGCAGATTTTGAATACGTCGATCAAACCATCCGCCTTGCTGTCGATGACCCATTGGAAGATGGCGCACAAACATATGTAGAGCCCGCCGCTGTAATAGATCTTTCTCTTTAATTCCGCATTTTGCGGATTCGAGATATACAATCCGCTGGCGACGAGCAGGCAGACGGGAAATACGTACGAAGCTGCCCCGAAAAGACCAAAAAGCAGCCCCGCCAGCAATTTCCCTCCCGCCCCGCACAGATCAAATAAACTCAGCAATGACAAGATCGAAAAAACAATGATGACTAACAGTATGATCTCTCTGGCAAGTGGAGATGACTCTTTCATCTTTTTCACTGTTTTTCTTTTTTTCTTTGCCACTTTCATCAAACCCTTCCCTTAACTTTTCGTCAGATTTTTTATATATTCCAGTGCTTTGGAAATCGTACCCACCTCATTGACCAGTTTCTCATCTACGGCTTCCTGTCCCACAAGTACCGTCCCCAGATCTTTGGAGAGCATGCTCGGGTTCATCATCAACTCCTCGATCCGCTCCTTCTTCGCCTCACAGTTGCGAACGATAAAATCCACGATCCGGTCCTGAATCTGCTGGAACTGCCCATACGTCTGCGGCGCACCGATCACCATGCCGCTCATGCGCACCGGATGGATGATCATCGTCGCGCTCGGCACGATAAAAGAATGATCCGTCGCTACCGCTAACGGTACCCCGATGGAGTGGCTGTCCCCGATAATGAGCGAAACCGTCGGCTTACTGATCCCGGCGATCATCTCCGCAAGAGCCAGGCCGCATGATACGTCTCCTCCCACGGTATTGACAAGAAACAAAATCCCCTTTACCGCCTCATCGTCTTCTACGGACGCGAGGATCGGAAGAAGATGTTCGTATTTCGTCGATTTGGTATTTTCCGACACACACTCGTGTCCCTCGATCTCCCCAATGATAGATAATAGCTGGATCCCTCCAAGCTGACATTTTCCGTATTCCTTTATATAATCGGTCCCCATGCACACACCTTCCCTTTCAAATGATAACATACTAAATCACATTAGGTAGTGTGGCACTTTCACACATAATTATACGCCTGCTATTTCACACAATGATTTTCCAAAAACTGTTTATGTACTTTATAAAAAGAATCATAAGGCGAGCCCCGGAATCCGAGGCCCGCTTTTATGCGTTTCATAATATCCGTACAGGTTACTTCCTGTCTTCTTTCACATCTTTGATACTGAAGGAAATCCTGCCCATTTTATCCTTTCCAAGGCAGACTACCTTCACTTTGTCGCCGAGAGTAAGCTCGTCCTCGACGTGGTTGATCCGGCGTTTGCAGATATTGGAAATGTGAACCATACCTTCCTTGCCCGGCGCGAATTCGATAAATGCGCCAAAATCTTTAATACTGATCACGGTTCCTTCTAAGATCTGCCCCTTTTCAAAGTCGGCGACAATGATCTCAATGAGACGGATCGCCTCATCCATCATCGCTTTATCCGTGCCGCATACCGATACGGCGCCGTCATCGGTAATGTCAATCTTCACGCCGGTGCGCTCGATGAGCGTGTTGATCGTCTTGCCGCGCTGTCCGACCACATCGCCGATCTTCGATGGATCAATCATGATCTGACGGATCTTCGGTGCGTATTCATTCACCTCTTTACGCGGCTCCGAAATCGCCTTTGCCATCACCTCATCGAGAATGTATGTCCTCGCCTCTTTCGTCCTGTGGATCGCTCCCTCGACGATCTCGCGTGTCAGGCCGTGGATCTTAATATCCATCTGGATCGCTGTGATTCCTTTATGCGTACCGGCAACCTTAAAGTCCATATCACCGAAGAAATCTTCGAGTCCCTGTATATCCGTGAGGATCAAATAATCATCGTCCGCATCGCCTGTCACAAGTCCTACTGAAATCCCGGCTACCGGAGCTTTAATCGGAACACCGGCCGCCATGAGTGAAAGTGTCGATGCGCAAATACTTCCCTGGGAAGTAGAACCGTTCGATTCCATGATCTCTGATACGGTACGTATCGTGTACGGGAACTCTTCCTCCGATGGAAGCACTGGTATGAGTGCCCGTTCCGCGAGCGCTCCGTGCCCGATCTCACGCCGTCCCGGCCCTCTGCTCGGCCTCGTCTCGCCGACCGAATACGACGGGAAATTATAGTGATGGATGTAGCGCTTCGAAGTCGCGTTTTCATCCAGTCCGTCGAGCTTCTGCCTCTCCGCGAGCGGCGCCAGCGTCGTTACGTTGAGAACCTGTGTCTGTCCTCTCTGGAACAGGCCGGAGCCGTGTACGGTAGGAAGAACGTCGATTTCTGCCGCCAGCGGCCGGATCTGCGTGATCTCCCGTCCATCGGGACGCTTGTGGTCTTTCAAGATCATCTTGCGCACCGTCTTTTTTTGGAACTTATATACCGCTTCGTCAATGAGTTCCAGCCATTCTGGATGATCCTCGGCATAACGCTCTTCGAGCTGGTCTTTGATCCCCCGTATATTTTCCTCCCTTACCTGTTTTACATCCGTAAAAACAGCTTCCTCCATCGCTTCCGGCGTAATAAACGAAACGATGTCATCATAAAGGTCTTCCGGCGTATCACAGTGCTCGTACTCATGTTTTGCCTTTCCGCACTCCGCCTCGATCTTATCAAAAAATTCAATGATCTGCCCATTCACCTCATGCGCTTTGTAGATCGCCTCGATCATCGTGTCTTCGGGCACCTCATTGGCACCGGCCTCGATCATGATCACCTTGTCCCTCGTCGAGGCAACGGTAAGCGCCAGATCCGAGACAAGTCTTTGTTCAAACGTCGGGTTTACGACAAGCTCGCCGTCGACAAGACCAATCTGCGTCGCAGCCGTCGGCCCGTCAAACGGAATGTCTGAGATACATGTCGCTAACGCGGATCCAAGCATCGCTGTCAGTTCTGGACTGCAGTCCTGGTCCACACACATCACGAGATTCTCTAACGTCACATCGTTCCGGTAATCTTTCGGAAAGAGCGGACGCATCGGCCTGTCAATGACACGGCATGTCAAAATGGCATTATCGGAAGGTTTTCCCTCCCTCCTCGTAAATCCGCCGGGAATCTTCCCCACCGAATACATCTTTTCATTATACTCCACACTGAGTGGGAAGAAATCAATACCTTCCCTCGGCTTTTCCGATGCCGTAGCTGTCGATAATACAACCGTATTCCCATAGTGCATGAATGCCGCACCATTTGCCTGTGCCGCCACCCGTCCGATATCGACGGAAAGCGTACGCCCGGCAAGTTCCATTGAAAATGTCTTATACATACTTTTTCCTCATTTCTTTTTTCTTTCTCTCAGAGAATCCGAAACATCTGAAAAACACACTCCCGTAAACGCACGGCAAAGACGAATGCGCTTTTCAGAAGTCTCGGACATTTCTCCAAATATCATTGACACATACATTTAGATTATAACATAATTTTTCCATTATGAAAACACTTTTTTCACCGGATAACTTATGTCATCTCCATCCCATAAAAGTACCTCATCGTGAAAAAAAGGAATCCGCATTAAGCCGGCCCCAAAAAGATAGGCCCGGTCCCTCTCCGCGATCTCGTCCAGCCTCAGCCACTTGACTGCCACGATCGACTGTTCATTTTCCGGAAGTTCCGGATCGATTCCCTTGACCGGCTCTGCATCTTCCGGTATTTCTACCAAAAATGTATATACACGGCTCTCCATATCGGGCTTGTACTCGATCGTGAGCGGGCGGACAATGCGTCCCTCGACTCCGCATTCCTCGGATAATTCACGGAGCGCCGCCTGTTCCGGCGTCTCTCCCTCTTCCATTCCGCCGCCGGGAAGATTGTAAAAGTCCCGCCCGAACAGCTCATGCTCCACAAGCAGGATCCGGTCGCCGCGGATCACCATAGACTGGCTTCTGTCTCGTTTCATCATTTCCCTCATCTCTGTAAAAGCGAGCGGCACTCACTTTTACCTTTTGTTGCACTTTCAATCAACACTAACACAAAAATCCCGCCATCTGCACATTTTTCTTTTGTGCAAAAAATGATAGTGTAACCACCTGTTCCAGTTTTTGGTTTCACTATCATTTTCTTTTCACTGCCCGTAATGAGCAGGATTTTTATTTTCTCAATCCAAGTTTAGCGATCAGGGCACGATAACTTTCCAGGTCTGTTCTCTTGAGATAATCAAGAAGACCTCGTCTCTTACCAACCATTTTCAAAAGCCCCCTGCGCGAGTGATGGTCTTTTTTGTTCTCTTTCAAATGCTCCGTGAGAACATTGATCCTCTCGGTCAAAAGTGCTACCTGTACTTCCGGTGAACCCGTGTCATTCGGTGTTCTTCCGTATTCTTTGATAATTTCTGCCTTTCTCTCTGTCGTCATCATTTTGATGTACCTCCATTTATTTTTTAATTGCCAATTGCCAGG
>CAJTTQ010000031.1:26340-27767 GCA_910579145.1 uncultured Eubacterium sp.
AAATTCCGGGCATTGGTTCTTCTAACTTGATTATAGTAACATAAAAATGAAAATCTGTAAAGTGATTTTTCAGGCAAAATGGATCGCAAACTGTAATGTCGATATCCCCTTCATGGGTCCCATCCATGTATTTATCAAATTCTTTAACTCTTCTACCGTCATCAGAACACCTCCAATGAATCTCTAAATTTGATAGCTATATTATACACTACTTCCCATCACTTGAAAAGTGCTATCCGAGCAAAAAAGAAACAATGGCGAGTTTGACTACCTGGAGCGATGAAAAAAGCTGGCTTCATTCGACATTTTTTTCCATATGAGCAAAAACGATCGAACAAAAGATTTTACATTTCCGGTTGCCAGTAACATCACCAGAACGAGGATTGGATTCATCTCGTAGGATCAATATAGGAAAGCACGACAAAAGGCAGCAGATCACCTGCTGCCTAAAACCCAAATACCAACCCGGCGTCCCGCACCGTTTACGATTCCTGGCTGATCGTTACGCCGCCGCCAGCCATGATACTGCCACTCACGCTGCAGCATCTCACCTCGTCTCCGGCATTGACACTTCCCCCTACGTTGCCACACATCACGTCGTCTCCGGCGTTGACACCTCCTCCCACGTTGCCGCACGCCACATTGTCTCCGGCACTGACGTCTCCATTTATGTTCGCGCACGCTACACTGTCTCCGGCATTGACATCTCCTCCCACATCACCGCTGATCTTTGCCGACCCCCAGACCTCCAGCGAAACTTCCCGCATTCCATCCATCCCGGAATCGTCAGCTGCAGCAAGATTCAGCGGGATCTCATCCTTCGTTCCCATTTTGCTCCATTCGTCCACGGACAAAACGCGGCGGCCCACGCATTGAACGATCCGCAGCGTTTTATCATCAGGCAGCGAAGTGAATACTCCACCCGTTTCCCTCTCCTCGCCGCGCAGGAGCTGATCCAGTGAAATCCCCAGATAATCGGCAAGCTGAGGCAGCAGTGCCACATCCGGGCAGGACAACCCGCACTCCCACTTACTGACCGCCTGCACGGACAATCCCAGTTCATCGGCCAGCGCTTCCTGGCTGACCCCCAGCTTTTTCCTCGCCTCTTTGATCGTTACATCCATATTCCCGTTCATATCTTATCTCTCCATTTCTACTTTCTGATGCCGCGGATCGCTCCGTTCTCCCGCAATCCTTCAAACAATCGAAATCCTCTGATCTACTACGTAAATCGCTCCTTTCATGTTTGGCGGGTCTTAGGCGTTTGCGAAACGCCAGAACCCGCATAAATACGGGATTCTTTTTGTTACAAAATAAAACAACTCCTCACTGGTCTGTGGTATAATTGAAATATCCAGTAACAATTATCCATATCCACCAGTAAAGGAGTCGTATCTATATGATAACACATAAACAGCTCTCTTTGG
>CAJTTQ010000032.1:0-245 GCA_910579145.1 uncultured Eubacterium sp.
GCTCTAAGCCCTTTGCAGAAAGATAATGGGGCTGTGTCGGGATAACCACGCTGTCAGCCGCCGCAAGTGCATTGATTGTGAGCATACCTAAACTCGGCATACAGTCAATAAGGACTGTATCATAATTCTTTTTTACCTCATTGATGCAGGTTTTCAGCACACTTTCACGGCTTATGGCGTTAATCAGCCTTACTTCTAAGCCCGACAGTTCAATGTTGGACGGGAGCAGGTCAACGCCCTCGTCA
>CAJTTQ010000032.1:275-27569 GCA_910579145.1 uncultured Eubacterium sp.
GGTAAATCATCTGGTCGGCTGTAACCGAGCGACATGGTTAAATTTGCCTGTGCATCGGCATCAATGAGCAGGACTTTCTTACCCTGCTGTGCCAGAGTTACTCCCAGATTGACCGCCGTGGTGGTCTTGCCGACACCGCCTTTCTGATTTGTCAGAGCGATTACTTTGCAATTTGACATGGGTGCGTCCTCCTTTCGCATAGATTTAGCCGCTTTGTCAAAGGCGGCTATGTAACTGTATCAGAGGACGCAGGACGCAAAAAAGCCGCTTACTCTTAAAAGGGTTAAGAATAAGCGGCTTCATAACGATGTGCCTTAGACATATTCAATTTTTACTTTCTTTATCGGGGCATTGGCTACCTTGAAGATAAGCTCGTCAACGCAGTCCCCGTATCTGCCTTGCCGTATGAGCTGATTTTTCAGCTCCACAAGACTATGTAAAAGTAATGTTTTCTCCCTGCTGTCTACATACAAGTGATAAGGTTTTTCCCTCATACCGCCCACCGTCCTTTCTTGGCTTCCATTATAACCAAAGGCGGCTTGATATTCAAAGGTGTAAATGAGTGAAAAAAATAAGCGTACCACTATTTCTAATGATACGCTTATCATAATTCAGTTCTTAATCAAGGTCGATATATACCGTTACGGTAGTTTCTCTCCATTGATTTTTCCTTACATACTGTCCGTTAGCCTTTCGGTAAGCTGCTGCCTGCTCGAAAGACAGCGGTAATTCAAAGGAAAGAGAACTCCTACCTACTTTTGATAGCCGCCTGGGCAGAGCCGTACAGGACAATTACGCCCATATCCTGAACCAGGAACTCGTCAAAGAACTGACCGACAATTTGCAGATCAAATACCCCGTGCTGGTCGGCGGGGCCGTACCCGGCCGCATTTCATACGGGTTATTGACTGATGTACTGAAACAGTTGATCCGCGAGGGCCACTCGGTCGCTTATCTTGAAAAAGTAATCGAAATTCTCGACCGTGTTCTGCGCCAAGATCCACAAACCTCGGAAGAACAACTGGCTCAGATCGTATCACAGAAGATGAAGGAACAGGAAGAAGAGTAAAAAAGCAGAAAAAATGGCGCATTTTTCTTGACGTATACCCCTGGGGGGTATATAATGAGGAAAATGATGCAGAGAATCCTACACGTCAGGTATTTCATGCAGGCATGGAATATCTGACATGTTTTGGTTTAGCGGCTGTCAAAGTAACGATAAATGCAGATATTCTGCTTTCTGTATACCTCACAGGGGATGGCTCGCAGGGTGTGTCCCACCGGGTATACCCTGCGGGGTATAGGCTAGCTGGAAATGGAGAAACTATTGATGGAGAAACTACGAACGGAGAAACTACAGATGGAAAAAGCATGCTGCCGGACAAATAAAAAGAAAAGACGAGACGAGCAGGAATATAAAGACCTGCTCAACCGCTTAAAGCGCATCGAAGGACAGGTGCGCGGCGTGCAGAACATGGTGGAAAAAGACAGCTACTGTATCGATATCCTGACTCAAGTATCGGCCATCACTGCGGCCCTGAACAGCTTTAACAAAGTATTGCTGGCAAACCACATCCGCACGTGCGTCACGGATGATATCCGGGATGGCGGAGGTGAGTCCGTCGAGGAACTGGTGGCGGTCCTTCACAAACTGATGAAATAAAGCAGCCACCTACCTAGTAAAAAAGCGAGGATCCTATGGAACAATATCAAGTAACAGGCATGAGCTGCG
Source organism: uncultured Eubacterium sp. (assembly GCA_910579145.1). Classification (GTDB taxonomy): domain Bacteria; phylum Bacillota; class Clostridia; order Lachnospirales; family Lachnospiraceae; genus Eubacterium_F. Next base: position 2,008 of record CAJTTQ010000032.1, read on the forward strand.
CCGCGTGCAGCTCCCGGGTCGAAAAAGCAGTCTCTAAAGTACCCGGCGTATCATCGGTATCGGTAAGCCTTCTGACAAACTCAATGGGCGTAGAGGGAACCGCACCAGCTGGTCTCATCGTAAAAGCCGTAGAAGATGCCGGCTATCACGCAGAACCGAAAAACACCCAAAACGAGAATACTACCGCCGGCGGGGACGCCCAGCCCGTCGATCCGGCAAACGTGCTCGAAGACCAAGACACCCCTAAACTCCGCGCAAGACTGCTCGTATCCGTCACCCTTCTTGTCGTACTCATGTACATTTCGATGGGAAATATGATGTGGGGATGGTATCTGCCCGAAGTACTGGAACAAAACCAAATGGCGCTCGCTCTGATCCAGCTTTTGCTGACAACAGCGATCATGGTCATCAACCAGCGGTTCTTTATCAGTGGATTCCGCGGGCTCTGGCACAGGGCGCCGAATATGGACACGCTCGTCGCTCTCGGTGCGGGAGCGGCGTACGGATACAGCCTGTATGCCTTGTTCGGGATGTCTTACGCGCTGACGGCCGGGGATCTGACGCATATGCACCACTATGTCCACGAATTGTACTTCGAATCCGCTGCCACGATCCTGACATTGATCACGGTGGGAAAAACACTGGAAGCGCGCTCGAAAGGACGGACGACCGATGCGCTTAAAAGCCTGATGAGGCTGGCGCCCCAGCGGGCGGTGCTATTTGTGGATGGCACGGAAAAGGAAGTACCAGTTGGACAGGTAAAAAAGGGAGATCTGTTTGTCGTGCGCCCCGGGGAAAGCATTCCGGTGGATGGTATCGTGATCAAAGGAAATGGTTCCGTCAACGAGGCGGCGCTGACCGGCGAGAGTATCCCCGTCGACAAAGCGGAAGGCGACACCGTTTCGGCCGCGACGATCAACCAGGACGGTTTTCTGACCTGTCAGGCGGACCGGGTAGGTGAGGATACGACCCTTTCCCAGATCATTCAGATGGTAAGCGATGCCGCGGCGACAAAAGCGCCGATCGCCAAAGTCGCGGACCGGGTATCCGGCGTATTCGTTCCTATTGTAATGGCGGTCGCGGCGGTAACGATTCTCGTCTGGATGATGACCGGGCAGAGTTTTGGTTACGCGCTGGCAAGAGGGATCTCGGTGCTCGTCATAAGCTGCCCGTGCGCGCTCGGACTGGCGACCCCGGTAGCGATCATGGTCGGAAACGGAATGGGCGCCAAAAACGGGATCTTATTCAAAACAGCCGTATCCTTAGAGGAAACAGGAAAAGCGCAGATTGTCGTGCTGGATAAAACCGGGACGATCACGCTTGGAGAACCGAAAGTAACCGATGTGATAACGGCATCCGATGATCTGCAGGACGATCTGATACGGACCGCCTATGCGCTCGAGTGCATGAGCGAGCATCCACTTGCGAAAGCGGTCGTAGAATACGGCAGCAGCCGCGGCGTACAAAAGGAAATGGTCAGCGGCTTCAAAGCCGTATCGGGAAACGGACTGCAGGGAATGATCGGGAATGACCGGATCATTGGTGGAAAACAGGAGTATATCGAGACGGTGGCAAAGATCCCGGCAGAGCTTCTAAAAACGAGCGACCGCCTCGCCGGCGAGGGAAAAACACCGCTCTATTTTGCGAGAAATAACACGCTCCTCGGCTGTATCGCTGTGGCCGACGTGATGAAAGAGGACAGTCCGCAGGCGATCCGCGACATGCGGCATATGGGGATGAAGGTCGTGATGCTGACGGGCGACAACGAGCGGACGGCGAAGGCCATCGGAACCGAGGCGGGCGTGGATGAGATCATCGCCGGTGTACTGCCGGACGGCAAAGAGGAACAGGTGCGCAGATTTGCGACACAGGGAAAGGTCATTATGGTAGGTGACGGCATCAACGACGCCCCGGCCTTGACGAGAGCGGATATCGGGATCGCCATCGGCGCAGGGACGGACGTCGCTGTCGATGCGGCAGATGTCGTACTGATGAAAAGCCGTCTGTCGGATGTGCCGGCAGCCATCCGGCTCAGCCGCGGCGTGCTGAAAAATATCCATGAAAATCTGTTTTGGGCGTTCATTTACAATGTGATCGGCATTCCGCTGGCGGCCGGCGTGTGGATTCCACTCTTTGGCTGGCAGCTCAATCCGATGTTCGGGGCAGCTGCTATGGGACTTTCTAGTTTTTGCGTCGTAAGTAATGCCCTGCGCCTGAACTGGCTTGACGTGCATGACAGAAAGTATGACAGGAAAGCGAAGAGGCACGCGGCTGGCCAGGGGACGGCAAAGGAAACATCGGATGCGGGCAGAAAGACGGCGCGGGATACATCAAAAAGTTATAAGGAAAAGGAGACAAAAACCATGAAAAAGACGATGAAGATCGAAGGAATGATGTGTGGACACTGTGAGGCGAGGGTTCAGAAGTGCCTTGAGAAGCTGGATGGCGTGGAGAGCGCCTCTGTGAGTTATGAGAGAAAAACAGCGGAGGTGACGCTGACAGAGGACGTCTCAGATGATATATTACGCAAGGCGGTGGAAGAACAGGATTATGAGGTGACAGGAATAGAATAAGCGGTTTGTGCCCGATTTAGGCACTTTATGGAATTGTTGAAAACCTCTTGTATTCTGGTGGATTATTTGCTATAATTGATTTATGTACGTTGTGCGAGTGTTTAGTCCTTAACATCAAAGCATCACACGAAAATATTTTATAGGAGGTATTTCCATGAAAAAAATAACCAGCAGATTTACTGCAGTAGGTATGGCGGCTGCTATGGTATTGACTGCTATGGTACCGGCTGGAACGTCAGACGCCGCTGCAAAGCCGAAACTGGCGACAAAAAAAATTACCGTGGAGGTAAAAAAGAGTAAGACGATTGGGATTAAGAAAAAGAAAAATTTCAAAATTTCATTTAAGTCTAAAAATAAAAAAATAGCCACGGTAAGCGCGAAAGGAAAAGTAACGGGAAAGAAAAAAGGAACGACGAAGATTACCGTTTCTTACAAAAAAGGAAAGGGAGCGAAGAAAAAGCTCGGAACAGTAACCGTGAAAGTGACGAACGCAAAACCAAACCAGGATCCAAAGCCAACGAATGCGGCAGTTCAGACGCCGCCGGCAGCAACTTCGGTGGCACAGGCACCTTCCCTGGCGCCGGCAGCAACGATTCCACCGACAGCGACCGAAGCGCCGTCAGAGGTCCCGGACGGGCCGGCTACCATCCCGCCGCTTGACCCGAATAACCTTGTGACAGCGGAGTATCCGACCATGTATTCCGATATTCCAGACCTCGATATCATTCGTGTTGAGGGCAATTACTATATGGTCAGTACGACGATGAATATGTGTCCGGGTGTGCCGATCATGAAGTCGACGGATCTGGTTCACTGGGAAATCGTGAATTATGTCTATGATACATTCGAAAATGACAAAGTAACGAACTTAGAAGACGGCAGCAATATGTATTCGCGCGGTTCATGGGCCGCTTCTCTGAAATATAACGAAGAGGACGGCAAATATTACGTTGCATTCAATAGTAATAATCATGGATTCTATGTGTATACGACGACTGACATTGAAAAGGGAGAGTGGACGAGATATGCCACAAAGAATAAGTTCCATGACCCGGGACTTTTGTTTGACGATGGCAAGATGTATGTCTTCTCCGGAAGCAATTTGCAGCAGATCGAACTGAACGACGCGGAAGGCACTGTTGACAATGTCGGAAAGTCTGTTGTTCTGTTTAATAGAGGCAAGATATCAGAATATAATTGGACGCTTTGGGAAGGCGCGCACGCATACAAGATCGGTGAGTACTACTATCTGTTTATTATTGCGTCGACGGAGCAGTGGATGCGTACGGAGGTATGTTACCGTTCGAAGTCACTGGAACCGGGAGACTGGGAAGAGCAGGTGATCTATCGCGGCGGATGCGGCAGTAACGGTGCCGGACTGGCACAGGGCGGTGTCGTAGAAACGCAGTACGGTGACTGGTATGGGTTCCTGTTCCAGGATTCCAACGGTGTTGGCCGTATCCCGTCTATCGTAGCTGTGAACTGGGATTATACGGATGAAGACGGAAAGAGCTATAAAGACTGGCCGATGATGGGTACTTATGATGAGAATGGAACGTTCCTTCCGAGTACGGCAAAGGATCCGATGAAGATCAATCTGAATGACAGCGGCAAGGAAAATTATTTTGTGGGCGACGATGATTTCACATATCAGGAAGGTGAGAAGCTGAAACTCGTATGGCAGTGGAACCACAACCCTCAAAATGATTTCTGGTCTGTAACCGCGAACCCGGGATACCTCCGGCTGACGACGGACCGCACGGTAGAGAATCTGTTCCTGGCTCACAACTCGCTCACGCAGCGTACGTATGGCCCGACATGTAAATCAGAAACAAAGATTTCCGTCGCGAATATGAAGCCTGGCGATTATGCCGGACTGGCATCTGTCGCTGACCACGGCGCGATGGTCGGTGTGAAATGTGACGAGAGCGGAGCGAAATACATCACGCAGTCAGGCAATCAGTTCCTGAAAGAAGCGGTAGACAATGCTCAGGTTGAGCTGGGAGACGCGACAGAGGTGTATCTCAAGATCGAGTACAATTTCAAGGGCGGAGATAAAGCAAACTTCTTCTACAGCCTGGATGGAACAACCTGGACGAAGATCGGAAAGGAACAGAAGCTGGCGTTCTCGACGAGTACGACATTTATGGGAGCCAGAACATGGCTGTTCAATTACGCGACACAGGAAGCAGGCGGGTACGTAGACTTTGATTACTATAAGATTTACGACTGATTCCGTTTCGATAGAACTGAAAGAGCGATAGCACTTTGATACAAAACAGGCGGCAGGAAATATGATCCTTGCCGCCTGTTTTATCTTGAAAGAGAAAAAGAGAAAAAGCGTTTATTCCTGTGGATCCGGCTGCGGATCCGGTGTGAGTGAAGGAGGAACGAACACGATAACATCACATGATGCCTTCTGCCCGCTGGAGAGGAGTGTCGCTGTGATAACTGCATTGCCAGGGGCGATTGCGGTTATAATACCTTTAGAGTTTACGGTGACGACATCCGGGTTCGACGATTCAAACAGAGGAACCTCATGGGACGTGCGGGGTTTTATGATGACGGAAAGTTTCGTCGTATCGTTTAAGTTCAGCTTCACTTTTTTTTGAGCAAACTTGAGACTGACAGCGAACGGCGTTACCTTTACCGTTGTCTTTAACGAACGCACCATTTTATCCTTGCGGTTGTATATGTTAGCGCGTACCTGCGCGGTCCCAAGATTTACGGCAGTGATAGCGGCTGTTTTCTTATTTGTGTTTTCCTTCACCGAGACGATGTTGTCATCCGCGGACACAAATTTGACCGAGTATTTCTTTTTTAAGTTGTATACGCGTAGCGTATACGTGTCGTTTTTCGTGAGTGTCAGCTTTTTCACGTTCATCTTTGTCTTTTTCGGCGCGCAGCTTCCGGCCGCAGGGCGGGACATCGCCGCCACGGAAAAAACAAAGGCGAAAACGAGAGCGACATAAAATAATTTATGCTTCATAATAGTTCCGACCTTTCTATAAAATAAAATTTGCTCGTGGATTCATTGTCATGAGTGTATCAGCAAGCCGTGGCATAAATTTGTCACAGTTTTTGAAAAGGATTTGGAAAATGTCACAAAAAAAACATAGAAAGATGATATGTATATGTTATAATGTTTGAAATAACATATTTTGGAAGGAGAGTTGGCGATGCAGCACATATTGATTGCAGATGATAATGAAGATATACGGGAAGTACTGGGAACTTATGTCGCGAAAGAGGGGTTTGAACCGGTACAGGCGAAAGACGGGATCGAGGCATTTGAGCTATTTAAAAAGTGTAATCCGGCCGTCGTGCTTTTGGATATCATGATGCCTGGCATGGATGGATATAAAGTTTGTAAAAAGATCCGCGAGATGTCGGAGGTGCCGATCATACTCATCACGGCCAAGGGAGAGGATTATGAGAGGGTGATGGGACTCGATATCGGCGCCGATGACTATGTTGTCAAGCCGTTCAGTCCGAGCGAGGTCATGGCAAGGGTGCGTGCGGTGCTGCGCCGAATGGGGCGCACGGAAGAAAGTTCCGATAAGAAAGTGATCGCCATAGGTGACCTGACGATCAATATTGAGGCGTACAGCGTGTTCGTCGGGGCAGAGAAGATCCCGATGACGAAAAAGGAAGTGGAGACGATGTGGATCCTGGCAGAAAACCCGAGCAAAGTATTTACGAGGGACAACCTGCTTGACAGCCTGTGGGGTCAGGACTATTTCGGCGACAGCCGTACGGTGGATTCACATATTAAAAGGCTTCGGGCAAAGCTTGACAAAGTAGAGCATCCGGGCTGGGAGATAAAAACGATTTGGGGACTCGGTTACAAATTTGAGATAAACGTCTGAGGCGGGATAGGAGTTTGTTTTGAGAAAGATTTTTTGGCGGGTCGGGATTTATTTCGCGGTGGCGCTCGTGACGCTTACAGCGGTTGCCGGCCTCGTATTTACGCGGTTTAACCGGCATAATATCATGGGTGTTTACAAGGAAGAGTTAAAGAGTATCGCCCAGAGCGTATCGGTACGGGTCAGTGAGGCTGTGGCGGGGGATGACAGTGAGGATTTCTTTCCGTATCTCAGCGCGTTAAAAGATTTTGGAGAGCTGCGGAATACGGACATTTGGATCCTGGCAAATCCGTCGGCAGATGAGCCGTTAGATGAGGCGTACACGAATGTGGACATCCGTACGTGGACGGTGGAAGAAGAGGCGATGAAAGCGCTGATCCAGGCGGCCTGTGACGGGAAGACGCGGAGTTACAGCGGGTACGACAGCATTTACGGGATGGATATGATGCACCTGGCTGTGCCGGTCAAAAATGCCAGAGGGGAAAATGTCGGCGTCGTACTCGTAAATGGGGAGATGGATTACCGGAAGGCATCCGTTGTCCAATACCAGAAATACATGTTTTTAAGTGTCATCACCGCGCTTCTCTTTTCCCTGGTCATAGCCGCCTTTTTTTCCCAGCAGCTGGTGCGCCCGATCATCCGTATCAAGGAGATCGCGCTTCGGATGGCTGCGGGGGAATACGCGCAGGAAACCAAAATCCAGCGAAAGGATGAACTCGGTATGCTGGCGGATAGTATGGATATATTGTCTGAAAAACTTGTCGAGGCGGAGGAGTTCCGTGATAATCTCGAGCAGAACCGGCGCGATTTCTTTTCTAATGTCTCTCATGAACTGCGTACACCGATCACTGTCGTAAAGGGGTATGCGGAGACGCTCGCGGACGGCTATGTGGAAGACGAAGGGAAGCGGCAGGAGTATTACGACCGGATCCTGAACGAGTGTGCGGGGATGGAGCGGCTCGTGTCAGATCTTTTAATCCTGTCGAAAATGCAGAACCCGGATTTTGAGTTGGACAAAGAGGTGTTAAACGTGATCGCCGTCATGCAGGACGCGCTCAGGAGTATGCGCATCCTGATGAAGGAAAAGAGCATTGTCTCGGTACTCGACTACGAGGACGAGTGCTCGCTGATCGAAGGGGACTACGACCGGATCCGGCAGCTGTTTCTGATCCTTTTACAGAATGCGGTGAAGTATGCCGACGATCACACGCAGATCCTGGTCGGCATCCGTCGGAGCGATGAGTTTATCACGGTTTCTGTGGAGGATACGGGGATACCGGTGCCGAAGCCGGAGTGGGATACGATCTTCGAAAAATTTTACCGCGGAAATAATAACGGAAATAAGGATGGTTCCGGTCTGGGGTTAATGGTAGCCAGACATATTACCGACCGGCATCAGGGAAAGATATGGGTGACGAGCGATGAGGTGGAAAAAACTTGTTTTTATGTGCAGATCCCATGCTGGAAAGAGTAACTTGACGGTTCGCACTGATATATGTTATTCTGATACAAACAAAAGACTGATGTATCAATAAAGGAGAGAACAGCATGAGAGGAATTGAAACCCCGATTACAAAAATCCGCAGACAGGTTTTTGCGGAGGTGGCAAAGGTGGCATTTGAGTCGGACAATATCAAAGATGATATTGAGGCGATTCCGTACAAGATCACGCCATCTGATGTGCCGTTGTACCGAGATAGTATTTACCGGGAGCGCGCGATCGCCGGAGAGCGTGTGCGTCTGGCGATGGGTATGTCGCTCCGTCCTGAGAACCAGCCGGTACATATCACCAGTGGACTGAGTGAGAGTAATATTGCGGATAAGTATTATGAGCCGCCGTTGATGCAGGTTATTCCGTCCGCCTGCGCCATGTGTGAGGATAACGTGTATGAAGTGACGAACCAGTGCCGCGGCTGTGTGGCGCATCCGTGCCAGGAGGTCTGTCCGGTCGGCGCCATTCATATGGAAAACGGCCGTTCGGTGATCGATAAGAATAAATGTGTGAAATGCGGAAAATGTAAGGCGATCTGTCCTTATGATGCCATTGCGAAAAAAGTGCGTCCGTGCGCGGCGGCCTGCGGCGTGAAGGCGATCGACAGCGATGAGCATGGACGTGCGCGCATTCACGACGACAAATGTGTGAAATGTGGTCAGTGTATGGTGAACTGTCCGTTTGGCGCGATCGCGGACAAATCTCAGATCTTCCAGCTTGCCCGTTCGATCAAACAGGGTGACGAAGTGATCGTAGAGCTTGCTCCGGCCGTGATCGGCCAGTTCGGAAGTGATGTGCGCCTTTGGAAAATTAAATCTGCCTTAAAGGAGATCGGATTCGCGGAGGTATACGAGGTGGCGCTGGGCGCTGATATCGGCGCGATTACCGAGGCGAGACATTATGTACATGAGGTAAAGACCGGGAAACTCCCATTCCTTTTGACTTCGTGTTGTCCGGCGTGGTCTGTGCTGGCGAAGCAGACGCTTCCGCAGGAGATGCTGGAGGCAGTTTCCAGCGCGTTGACGCCGATGGTGGCAACGGCGCGTTCGATCAAGCAGAAACATCCGAATGCCAGGGTGGTATTTGTGGGGCCGTGCGCGGCGAAAAAACTTGAAGCAGCGCGTGAAACGGTTCGGAGTGACGTGGATTTCGTTATTACCTTTGAAGAGCTGGCGGCCATTTTTGAAGCAAAAGGAATCGATATGGAGACTTACGGGGCAGAAGAGCCGATCCACGACGCGACAGGGGCCGGCCGTGGATACGGAGTGGCTGGCGGAGTGGCAAATGCCATTGAGAAATGTATCAACGAATATTACCCGGATACAGAAGTACTTATTGAACACGTCGAAGGGCTCAGTGAGTGCCAGAAGATGCTTTTGATGGCAAAAGCAGGGAAAAAAGATGGATGCCTGATCGAGGGTATGGGATGTCCTGGCGGCTGTGTGGCCGGAGCTGGAACGAATATTCCGGTTGCTAAGGGCGCGCAGGCGGTGAGGAAGTTTGTGAAAGATTCTACCAAACCACTTCCGCCAAAAGAATACTCGGAGATCGAGCTGCCATAACCGAACGCTTGGAAAAGAAAACGCAAAGGACGAAACAGTTAGTGGTTTCGTCCCTTTGTTTGTCAGGAAAGATCATGGGAGTCACTATTTATGGATTCGAAAAAGAGGACAGGGGCCGTTCTGCTGGCGATGGTGGCCGGCGTTGTGCCGCTCATAGTCAGCGCATGCTATTACCGCATCGGATTAAAAGAATTTGTATGGTTTTCTGATTCCGATGCGGCGTATGATTTCTTTTTATACTGGAAAGGGCAGATGCTCATATTGTTATGCGGTCTTTTGGCGCTCTATGTGGCCGTCAGGCAGCTGGCGGGAAAGGAACAGGGGTGGCAGGAACGCATGGAATGGAAATACCTCGTGCCCCTTTTTTTGTATGTTCTTTTGGCGCTTTTGTCAGCCATTTTGTCGGAGCATGGCGATATGGCGGTATGGGGGGGATACGAGCAGTGGGAGGGCGTCATCGTCATCACGGCGTATGTCATCGTGCTGTTTTTTGCCAGCCTCCTACTAGAAGGCGGGACGGAGATCAGCATCTTCATGTGGATTTTTTTGGTATTGGTATTTGTAATGTCCGCTTTAAGCGTGTGCCAGTTTTTCGGACATGATTTTTTTCGGACGGGCGCAGGGCAGGCGGTCATGAATTTTATGATAGAGAAAAAACTAAAATTTACTTTTAACTTTGATGTGGGCAGGGTTTATGCGACGCTATACAACCCGAATTATGTGGGTTCGTATGTGGCGCTCGTGCTGCCTGTCATCCTATCCCTGATCAGTCGGAGCCGCCGGCTTTTGCCGCGGATACGGAGCGTACTGGCTGCTGTAACGGCGATGGGGCTTTTTATCATGCTGATCGGCTCGGAGTCCGTGACGGGGTTTATCGGCGTGCTCGCTTCGCTGATGCTCGCGTTCGTATTTGTCATCGCCAATCCCGGTGTGGAAAAGAAAAAGGTGATCGCGGGCGCGGGAATCTGCGCGGCGGTGATCGCAGCGGCGGTCTGTCTGAACAGGCCCGTATTTGAGTACGGCTTGAACAAGATTGTCAATCCGACGCCGAACCAGTTTGCGGTAAGGAGTATGGAATCCAGGGAGGGAGCGCTGTGGATCACGACGGCAGGGGAAGATGTTCTGAAGATTACCTGTGAGGAGCAAAATGGGACGTTTCGATTTGAGGCTGCAGATAACGGCGGAAATGCGGTGGAGGTGTATGAGGAGAGCGGGACGATGAAGTTTGGGGACGAGAGGTTTTCTGAACTTAGGATCCGGGCGGCACAGTCTGGTGGTGACGGGGAACAAACAGAGGCGTTTGTGGTGGAAACACCGTCTTTCGGGAAAACGTACACGATCCTGCCTTCGATCGAAACGTATAATGGGCCGGGACTTTTGCAGCAGGTGTTTTATACAGAAAACCCCTTTGGAAAGAAGGATAAACTGCGCCATATCGAACAGATGGGATTTAAACAGAACCAGCATTTCGGGAGCCGGCGGGGATACATCTGGTCGCGGACATTTCCGCTGCTGAAAGATCATATGTTTCTCGGCTCCGGCCCGAACACATTTGTCTATGAATTTCCAAACGACGATTACATCGGGATGAAAAATGTCGGTTACGACGGTTCTGTCGTGACGAAACCGCACAATATGTTTATGCAGATCTGGGTACAGACTGGTTTTCTATCCTTGCTTGCGTTTTTAACGCTGTATGCGGTCTATTTTGCGGGGAGCATGAAATTATATGTTCGGAAGAGGGGATACCGGCGGGGGGATCTTCTCGGAATTGGTATCCTGCTCGGTACATTTGGCTATCTCGTGACCGGACTTGCCAATGACTCCACGGTCGCGGTGGCGCCGGTATACTGGTGTCTTTTGGGGGCTGGCATGGCGGTAAACCGTTGGAACATATTGACAGGAGGAAATGCAGATGAAGGACAGGAACGTACTGCTGACGGCCATTAATGCAAAATATATACATTCGAACCTGGCCGTGTATTCGCTGAAAGCAAATGCGGGGCCGTATGCCGGGCGGGTAGAGATCGCCGAATATACGATCAATCACCGGCGGGAGGAAATCTTACAGGGGATCTATGACCATTCGCCTGCGGTGGTCGGGTTTTCCTGCTATATTTGGAATATCGGGTATGTGCTCGATGTGGCAGCCGATCTGCGCAGTATTTTACCGGATACGGTCATTGTCCTCGGAGGGCCGGAAGTTTCATATGATGCGCCGGCTGTTTTGCAACGGAATCCGTTTGTGGATATCGTAATGGTCGGTGAGGGGGAGGAGACATTTCGGGAATTTTTGGAATGCTTTTTTGATCGGGGAGGTGGGATAGAGCAGTACCGCCAAATACCGGGACTTTGCCTGCGCAAAGCAAAGTGTGGTGAAAGTGCGGCAAAGGTCTTTTTCACGGAACCCAGACAAGTACTTCCGATGGATCAGCTCGTGTTTCCGTATACAGACGTGAAGGGGCTGGAAAACCGTATCCTTTACTATGAAACGATGAGAGGGTGCCCGTTTTCGTGCAGTTATTGTCTGTCTTCGGTCGAAAAAGGCGTGCGCCAAAGAAGCCTGCCGCTCGTGTTTGAGGAACTACAGTTCTTTCTTACAAACCGCGTGAAACAGGTCAAATTCGTCGACCGGACGTTTAACTGCCATCATGAACACGCGTATCGGATTTGGCAGTATATCGGGGAGCATGATAACGGGACGACGAACTTCCATTTTGAGATCGGGGGAGATCTGCTGCGGGAGGAAGATATTCAGCTGTTTCGGACATTCCGGCCGGGCCTGGTCCAGTTCGAGATCGGTGTACAGTCAACAAATCCCGATACCATCCGGGCGATCCGCCGTCAGATGGATCTAAAAAAATTAGAGGACAATCTGTCAAAGGTTCGGAAAAACCATAACATCCACCAGCATCTTGACCTGATCGCCGGTCTCCCGCATGAGGATTTGGCATCGTTTTGCCAGTCGTTTCGTGACGTGTACGCGATGGAGCCCGACCAGCTGCAGCTCGGATTCCTGAAAATCCTGAAGGGGTCTTATATGCAGGAGATGGCAGGGGAGTACGGGATCCGATACGGAAACCGCCCGCCGTATGAAGTGCTGTCCACGCGCTGGATGTCGTACGATGACATCCGAATCCTCAAGCGGGTTGAAGAGATGGTCGAAATATATTATAATAGTTTTCAGTTCCAGGCTACGATGAAGTTATTGGAACTATGCCACAGCGACGCGTTTACTATGTTTGAGAGACTCGCGGATTATTATGAGAGAGAGGGAGGATTTGACAGGAAACACAGCCGGATCGCCCGCTATGAATGGCTGTGGCAGTACAGCAGGGAGTATTTTGAGGAGAGGGAAGAACAGTTCCGCCAGACGCTGACGTTTGATCTGTATCTCAGGGAATATGTGAAGAGTCCGCCTGCGTTCGTGCGGATGAGAGAGAAAGAGTATGTACGGTTTGTGCGTGCGTTTTTGGACCGGGAGGCGGCCGGCCCGGAAATTCTCCGCGGATACGGGGGATACGAGGCAAAACAGTTATTTCATATGGTATATGTGGACGAGTTTACACTGGATCTGAAAGGACTGTTTGAAGAAAAGCAGGTGCGGCAAACCGCTCCGTATTCGCTCGTATTTGATTACAAACATCGGAATCCGTTAAATCACAGCGCCAAGGTCACGGTTCTTCACCGCTGATTCGCTGATGCCGCGTGTCATTTTTTAATGGACCGTCTTGTCTTTTTGGATGGAGCGCAGGGATTCTACGAGGGCGGCTTTGCGCGGCAGGTCAGAACGTTCGGCAGAGGTGATCAGATCCTGAAGCTTTCCGTGGTTTCCCGTCATGGCATACGCGTAGGCGAGGGATTTGTAATCGGTGGATCTATCCGAACCAGAAGCGATGCACTGTTCATATGTGCCGGCAGATTCCGTCAGCATACCGGCCGTGCGGTACGCCTTTCCGAGATTTGACAGATTCATTAAGAAATCATTAAAATTTTCGTCATATTCGGATAAAGTCTTGAAATTTCCCGTTCCATATGCTAACTTTAAATCGGTGTTGGTAAATTGGGACAGATCCATCATGGGTTTTGTGAGGCAGTTTTGGACTTTTTCCTGATAGTAGGTAATGTTTTCGTCCTCGGTTTTGGGCATGGGAATACGGCCCGTGTCCGGAGTGAACAGGGTAAGACCTGAAATATCTTTATTTTTCGTGTGGTTTGCCTCGTCTTCACGATCCCAGAACGCACGGGATTCACGCTCATATTTGCGGGTGGATTTGTGTCTCTCGTAGTGGATCCAGGCGCAGAAGATCAGGAAGCATATAAAAATCGAGGGAATAGGAATATTTGAAAACATTTTATTCATCCTTTCAGTATATAAATATTTTAAGTAAGGAGGTAAAAAGCGATGATGAACCGCAAAAAACAGCGCATGGTCGCTGCTATCATCTGCATTGTACTCATTTTGGCAATGCTGGCAGGGATTTTATTACCCTATGTGGACTGATGCTCCTTTATAGTTTAATACAGGTTAAGAAAATGTGCAAGGGAGGACTTTAATTGCAGAAAAAAGGTTTTTTGACAGCGGCGGCTGTTATCATTTTTATGTTTGCCCTGATCGCGGCCTATGTATTCGTAAGTTATGGACGGATCAAGCCGGATGACGGAGTGATCTGTGAGGGGGTAAAGGTCGGCCAGATCGAGATCGGCGGCATGTCGGGAGATGAGGCGTGGCAGGCAGTCAATGCCTATACGGAGGGCCGGCTGAACCGGGTCGTAGAGGTTGATGTGAGTGGACAGACTGTGACTTCCACGGTCGGCGAACTCGGATACGCTTTCTCTGCCGGGGATTTTTTGGAAAAGGCGATGGCCGTCGGAAAAAGCGGGACGATGATTGAAAATTATAAGCAGATCAAAGAGGCATCCCAGGGGAAGATCAGTTATCCGATCGAGGCGACATTTGACGATCAGGTTTTGAAAAAATTTGTAAAAAAGAAATGCAGGAAATTATGTACGGAGGCCAAAAATGCCACGGTGAAAATGAAAGATGGCAATTTTGTCTATACAAAATCCAGGGAGGGCGTCAGCCTCGACGTGGATGAAACATGCCAGCAGATCAAACAGGCGATCGAAGAAGCGCAGGGTGAGGACGTCATCCGTGTTACGGCGAACGTAAAGGTAGAGCAGCCGAAAGTTTCGTACGAAGCGGCCGCCAAATGTAAAGACAAGATCGGTACGTTTTCCACAACTTTTAGCGCGGGAAATGTAAACCGTTCCAAAAACCTCGCGAATGCGGCGAGGCTCATAAACGGATCGGTTCTATATCCCGGCGAGACATTTTCGGTCCACGACACGATTTCGCCGCTGACAGAGGAAAATGGGTATTATGAGGCGGCGTCTTACAATAATGGTAAAGTGGAAGACAGCCTTGGCGGGGGCGTCTGCCAGGTGTCGACGACGCTTTACAATGCCGTTTTGCGGGCAGAACTAGAAATTGAGGAGAGAAGTCCTCACTCGATGGTGGTAAGTTACGTAAAGCCGTCGATGGACGCGGCGATCGCCGGCGATTATAAAGATTTTAAGTTCAAAAATAACACAGATGTACCGGTGTATATCCAGGGCGGTACATATGGCGGGACGATTTCGTTTACGATATATGGAGAAGAGACGAGAAGCTCTGACCGGAAGATCCGTTTTGAATCGGAAGTGACCGACACGATCGAGCCGGGCGCGGATAAAGTGACATACGATAAGACGAAACCGGAGTCGTATATGACGGTGACTCAGGAAGCGCATACCGGTTACAAGGCGAAACTCTGGAAGATCGTTACGGAAAACGGGAAAGAAACAAAAACGCAGATCAACTCCAGTACGTATTCGGCTTCGCCGCGGTATGTGACGAAGGGATCCATGAAGGAACCGAAGAAGACGCCAAAGCCGGAAGAGACGAAAAAACCGCGCGCGACAAAGGCGCCGAGCACGAGAGCGCCCCGGCGCGATAGTACAGGCGGAGGAACAGGTGCGGCCGCGAATCCGGGCAACACAGCAGGTAACACAGGCAGCGCCGGGCAGAGTCAGGGGGCTCCTTCTGGGCAGGATCCCGCGGGAGCACAGGATCCGGGAACGGCACAGAATCCAGGTGCCGGGCAGGATGCGGGGACGACACCCTGATCAGGAAGAAGGATAGAGACGGTATGAAGATCGGAAGAATTTCGGAGACGGTATTGAAGCGTTCTGTTCTAAAGCATATTACGTTTAAGAGCAGCTATCTCAAACAGGGTCCGGCTGCCGGAGAGAGTTCCGGCAGGCTCGCGGCGGGGGAACATAAAGATGTGATCGCTGCGGCTGTTTCCGTGAGCGGAAATGTGGAGCGGACAGGAAAACGGGCGTTTTACCGATTGGCAAATGATATGGCGGCGGCGGGCGGCAGGCTTGCCGGTATGCTGATCACGCTGTACCTGCCGGCCGGAGTGGGCGAGGACATGATAAAGGCTGTCATGGATGAGCTGGCGCGATTGTCTGCAGCGCACCGGGTCGACATACTCGGCGGCCATACGGAGGTGCTGGGAACGTTATCGGAGCCGGTTCTCTCGTTATCGGGAACTGGTTTTGCGGACAAGAAAACAAATGTGAGGAGTGGCAGCCTGGAGCCGGGTTTTGATCTGGTCATGACGAAGTGGGCGGGCCGCTCGGGAGCGGCGGAACTGATCGGTGAAGATTCAAGAAGCGGGCTTCGTTCGCGGTTTACCGATGACTTCCTTGACCGGGCAGCACAAGGTGTTCAGGCAATGGATAGCACCGCGGAAGCGGAAATCGCGGTCGCGCACGGCGTAACCGCATTATGCAGCGTTGGCGCGAAAGGTGTTTTTGGCGCGTTGTGGGAAATGGGGGAGGCGTCGGGGACGGGACTCCGGGTTGATTTGAAGAAGATATCGATCTGTCAGGAGACGATCGAAATCTGTGAATATTTTAACTGCAATCCTTACCTCATCGCTTCGGACGGCGTCCTCTTGGCGGGAACGCCGGATGGAGCGCGGCTCGTCGAACGGTTCGCCGGCACAGGCGTTCCGGCGGCGGTGATCGGGACGGTAACGGAAGAGCAGGGCCGGGTCGTTATCAATGGGGATGAAACAAGATTTTTAACCCCGCCTGCACCATGTGATGGATGAGGAAACGTATGGGCTGGCGATTGGTAGTGAAAAGAAAGGGAGGAGCATATGCTTCAGGAACAGATTTTAAGAAATATATCGAAAAACGCGAGAATGACGACAAACGATCTGGCGGCCATGCTGGATTCGACCCCGGAAGAAGTGGATAAAACGATCCGGGAGATGGAAAAAGACGGGGTGATCTGCGGCTATCCGGCGCTGATCAACTGGGAAAAGACAGATAATGAAGTCGTGACGGCGCTCATTGAAGTAAAAGTAACGCCCCAGCGCGGACGCGGGTTTGACAAGGTGGCGGAGCGGATCTATCAGTTTGATGAGGTGGCGAGCGTATACCTGATGAGCGGAGGATTTGACCTGACTGTGATGATCGAGGGAAAGAGCATGAAGGAAGTCGCGAGGTTTGTTACGACAAAACTGGCGCCGATGGAGTCGATCATGAGTACGGCGACGTATTTTGTGCTGAAAAAATATAAGGAACACGGACTGCCGCTTGTAAAGGCGGCAAATGAAGATGAGAGGATGTTGATCGCGCCATGAGAAATCCACTTTCAAAACTTGTAACGGAACTGGAACCTTCCGGTATACGCCGTTTTTTTGATGTTGCCAATACGATGGAGAATGTCATCTCGCTCGGCGTCGGGGAACCGGATTTTGATACGCCCTGGCACATCCGGGAGGAGGGCATCTACTCGCTGGAAAAGGGCAGAACTTACTATACGTCAAATGCAGGTCTTTTGCCGCTGCGGGAAGCGATCAGTACATATTTATCCGAGCGGTTTGAACTTCCCTATGGACCAGATGAGATTTTGGTAACAGTCGGCGGGAGCGAAGCGATCGACATCGGATTTCGCGCGATGCTCGATCCGGGGGATGAGGTGATCATTCCCGAACCGTGTTTCGTATCGTACCTGCCATGTGTGAAGATGGCAGGCGGCGTACCGGTCCGGGTGTCGCTCGAGGAAAAAGATGAATTTAAGCTCACGGGGGAGAAGCTGGAGGAGGCGATCACGGAAAAAACGAAAATGGTCGTCCTGCCGTTTCCGAACAATCCGACGGGGGCTGTCATGTCGGCAGATGAACTTCGGGTAATTGCGGAGCTGGTGAAAAAACACGATTTATTTGTCATGTCAGATGAGATCTATTCGGAACTGAGTTATCAGGGAAAACATGTGTCCATTGCCAGCCTGCCGGGGATGGGGGAGAGGACGGTCGTGATCAACGGGTTTTCTAAATCTTTTGCCATGACGGGATGGCGTCTGGGATATGCGGCAGCGCCGAGGGAGATCATTTCCCAGATGACGAAGATCCATCAGTATGTGATCATGAGCGCTCCGACGACGAGCCAGTACGCGGCGATCGAGGCGCTTCGGAACGGGATTGGGGATGTGGAGCGCATGCGTGAGTCCTATGACCAGAGGCGGCGGTTCCTCGTGAAGGAGTTAAACGATATGGGGCTTCCATGTTTTGAGCCGTATGGGGCTTTTTATGTATTTCCCAATATTAGTAAATTCGGCATGACGAGTGAAGAGTTTGCGACAAAACTTTTGCGAAAGCAGCGGGTGGCCGTCGTGCCGGGAGACGCGTTTGGCCAATGCGGCGAGGGGTTCCTCCGGATCTCGTATGCGTATTCGATCGACAATCTGAAAAGGGCCTTGGAAAAGATACAGAAATTTATAGACATATTGCAGTAAACGTGATATACTTAAAATCAGGATTTCTAGAACTATTTATCGTTGAAAATAAGAGTGGGAAGCAGTACGATACTACAGAAAGGGGAAAAGGAAAATATGGCGACACTGAATGCAGAACATATCAATCCTTTTTTAATGGCAGCAAAAAAAGTACTTCAGGATATGTGCTTCGTCGATGCTACGATGCAGAAGCCATCATTGAAGGAAGCAAAGTTTGATCCGGATACATGGGTGATCATGATCGGTGTGACAGGAGAGATGCGCGGACAGGTCATCATGGCGATGTCAGAGAAGAGCGCTTGCGGGATCGCGTCTAAGATGTGTATGACGGATGTAAAGGAAATAGATGAATTTGCGGCCAGTGCACTCAGTGAATTGGGAAATATGGTCATGGGAAATGCCGCTACCGTTTTTTCATCCAATGGAATCGGTATTGACATTACACCGCCCACATTGTCCCACGGACAGGTGAGTTTTACGAATACATTTGCGAAAAACCTCTGTGTTCCGCTTACATTTGAGGATACGAGGGTGGAATTGTATTTGGCGCTCAAACAAGGTTGAGAAGGATGTTGAATATTGTTTTACTAGAACCGGAAATACCGGCGAACACGGGAAATATCGGACGGACTTGTGTGGCGGCCGGCGCAAGGCTTCATCTCATTGAGCCGATGGGGTTTCAGATCACGGAAAAGCAGGTGAGACGTGCGGGGCTTGATTATTGGGAGAAGCTGGATTATATCATATATGATAGTTACCATGCTTTCACGGAGAAAAATCCGGGAGCATGCGTCTATATGGCTACGACAAAAGCACGGCGTGTGTACTCGGATGTCAGATACGAGGATGACTGCTATATCATGTTCGGAAAAGAAAGTGCCGGTATACCCGAACATATATTAGTGGAAAATCAGGAGAAAGCGATTCGGATTCCGATGTTAGGGGATATTCGTTCCCTGAACCTGGGAAATTCTGTGGCGATCGTGCTTTACGAAGCACTGCGCCAGCAGGGATTTCGCGATTTAAATACGGAAGGGGATCTTCACAGGCTCTCATGGACGAGAGAAGAATAAAGGGGGACACCTATTATGGGACGGAAAACGGAGAAGGATGAAGCACAGATAAAGCAGGAACAAGAAAAAACGAAGAGGCCCAAAAAGCAGAACAAACAAAAAACACCAAGCGAAAAGAAGCGAAAAGATGTCACGATGCCTTTGAAATTCAAAAGCATTATTTTTGTTGCCTCGATGATCGTTTTTACGGCAGCTGCCACGATCTTAGTTGCGATGCCGAAGATCCGGGAACTTATGGAGGATACGACTAAGAATTATATGTATGACCTCGCGGAAACGAATGGCCGGGTCTTGGATCTGGAAGTTTATTCCTATGGCGTGGGAGTAGGTCTTTCCGCGGAAAAGCTGGAGGAACTGTTTCAAAATGTGGAAGTAAAAGGCGTGTCAGGCAGTTACGCCTACGTTGTGACACCGGATGGCAATATGTGTTATCATCCGAATAAAGAGAAGATCGGGAAGCCGGTGGAAAATGAGGTGATATCCCAGGTGGCCGCGGATCTTCAGGCGGGAAAAGATATCGAATCAAAGATCGTATCGTATGAGTTTAAAGGTGATACGAAATACGCGGCCTATTATGTGAATCCGAAAGGGTGTTTCCTGTTCGTTGTTACTGCCAGTGAGGACGAAGTGATGGGGACGGTTAATTTTGTAGGAAAGGTGATGTCTGTATCGGCAGTCATCGCTTCGGTGATCGGATTAGTGATTGCGTTTCTCGGTTTTCATTTCATGTTCCGTCCGCTCCGTAAGATCGCCGGCATTGTTTCCCGTATGGGGAATTTGGATTTTACCAGGGTGCCGGAGATTGATAAACTGCGAAACAGCCGTGACGAGATGGGACTGATGGCGCGGGCGGTATGCAGCGTTCAGGATCAGTTGAGAAACGCTGTGACAGAACTGCAGGAGCAGAGCCGGAAACTGTTCCAGTCTTCAGACAGCCTGAGCGGAAATGCCACGGTGACCGCGCAGACGATCGGTCAGATCAACCATGCGATTCATGATATGGCGGAGGGGGCGTCGTCCCAGGCATCCGATACGCAGGCGGCGACCGAGAGCGTGATCGTGATCGGGGATATGGTTAAGGAGACGAACGAGGAAGTGGCGAGGCTGCGCGCGAATGTGGAGAGCATGCACGAGTCCGGCACGGAGGCAGTGAAAACCCTGAAAGAACTAGAAAGTATAAATGCGGAAGTAAAAGCTTCGTTCGAGCAGATTTTTGAACAGACAAATACGACGAATGAATCGGCGATGAAGATTCAGGATGCGATCGAACTGATCACTTCGATCGCGGAGGAGACGAACCTTCTTTCCCTGAACGCCTCGATTGAAGCGGCGCGCGCCGGGGAACAGGGTAAAGGCTTTGCGGTTGTGGCAAATCAGATCCAGAAACTGGCGGAGCAGTCCAATGAGTCTGCCATGAAAGTACAGCATATCACGAATTCGCTTATGGAAGACGCGGCGAAAGCGGTAAAAACGATGGATCAGGTGAAGACGGTCATGGATTCCCAGGTTCAGAAGGTAGATCTGACGGGAAGTATGTTTGCCAAAGTTCAGGCGGAAATTGATAATTCGATCAGTGGAATTACGAAGATATATGAAAAAACGGAGGGCATGGACAGTGCCAGGGTAAATGTGGTAGATGTCGTCCAGAGCCTGACGGCGATCGCGGAACAGAACGCGGCGGGAACGGAAGAGACTTCCGCATCGGTTCAGGAAGTGAATCAGGTCATTGATGATATGTCGGACAATGCGAAACAGCTTAACAACGTGGCGCAGACGATCGACGAGCATATGCGGAAATTTACGGTTTGAAAAGTGATTGACGATTTGTATTGAAGAACATGTAGGATTATATCGTGAGTGCCTTCGGTGAGAAGGAAACGAGTGCACGGCGGTATGATCCTTTTTGTATTTACATAAAAATCGTCTTGGTCAAAAGTTTACATTTTATTCCTGTAAATTATAGATAAATTTCATAGACTTTTCATAGGAATTATAGTATAATGGATTGGACTGTATCATATATGGAAAGGATGGTTTATCATATGAGTAATGACTGGAAGCCAACTCATCATTCTGAATTTGCGATGAAAGAAAATTCTGAATATATGAGAGAACAGCACCAGGAGATTCTTCTTGGAAAGGAAGAAGGTTTGGATGTTTCACTCTATTCAAACCCAGAGTATAACTGGCTTCAAATGGAACAGATCCGAATGGGGATCAAGGATAAGATTGATGTTTCCATCTATGCGGATCCATCCTATAGTTATGAAACGATGAAACAGATCCGGCTTTCCATATATTCATCCAAAGATCTTACGGATTATCTGAACAGGGGGTTTGTGGACGATGAACTGGAGCAGATCCGGCTCGCGCTCGAAGAAGACCTGCCGATTGATACGTGGCTGACGGATGATATGTACGTACAGCAGATTTATGAGATCCGAATCGGACTCTATGAGGGATTGCGGGTTTCTGTCTATGCGGATTCCAAATACAACTGGATGCAGATGCGGGAAATCCGCCTGGGTCTGGAAAAGAAACTAAAGGTATCATTTTATACGAATTGTTTGTTCAGTCATTGGCAGATGAAGGAGATCCGTCTGGGCCTGGAGGCGGGATTAGACGTTTCGTCTTATGCAAAATTGATATTTTCCGGTACGGATATGAAAGAGAAGCGGGAAAAACTCCTGAGTGAAAAAACGCAGACATATATGATGGCCGATCAGCTTGGCATTGATGTACAGTCTTATCGTAAAAAGGAGTTCAGCATTTTTGTGGAAGATAATGGAAATAAAGTATATGCTTTTATCCAGTTGATCTCCGGTAATGTTGTTACAGAAGAAGATATATACGAGGCGCTTAAAACGAGAGGGATCATAAACGGGATAAAACGAGATGCCATTAGCGATATGGTTAAGAAAAGAAGGATGAATGAAAAAATATTGATCGCGGAAGGGATACCGGCAAAAGCGGGAAAGAATGGCTGGTATGAATTTTTTGTCCGTTTGGATCTGCCCCGTATTCCCGCCCCGCTGCCAGACGGCGGAGTCGATTATGTTAATATCGAAGCGTTTGAAATGGTGGATGAGGGAGAGAAGATCGCGGTCTATCATCCGGCCCAAAAGGGGGTCGACGGTAAAAATGTTTTTGGTGAAGTTCTCCACGCAAACAAGGGCATTGAAAAAAAACCTATCAAGGGCAAGGGATTTGCGATCGCATCCGACGGGGTGACTTATATTTCCAAATTGAATGGAAAATTTGAGTATCTGAATGGTAAAATTATTATATCGAATATGATCATAGTGCGTGAGGATGTCACGGCCGTCACAGGAAAATTAGAAGTCGATGGGTCTGTCTATGTAATCGGAAGTGTCTACTCAGGAGGTTATATTTCGGCTACGGAGGATATTATCATTGAGCACAATGTAGAGGCGGCGAGACTCATTGCCGGCGGCAATATTATGATCAAGAAAGGGAGCTGTTCCAAAAACGAGTGCTTCATCGAGGCAAAGGGCGAAGTTTCCGGCAGTTTTTTCGAAGCGGCCAAAATCGAGGCCGATGGAAACATTATGGCAAACTACATTATGAACAGTGAGATCAACACGATGGGAAAGGTTATCGTATCTGGCAGTAAAGGCATGCTTCTCGGTGGAAAAGTCTGCGCCGTCAGAGGGGTGGATACTTATAACCTGGGCAATAAGTCCCATATCAAGACGTTTTTGGAAGTGGGAAAAAATACTCTTTACGATAAGAATCAGGCTGTGTTCGCGGAGAAGAGGGAACAGATCTTAGATGAATTATGGATGCTGGAAGAGCGATGGAATAATATATTGAAATCTCTTCCACCGGATAAGGAACAAGCGGAAAAGCTTATTAAAAAGCTGAACGCTGCCATTGTAGCGAAAGATCATGAACTGGCCAGCCTGGACGCGGAAGTGTCCAAACTGGCGAACCTCACTGACCAGGATATGCAGGCGGTTATCGTGAGAGGAAACGCTTATGAGGGCAGTGTGATTGAAATCAATACGATCAAATATATGCTGCCGTCGCAGGTGACCAGAGTTGTGTTCAAGCTTAGGAATAATAAAGTCATTATGGTAAAATTGTAATTTTGAAAAAGGAGGTATGGCGAAATGGTACGTGATAAAGTGCTGATTCTTGAAGATGATGATGCGAGCCGTACTCAACTGGTTGACATATTTCGGGATCAGTATAAGATCCTCGAAGCGACGAATGAGAAACAAGGGGTCGATATACTGAGAAAACATGCGGCGTCTATAGTCGTTATTTTAGTCAATATCAGTATACCAGCAAAAAATGATTTTCAGGTATTACAGCGGTTAAGCAAGAAAAAGTTTTGCCGGCAGATCCCCTTTATGATGATCACGAGTGAGGAGACATCCAGTTATGAAAAAAGAGGGTATGAGTATGGGATCGTGGGGTATATCAAAAAGCCCTTTTATCCTGACACCGTAAAACAGCTGGTCGATAATGTCGTTGATGTATTCCAGTACAAATTGAAACTGGAGGTAATGGTTAAAAACCAGAATCAGAAGTTGAAAAAACAAAATGAGATGCTGCAGCAGCTGGCGGAAAAGCAACGGACTATGAACCGGATACTGATCGAATCTCTGAGCAATATCGTGGAATTCCGTAACCTGGAATCGGAACAGCATATAAAAAGAGTCCGTGAATTTACGCTTTGTCTCGGTAATAGCGTGATGAAGCTGTATCCAGAATATGAACTAACAGCAGAAAAAATACAGACCATAGGGTGGGCGTCATCCCTGCATGACATTGGTAAGATCGTAATCCCGGATCATATTATATTGAAAGCTGGAAAATTGAACGAGGATGAGTACGAAGTTATCAAATCCCATACAACGAAGGGGGCAGAGATCATAGAAAAGCTGATCCACCTGGAGAATGAAGAATTTTGTGACTATGCCTATGATATAGCAAGGCATCATCATGAAAAATACGACGGGAATGGTTATCCTGACGGGTTAAAAGGGGAAGAGATCAGCATTGCGGCGCAGATCGTTTCGCTGGTCGATGTTTACGATGCGCTTACGTCGAGGCGTGTTTACAAAGCGGCCTACAAGACGGAAAAAGCTTACCAGATGATCGTAAATGGACAGAGCGGCGTTTTTTCGTCGAAGCTGCTTAAAGCGTTTACGGAAGTAAGGAAACCGTTTGAGATCATTGTGGCGAAATATTCGGATGATTAAGGGGAGCATTTGAAATGCAAAGAGTCATAGGACAGACTTCTTTCCTAATATATTGATAGAAATGGCAGGGAAAGAGGATGTGGATCATGACATGCAGAGAAGCAATATATTCGGAAAACGTATTGGATTATATCGTGAATGCGTTCGGTGGCAACGAAGTCATCGAACAGCGGTATAATCCTCTTTGTATTACGGAGGTTGATAATTTCCGGGCAATCATATATAAGCAGGAGGAGAAGATCAATAGCGAGAGCATCGGCCGTTTTGGATACGGAACGATCCCTCATGTCTATGGTCTGATGGCGGATGAGGCGCTGGAGGCTTCCGGTGTCGCCAAGATACGGAGACAGCCGTATTTGGATTTGTACGGACAGGGGATTTTAGTGGGAATCGTGGACACGGGGGAACGTGTTATTATATTGTCAAGTCAGAGAGAACCTAGTAAATATAAGGGGTTCCGGCTGATTTAGTCCTACAGGAAATGCAAAATAAATAGTCATTTTGACGTAGGAAGGGCCCGTTTTACAAATTGAAAACTGTTTGTTGCATTTATTTAACACGTTGTGCATGAACTAAGGCTGTTCTGATTTTATATGGAAAAATATCTGATATTCTCCCGCCCGGTGGATATGCGGTATTGATTTTTGTGTAAATTTGGGACAAGCCCAGAGGAGTGATAATCCAATATTTTAACAGGTAGGACTAAACCAACTGATTGAAACATGGTGTTTCGCTGTCGGTTTAGTCCTTTTATTTTTGAAAATGAAGGGGGAAGAAGCATGTTAAATTACAAAGCATTGGAACACAGTGACGATTTTGGAACAGAGGTAATCTGTTGGGTGGAAGTAGCAGGCGTGCCTAAAAGATTTGTGGATGATGCAAAGCGGATTGATGGAGAGAATTATAGC
>CAJTTQ010000033.1 GCA_910579145.1 uncultured Eubacterium sp.
AAAGCTTCAAGACGCGGTTCTATCATAGTTGTATATTGAAAGGATGTTTTTATCTTATCGTATCTGATTTTTCCTTCCAGTATACGATCTGCAATTTTTGACGAATTGTAGTTTGGGAGAGAAATATCTTTAAGATATTGAAATCCTGCGAGGTGTGGAAAGTCGACAAGGGAAAAGGTGAGATTAACAGAATATAATTTCTTCCTGTATCCAATAAGTAAATTCATAGCGGTATTCGCAAAGTTCTTTCCATGCCCTGGCAGCCTGCTGTAAAAGATTCATATTATTACCATCCTTGGAAAGGTAAAGGATCCTGCACTGGCAAGATCCTTGTAAAGCGTTTTCGTTCAGTTCAAAAGAACCTATTCGGTTTGAGGTTACCGCATAACCCAAGGTTTAGCTCCACAACTGGCTGCATGCCGACACAGTCAATTGTGTCAACACTGCGATAGTTAGTCAGCGCTACTATCTTCTATAAAGACATTATATCACAAAAATACTCTTAGTCAAGAAAAAAAGAGCATTTTGATTATTATATGCAGAAACATCCGATATAACATCCACATCAAAAAAATACCCCCTTCAAACAAATAAGTACTCTTGAACCCACGATTTCCCGTAGTATAATAAAAACAAATACATCTAACATCTATCAAATTTGTGCGCACACGCAAACCAGACGAAGAGGCATACGCGAATGGAGGTAACAATCATGAAAAAACGAATAAAGCGCAGGATCCTTACCGCGCTCCTGTCAACCGCTGTGATCGCGGGAACGGTAAATATCCCGTTTCTCCCCTCACAGGCAGACCAGACGACCGCACAGGCGGCGGAATCGGCCGCCCCTACGCTTACGGTACGGATGGATGAGGGAACCCGCCCGCTCAAGCACGGTGCATCGGGATGGCTGTACGGGCTCGCC
Organism: uncultured Eubacterium sp.; assembly: GCA_910579145.1. Classification (GTDB taxonomy): domain Bacteria; phylum Bacillota; class Clostridia; order Lachnospirales; family Lachnospiraceae; genus Eubacterium_F. Next base: position 923 of record CAJTTQ010000033.1, read on the forward strand.
GACGAAGAGGTTCCGACCTCATCGCTCATTACGCCGCTCAAGCCAAACACGGCTGTGCAGAAAGCGCCGTATGGCATGCAGCATCCGGACGGGGATGTGCTTGACACCGCAAAGACTTTTTTGAAGGCCGGGGGAAAGAACTTACAGATTTACGTGCCCGACTACTACGCGCTGTGGGGGTACGAGTTTACCGGGACGGACCAGTATTTGAAAATACTGCGGATGGAAGCGCAGGCGTGTATCGACGCCGGCATCGCGGAGGACGTCAGTTACGTGCTGTACAATGAGCCGTCCAGCAACTGGATCGGAACCTATCACGACGGCGACGGGAACCAGGTCAAAGGCTGGAATGCCATGTTCTGGTTCTGGCTTGATATGGTGGAGGAACTGCGTCATTACCGGAATCTTGAGAAGGAACTGGGCCTCGAGGAACACGAGATCGTGATCAACGAGTACGCCGATTTCACCGATTGCTCCGCGCCGGGAAAACTGGCGTGCTGGATCGGCCTCTGGGAGGAATATAACGTCTCGGGCTGTCTCCCGTTCTGGCATCTGTCCAACAATCTGAACGGTCTCGCCGCGGACGCCAATGAGGGAAACGGCGCGTGGTGGCTGTACAAATGGTACGGCGATATGTCGGGAAATTATCTTCCCGTCACGGTAGAGGGAGCAGAAAAATCGCGGTTTTATGGTGCGGCTTCCCTGGACGAGAATAAAAACTGCGCCAACATCGTCTTTGGCGGACAGGACGGAGAGGGAACGATCGTCCTGTCCGGCGTGACGGAAACGGATACCTTCCGTGGAGCCGAAAGCATACACATAAGTGTGGAAGAGACGGATTATACCGGATTCCACGGCGTGGCAGAGGAGCCGCATGTCCTGTTGGCGGGCACGCTTCCCGTCATTGACGGCACGGTCACGATCCCGATTGAGAATTTAAAAGAATTATCCGCCTACCGTGTGACGCTGACGAAGGCAGCAGAGTCGGAGGCGGCCGGACTGTCAGCCGGAACCTGTCGGAACAGGTACGAGGCGGAAGACGGCGAGCTGGGCGGCCGGGCAAGCATACGGAAAGTGAACAGCAGCGTACCCTGTTCCGCTCAGAAAATCGTCTCTGGCGTCAAAACGGCAGACGACAGCGTGACGGTAACGGTCGATGTCCCGGAAAACGGCTATTATAAGTTTGATATGGTGTACGCCGCCGGGGACGGCGTCAATACCCAGGCGCCGGCGAGAAATTATCCGTATCCGGCGGAAATGACCCTTTCCGTAGATGGGGAGCATGTGGAGGATCTTGTTTTGCCCAATACACTGGGAAACAGCATGGCGGGCATGTATTCGTCCTATGTGCCGCTCGAAAAGGGGATCCACCGCATACAGCTGTCGGGCACGGCAGCAAGCAGGTCGTCGGGCAATATCGACTGCCTCTATCTGACATACGCCGGGGCCGAACAGGATAGTACGGAATTTCACCACACATATGAGGCGGAACTCGCGGATTTCAATATGCTGTCGGGCAGAACGGATACGCTTCTCGCGACCGCGCATGACGGGGCGGTCTCCTATGTGGAACATCTTCACAAAAGAGACGTTCCTTCCGGCGGCGGACTCCGCTTTACGGCTGTCGTGCCGGAGGACGGCATGTATAAGCTGGATCTGTCGTACCGGGCAGCGGCGCGGACCAAAGCGAGGATCTACGTGGGAAACGATGCGGTCAACCTGGACCATCTTGGCTGCGAGCTGGCGCTCCCGGCGTCAAACGGTCAGTGGGCGGACGCGTCCAGAACGGTGTTCCTGCAAAAAGGCGTCAATATTATCGATGTGGACGCCGTGGGGGAGATCGGCCTTGATTCCATGACGATAAGCGCCGCGCGAAGCGGGGAGAAAGAGCCGGTGGCTCAGATCGAAGCCGAGGACTGTACGCTTTCCGGCGAAGCTGGGCTGGGGACAAATGAAACGACAGCGCAGTACGCGTCCGGCGGCAGTTACGTGGAAGGCATCAAGGCGGCAAACGGCGCGGAACTCATTTCAAGTGAGGACGCTGATTTCACAGTGACCGGATTGGCGCGGTTTGTGGATCTGGGAGAAGCCCCTGACCAAAACAACATGCAGATCCACGTATCTGTGCCGGAAAGCGGGGAGTATAAGCTGGTCGTGTACCAGTCAAACGGGGAATTGTTCGGGAAACATTCCTATAATTTCCAGATGGTAGAGCGGTACGCCATCTTCCAGGTCAACGACGGAGAGAAGAAAAAGGCGGTATTCCGCAATACGTACAGCGACGCCGTGTTCAAGCCCCAGGTAGTCACGCTGACACTGAACAAAGGCGAAAACACGATCAAAATATATAATGACAACTCAAAAATCCAGACAAACGGCGTGCTAAAGTCAGGCAAGACCGAGCATATACCGGAAAATATTGATTATCATGTGCTGACCAATCATACGCCGAATTTTGACCGGTTTGTGTTATACCCCGCCCTGATCGGATCTGTTTTGGATGACGGGCCAGGGGAAACGCCTGCCGACCCTGCGCAAAATGGCGCCAATGCGTGTGGCACACAGCCGCCTTCCGCGGGAAACGGACCGAAGGAGACGAGCAAGCCAAATGAATCCGATCCAGTCAGTGACGAATTGCCCAAAAAGGGAAAGAAATATACGGTGAAGGGGTATCAGTATAAGATTCTGAAATCGTCTGCGAAGACCCGGACCGTATCCGTCGTAAAGAGCGTGAGGAAAAACAGAAAACAGATCGTGATCCCCCAGAACATTACGATCCGGGGAAAAAGCTATGTTGTGACAAAAATTGAAGCGGGAGCGTTCCGGAATATGAAGACAGCCAGACAGGTGGACATACGCGCCAAACAGATTCGGACGATTGGAAAACAGGCGTTTACGGGAATCTGGAAACGGGCCAAAATTAAAGTGCCGGCTTCAAAATACGGCGTCTATCGGAAACTCCTGAAAAACAGGGTGGGAAAAGGGATGAAGGTCGTAAAGAAATAGCGAGAGGAGGAACGGTACAGGAACAGGGTAAATGGCTCCGGAACCATAAAAGCGCTGAGAGCCGGGACGACGTCCATTGTGGTAAAGACGTACAACGGAAAGCGCGCCGTACTCCGGCTCACCGTAAAGTAACAGGTTTAAAGTAAAATCCCGTGAAGCGCGCGGTATTGGGACGGGGGCATCCCGACCGCTTTGCGGAACACCTTTGTAAAATAGTTTCCGTTTCCAAAACCGCTGCGCCGGGAAATCTCCTGTATGTTGAGCGTTGTATTCAGAAGAAGCTGCCGGGAGAACTCCAGTCGGAGATGTGTCAGGTATTTCATGGGGGTGGTCCCATATACGTCCCGGAACTGTCGGGAAAAATGGGAGAGCGAGACATGGAGTTCCTCGCACATCTCGGAGAGGGAGCGGTCGGAGGTGAAATTCCTCTCCAGCCACTCATGGCCCCGCACGGCACAGTTTTTCGCGGGCATCGTCTGTTCTTCCACTTCGCGGAGCAGGCTGCACAAAAACTGATAGAGGAACGATCCGGCCTCATAGCGCTGATACGTTTTTCCCATGCGGACGGACTCGATCTCTTTTAATAAATACGGAACCGTTTCCCCGGTATTGCTGAGGGAAAAAAGGTTTCCACCTGCTTTTCTGACGATCTCTTCGTAAAACTGATCGGCGACCGTCCCGTGAAAATGCACATAACAAAATTTCCAGTACTCATTCTCGATGATGTGGTAACGGCTTTTATGTGGAAATGGCAGGAAAAAGCACTTCCCTTTATCCAGTACGGTCTGCGTTCCCCCGGCTTCAAACATGCCGCAGCCTCCCAGGGTGAATTGAAATAAATAACCGATATAATAGCCGCGGTCGCTGTTATCGTAATCATAATTCTTATTTTCACGGCGCTCAATGCCAAAATCCATGAGACACAGCGGGCTCGGCAGCAGATGGTCAATGTCCAGAAAGGCCAGATTTTCTACGGATTCCAAAATAGCACGCCTCCTCTCCGTTTCGGTTTGTAATCTTAGAATATAGGAAATGCGGCGGGAATGCAACCGCAAAATCAATTCCCTGAAAAAAAGGATTGTTTCCTGACTTTTGTTGAGATATACTATATCTATATCGAAAAAAATAAAAAAAATGTTGGAAAGCAGGAGACGAAGAAAGAGCAAATGGTTAAGGTATTTTTAGTAGAAGATGAAATCGTGATCCGCGACGGAATCAAAAACAGTATCAAATGGGAGAAGGAGGGATATGAGTTTGTCGGTGAGGCAGGCGACGGGGAACTGGCATACCCGATGATCCTGAAAGAACGGCCGGACATTCTCATAACGGACATCAAGATGCCGTTTATGGACGGACTGGAACTAAGCCGTCTCGTAAAACAGGAACTTCCCGATATCAAAATACTGATCCTGAGCGGATATGATGAATTTGAATACGCGAAAGAGGCGATCCGGATCGGAGTGGCGGAATATCTCTTAAAGCCGGTATCGTCCAGCAAATTGTTAGAGGTACTGCGCGGTGTCACCTCTGCCATCGTGCAGGAGAGGCAGGAAAGAGAGCTGCTTCGCAAATACGAAGCGGACATGCTCGAAAACAGGGAATACCAAAAAGATGAATTCTTAAATCGTATTTTAACACAAAGTTTATCTGTGACGGAAATTCTGGCGCAGGCAAAGGCATTGTCGATGGATTTAAGCGCCCAGTTGTATAATACGATCCTTTTAGAGGTGGCCGGCATATCCTCGTCGCAGGAAGATAGGGGGGGGGACATGCTGACGGCGATCGAGGCGGCGATCGAAGAACAAAGTGGGTTGTACTCGTTCCGGCGCAGTATGGAGAGCTGGATGATCCTCTGTCTTGCGGAAGACACCGCGCAGATGGAACAAAAGATACAATCTGTCGAAGCGTGCATAAAAAATGTACTGGACACCTATCCGGTGCAGACGGAGTATTTTGGCTCTGCCGGGCGTCCCGTTTCCCGGATCCGGGAGTTAAAAGAATCAGTAGCAGAGGCGGAGAGGGTGTTTGCGTGCCGCTATCTCAAAGAGTGGAATCAGATCGTGTGCAGTGAAGATATGCCGGAAAACGCTTCCGAGAATACGGAGTTAAATGTTGGGTCGCTGGAGATCGCCAAGCTGGACCGTAAAATATTAGAAGGTTTTTTAAAGACCGGACTGCGGGGACAGGCGTCTTCGTTTATGGATGAGTATTTCGCGAGTCTCGGGGAGAAAAATATACAATCCCTGCTGTTTCGGCAGTATGTGACGATGGACGCGTATCTGACGGCGGTAAGCGTGCTTGAGTCGATCGGATATGATTCGGATGAATTTGTGGCGAGGTGCGGCGATTTTAAAGATATGGAAAGTGTCTTTATGACGGTGGAGCATACGAAGAAGTACCTGATCCATCTGATCGAGACGACGATCGATCTGCGCGAGGCCGTTTCCAAGGGCACGTATAGCTCGCTTTTAAAGGCGGCGAGGAGTTACATTGAGCAGAATTTTGACAATGAGGAAATATCGTTAAACACCGTTGCCTCGACCGTCAATTTAAGTCCGAACTATTTCAGCACGGTGTTCAGCCAGGAGATGGGGATGACGTTTATCGAATATTTAACGCGCGTCCGGATGGATAAGGCGAAAGAGCTTCTGCGCAGTTCTTCGATGAAGACATCGGAAGTCGCTTACGCGGTCGGTTATAAAGATTCCCATTATTTTAGTTACCTGTTTAAGAAGACACAACATTGTACTCCGAGGGAATTTAAGTCGCAGATATAGAGGGGAGGCTGGTTTGTGAAAAAGAGATCTCCGTTAAAAAGGCGCCTTCGTATGCTTTTGGCCGTATGCTTTGTCCCGCTCGCCGTCATGGTCGTATATCTGATCTTTACGATGTACCGGTTTTCGGACCGCTATGACGCGATCGGGGAAAATATTGCCGTGGCGAATAAATTTAACATTAAGTTCAAGGAAGATATCGACTATATTATGTACATTATCGTGGTGAATTCGGAACGAGCCGGGGAACTGGCCGATACCGAGCGCTCCCATGTGATGATCAATGAGGCGAGAGGGGCGTTTCAGAATTTGCACGATCAGACGGAACAGGAGTATCCGCGGACGCAGCTCGGGAGGATCCTGCAATGTCTGGACACGCTTGAGGACCGTGTGTCCGAGATCGAGCAGGACGCGCTCGTGACAGGATATTATGAAAAGAATATGGAGCGCCTGGATGTCAATATCCGTATTCTGACAGAATTGATCCAGGAGCAGATCCAAAAATATATTTATTACCAGGCGGCAGACCTCGAAGTGGTAAGGGAGGGAATCCGTCTTGATATGAACCGGGCGTTACAGGTCGTGGGCATCATGCTCGTGGGGATCATCGCGGCGGCGCTGCTCATCAGCCGGCGGATCATGACACAGATCACCAAACCGATACACCGGCTCTGTGAGATGGCTAAAATGGCCGGAAGCGGTGATTTTGGAGTCCGCGTTCAGGAAGAGAATGACGACGAACTGGCGCTGCTCAGCGCGAGTTTTAATCAAATGGTGGAGCGCGTCGGGGAACTGATCGAAGGGATCCGTATGGAACAGCGGAATCTAAAGGTGACCGAGCTGAAACTGCTCCAGGCACAGATTAACCCGCATTTCCTATACAATACGCTGGACGCGATCATATGGCTTGCCGAAGCCGACGAAAAGGAACAGGTTGTCCGGATGGTGACATCACTTTCTGATTTTTTCCGCACTACGCTCAGCAAGGGGCGTGACTACGTGTCGATACGGGACGAGGAGACGCATATCAAGAGTTATCTTCAGATCCAGCAGTTCCGCTACCGCGATATCCTTTCGTACGAGATCCGGATTCCCGAGGAACTGTATGACTGTCAGATTTTAAAGCTGACGCTGCAGCCGCTCGTGGAAAATGCGCTGTATCATGGCTTAAAAAATAAAAGAAGACTCGGGCATATATCTGTTTCAGGAGAGCAGATGGGAGAAACGGTTGTTCTCCGCGTCCATGATGATGGTAAGGGACTGACTGCCGAGCGGCTTGCGTATGTGAGAAAACTGATCCGGGGGGAAGTCGAGGATTCTGACACCCCGTCTGGATTCGGTCTCTTTAACGTCGAGCAGAGGATCCGCCTGAATTACGGAACGGCGTACGGAATCGAACTGAACAGCGTTTACGGAGAATGGACAGAAGTGACTGTCACAATACCGGTCGTAAAAAAATAAACTTTTTTAGTAGAATATCTTACTTTTTAAACAGGGAAATGTATTTTTAGTAAAAAAACATACATAATCCCAAAGTAATTCCGTATTTTTTTGAAATAATTTCATGTATGCTATTTACATAGCCGAGAGGCAAAAAAAGACAGGAGGAATTATTCAATGAAAAGAAAACTCATTAGCGTATTGTTGTGCGTAGCAATGATGACATTTATGCTTGCTGGCTGTGGTGATACAGGAAGCAAAGATGATGCAAACAACTCGAGCAGCAATAGCGCGAACTCGTCACAGGATGACACGACAGGTGGAGACGATGACAGCACCAGCGGTAAGATGATCAAGGTTGGTATTATCAACAACGACCCGAATGAGTCTGGTTACCGTACAGCTAACGACAAGGACTTGAAAAAGACCTTCACGAAGGAAAATGGATATGACGCATCCTTCTCTTACAGCAAAAAGAACGATGAGCAGATCGGTTTTGCTAAGAAGATGATCCAGGATGGTGTTGAGTATCTTCTTCTTTCCGCAGCTGACACTGCTGGTTGGGATTCTACATTGAAAGAAGCTAAAGATGCTGGTGTAAGAGTAATCCTGTATGACCGTATTGTTGATGCAGATGAGAGCCTTTATGAATCAGGTATCGTTTCTGACATGGACAAAGAAGGTGAGACAGCTGTTGAATGGTTGAAAGGCCAGAACCTCGACAAGTATGAGATCATCCACATTCAGGGTGAGATGGGTAGTGCCGCACAGCGTGGACGTACAGGCGCTCTTCAGAAACAGGTTGATGGAGACGACAAGTGGACACTTGTTGCACAGCAGGGTGCTGAGTGGAACGCTGAGAAAGCACAGCAGGTTGTACAGTCTGTGATCGACGCTAAGAAGACTTTCAATGTAATCTATGCAGAGAACGACGATATGGCAAAAGGTGCTGTAGCAGCACTTGACAAAGCTAATATCTCTCATGGTCCTGGTAAAGACGTAATCGTTATGGGATTTGACTGCAATAAGTACGCACTTGAGAACGTTCGTGACAAGAAGTGGAACTATGACGGACAGTGTAATCCGTTCCAGGGATCTTATCTTGACGACGTAATCAAAAAACTTGAGGCAGGCGAAACGGTTGAGAAGAAGATCATTCTCGAAGAAAAAGGTTTCGATTCTGAAAACATTACTCAGGAAGACATTGATAAGTATGGAATCTAAGCAGTAGGATTGTGATACAATCATTGCTAAGTAGTACTTAAAGCTTGAAATCATTAAAGTGCGGCGCGGCGTAACTGAGAATTCATACGCTTACACCGCACTTTTTTGGAAATATCTTTAGGGGGTGAACACACTAGTGAAAGAGCATGCAGTATTGGAAATGAGAAACATATACAAAAGTTTCCCCGGAGTACGAGCGCTTCAAAATGTGGATTTCACACTGTGCGAAGGTGAAATCCATGCTTTGATGGGTGAGAATGGAGCAGGAAAATCGACATTGATCAAAGTTTTGACCGGAGTTTATGGAAAAGATGAAGGTGATATTTTTCTGAAGGGGAATAACGGAGCAGTGGCGATCCACTCACCACAGGATGCGCAGCGGCTCGGTATCAGTACCGTTTACCAGGAGATTACGCTTTGTCCAAATCTTTCTGTGGCGGAAAATATGTACATTGGCCGGACAGCTGGCATGGGACAGAACTGGAGAAAGATGAACCGGGATGCCAGTAAGATTTTGAAAGCGTTGGACATACCGGCAAAGGCGACGCAGCAGCTTGGAAGCTGCTCTCTTGCCGTTCAGCAGATGGTAGCGATCGCCCGTGCGGTAGATATGGACTGTAAAGTGCTGATTCTGGATGAGCCGACGTCTTCGCTCGACGATTCCGAGGTACAGAAACTGTTCGGATTGATGCGTGATTTGCGGGAAAAAGGAGTTGGCATCATATTTGTTACACACTTTTTGGATCAGGTGTACGAGGTGTGCGACAAGATTACGGTTCTGCGCGACGGACAGCTTGTCGGTGAGTATGAGATCGAGAATCTGCCGCGTGTACAGCTGGTTTCTAAAATGCTCGGCAAAGAAATGGACGATATGTCAGACATCAAGGGAGATCAGGCAGTATATGAAGATGATGGGTCTGCGCCTGTTATTGACGCGAAAGACCTTGTCAGCAATGCGGGGATCAAGCCATTTGATTTCCATATCAAAAAAGGTGAGGTCAATGGATTTACAGGTCTGCTCGGTTCGGGAAGGAGCGAGTGTGTCCGGGCCATCTTTGGCGCTGACAGAGTGCTTGGCGGGACGGTGAAAATAAATGGAAAACAGGTAAAGATTTCGAAGCCGATCCATGCGATGAAGCATGGTATCGCATACCTTCCGGAGGATCGAAAACTCGATGGTATCGTAGGAGATCTTTCCGTGCGGGATAATATCATACTTGCTTCACAGGTGCTAAAAGGCTTCTGTAAACCGTATTCAAAGAAAGAGGCAAACAAACTTGCCGATGAATACATCAAACTGCTGGCCATTAAAACTGCTTCGGCCGATACGCCGATCAAGGCGCTTTCCGGCGGAAACCAGCAGAAAGTGATCGTTGCCCGCTGGCTGCTCACACATCCAGATTATCTGATCCTGGATGAGCCGACACGAGGAATCGATGTCGGAACGAAAGTGGATATCCAAAAGTTGGTGCTGAAGCTTGCTTCCGGTGGTATGAGTATTACGTTTATTTCTTCTGAGACGGATGAGATGCTCCGTACGTGTTCGCGTCTCATTGTCATGAGAGACCGCAAGGTGGTAGGCGAACTTTCAGGAGATGATTTGACTCAGAATAAGATCATGAGTACGATTGCGGGAGGTGGCGAACAGTAATGCAAAGTAAGGTGAAAAATTTATTTGGGCGGCAGATTATGATTCCGATCCTGGCACTTATCGCGCTCGCCCTGTTCAATTTGATCGTGGATCCCTCCTTTTTTTCGATTACATTGGGATACAGCAGTACAGGAGATCCGGTATTGTCAGGATACCTGATCACGATTTTAGACTACGGTTCTGAACTGGCGATCCTGGCGATCGGAATGACGCTGGTGACAGCAGCTTCCGGCGGACAGGATATCAGTGTCGGTGCTACGATGGCGATTGCGGGAAGCGTGACGCTCCGTGTTCTCTGTGGTTCGAATTCGAGACCGGATGAACTTCAGGCACCGATCATTGTGGCTTTTTTGGTCGCTTGTGTCGCTGCGATACTCTGCGGCGCATTTAACGGTGTGCTGGTAGCATACTTTAAGATCCAGCCGATGGTAGCGACGCTGATCCTGTTTACGGCAGGACGTTCGATCGCGGCATGGATCAATAACAACGAACTTCCGATCATTAGTGATCCGGTATTCGGTTATTTTGGTAACTTCTTCCCGGGCATACCGATCCCGGCGACCGTGTTCATCGCGGCTGCATGTATTTTGGTGATCGCGCTTGTGCTCAAGTTTACGAACCTGCGTCTTTACACGCAGTCGGTCGGCATCAATGCCAGCTCAGCAAGATTGAACGGTTTGAACCCGGCTGTATTGAAAATGATCGCGTTTATCATTCTCGGTGTTTGTGTGGCTGTGGCTGGATTTATTAAAGTAAGCCGTTTTTCGACGATCAACTACTCGGTTGTGGCGAAGGATATTGAGATGGATGCGATCCTTGCCGTTGCGATCGGCGGCAACGCCCTGAGCGGTGGTAAATTCAATATGACGGCGTCCATTCTCGGTGCTTATGTAATACAGTTCCTTACGACAACACTGTATAAGTTTGAGGTAGAGACAGCAGCGCTTCCAGCGTATAAAGCAGTCGTTGTCATTATCCTGGTCGTATTAAGCGCACCGACAGTGAGAGAAAAACTTTCTTCCATCGGTAAGAAGTTAAAATCATCACAGGGCAGAAAGGAGGTCGCATAATATGTCTACATCCAAAAAATCTTTGGCGTTAGGTGGACAGCGCAATAGGGCGAGGTCGCTAACCGATACGAATTTACTTTTGATCATAACGATCGTCGTATTTTTTGTTATGTACATCGGTGCCATCGTGTTTCAGGGAGAAGGTTTCCTGAAACCTCAGACATTTTTGAACATATTGTGTACCAATGCGGCATTGATCATTGCCTCCTGCGGGATGAGCCTTGTTATGATCACAGGCGGGATCGATATTTCGGTTGGCGGTGTTACGGCGCTTGTCAGCATGTGTTGTGCCGTATATCTCGATCTCCACGGCGGAAATGTGTTTGTAGCGATTCTGATTGCTCTGGGCATTGGTCTTGCGTTTGGTCTGGTACAGGGATTTTTAGTTGCCTATCTCGATATACAGCCGTTTATCGTGACACTGGCTGGTATGTTCTTTGCCCGTGGTATGACGACGATTGTTCATTCCGAGCCGTTTAATGTGGAAAATGAGGCGTTTGTCGCGCTGAAGGATACACATATCATCATGCCCGGACTGGGAAGTGTAAACCGGCGGGGGGATTATATCGATGCTTACATTGAAATCGGAGTGGTTGTCGCACTTATTATCGTGGCGCTTTTGTTCTGCCTGCTCCGTTGGACGAAGCTGGGACGTAATTTCTATGCAGTCGGCGGCAATCAGCAGAGCGCGTTGATGCTCGGTATCAATGTGCGGAGAACGAAATTTATCGCTCATTTACTCTGCAGCCTTTTGGCGGGGATTGGAGGATTTGTATTCTTCATGTATGTAGGTTCTGGTTCGCCGGCGCATGCGACCGGTATGGAAATGAACGCCATCGCCTCTTCGATCATCGGCGGTACGATGCTGACCGGAGGTGTTGGAAACATCATCGGTACATTGTTCGGTGTGCTCTCACTCAGTACAATACAGAACATCGTTTCGTCAGCAGGATTTGACGATGCCTGGTGGACGGGAATTACCGTTGCTGCCATGCTCTGTCTGTTCCTTGTGATACAGAGTGTTATCATGGCCAAAAAGAAAAAATAATAGTGTAGTTATTTTTATAAAAGAAAAGGGAATCACTTCGGAAGAAGTGGTTCCTTTTGTGTTATAAATATGTTAAAATAGTTTATACGGACGAAATGGATCCGTGGGATTTTTAAGCGCAGATTACCTGTATAAGGGGGTTGAGATAAATGCGGGAAAGATGTGTCAGGGTTGTTTTGGCAGTTGTAGTGCTTTTCTTTATCGGCGGGTGTACCGGGAAAGAAGAGGTGCCAAATCATGCGGTCATCGAAGAAGAGATCGAGAGGGAGGGGAAAGATTATATCGTGATCGGTTATTCCCAGGTTGGTTCCGAGTCCGATTACCGTCTGGCGAACACCGAATCGTTAAAATCGACGTTTACTGCGGAAAATGGTTATTACCTGTTGTTCGAGGACGCGCAGCAGAAGCAGGAGAACCAGATCAAGGCGATCCGTAACTTTATTTTGCAGGAAGTAGACTATATTATTTTGGATCCCATCGTGGAAACAGGGTGGGATGCTGTTTTGAAAGAAGCGAAAGAGGCGGGTATCCCGGTTCTTTTGACCGACCGGTCGGTGCGGGTGGAAGATGAGAGGCTGTATACATGCTGGATCGGCAGTGACTTTAGGAAAGAGGGGCAGATGGCCGGGGAGTGGCTGAAAAAGTATTTACAGCAGCAGAACCGCCAGAATGAGAGGATCCGTATCGTGACGCTCCAGGGAACATTGAATTCTTCGGCGCAGATCGGGCGAACAAAGGGTTTCCGCGATGTTTTTAAAAAGCAGAAAAACTGGGTTATGCTCGACTATCAGTCGGGGGATTTTACACAGATGAAAGGGCAGGAGGTCATGGAATATTTGCTGGATACGTATGAGAAGATCGACGTCGTGGTCAGTGAAAATGATAATATGACATTTGGTGCCATTGATGCTATGAAGGAGGCGGGACGGCCGTTTGGCACAGGGGGAGGGATCATCGTCATTTCATTTGATGCGGTCAGGGCATCGTTCAAACATATGATGGCGGGGGAGATCAATGCGGATTTTGAGTGTAATCCGCTGTTAGGTCCGATGGTGGAGCAGGTCATCCGGGATCTGGAAGACGAAAAAGACGTTGACAAGATCCAGTATGTCGAGGAGTCATATTATGATACCTCAATGGATCTGAACTCGATCATGAAATCGAGGGAGTACTGAAAAACGTTTTATTTTTGAAAAAGAAGTTGAAATAATACTATCGATAGGATATACTATAAATAAATGGAGGGGTACTATGAAGCTGGAGTTTTTAGGCGCTGCCCACGAGGTTACGGGGAGCTGTCATTATTTGGAAATAGGCGGAAAACGGCTTTGTGTGGACATCGGGATGGAGCAGGGGCAGAACCTGTTTGAAAGTCAGGAGATTCCGGTTAACGCGGCGGAGATCGATTACATATTGCTGACTCATGCCCACATTGACCATACGGGACTTTTGCCGATGCTTTACGCGAGGGGATTCCGCGGAGAAGTGTATACGACGCGGGCGACTGTTGACCTGAGCGCGATCATGCTGCGGGATAGTGCCCATATCCAGCAGTTCGAGGCAGAGTGGAGGAACCGGAAAGCGCAGCGTTCCGGCGGAGAGGTTTATGTGCCGCTCTATACGATGGAAGACGCGCTCGGCGCGATCAATCTTCTGATCCCCTGTGAATACGGCCATAAGATCCGGTTGTGTGAGGAGATAACGATACGGTTTACAGATGTCGGGCACCTTCTCGGTTCCGCATCGATTGAGATATTTGCCACAGAGGGTGAAGAAAAGCGTACGATCGTATTTTCTGGCGATCTGGGAAACCGGAGCAAACCGATCCTGAGGGATCCGATCTACACGAAAAAAGCGGATTACGTCGTGATGGAGTCTACATATGGAGACAGGCTGCACGGGGAAACGCCGGATTATGCCGGTGAGATTGCAAAAGTCATTGAGAGTACATTTGAAAAGGGCGGCAATGTGGTGATTCCTGCTTTTGCGGTAGGACGGACGCAGGAGCTTCTCTATTTTATCCGCCAGATCAAAGAAGAGGGACTTGTGAAGACGAATCCGGAGTTTGAAGTATATGTGGACAGTCCGCTGGCGGTAGGGGCTACGAGCATTTTTGGAAAGAATGTAGAGGGCTGCTTTGACGAGGAAGCGAAGGAGCTTGTGAGGAAAGGTATAAACCCCATTGGATTTCCTGGGCTAAAGCTGTCGATCACGAGTGACGACAGTAAGGCGATAAATTTTGATATGAGGCCGAAAGTGATCATATCGGCTTCCGGGATGTGTGAGGCGGGACGGATCCGCCATCATCTGAAGCATAATCTGTGGCGAAAGGAAAGTACGATCGTTTTCGTCGGCTATCAGTCGCGGGGAACGCTCGGAAGGGCACTTTTGGAAGGGGCGCCGACCGTGAAGCTGTTCGGTGAGACGATAGAAGTAAAAGCGGATATTGTAAAAATATCTGGAATCAGCGGTCACGCGGATAAAAAGGGATTGATTGAATGGGTGCGCGGCTTTGACGAGCAGCCGCCGAAAAAAGTATTTGTCGTACACGGGGATGACCAGGTGTGTGATAGTTTTGCGGCATGCCTGCATGACGAGTACGGTATTTCGGCAAGCGCGCCTTACAGCGGCAGCATTTTTGATTTAATCCGGGGAGAATATACATATGTGGCAGACCCGATCCGAATTCAGAAGAAAGAGTCTGCGAAACGGCGTGCGATGGATGTATTTGGACGTCTTGTGGCAGCCGGAGAGCGCTTGTTGGCAGTGATTCGGAAAAATGAGGGACTGAGTAACAAAGAAGTTGCTAAATTCACGAATCAGATCAATTCATTGTGCGATAAGTGGGATAGATAGGAGGCAGGAATTGGGCAAAGAGGAAAAGCAATGCAAGATGGAGAGTGATTTCGTGTATGATTCCTTGACCGGATTGTATAATTTAGATACGTTTAAAAGATGTGTTGCAGCGTTTTTGGAGAATCAGGAAAAGTCAGATAAATTTGCGCTTTTATATACGGATATTACTCATTTTGAAAGGGTAAATAATTTATATGGGACCGGAAGGGCTGACATTTTGTTGAACGACTTGGCAAAGGCTGTTTCAAAGATTGACTTTGGCCTGCGGTTGTATTGCCGCAGTTCGGCAGATCATTTTATCGCGCTCGTGGATTTTACGAGCAAGGAAAAACTAAAATACGATCTCGAAGAATTCTGCCGTTCGTTTAATGGATTGGCGCTGGAGCGTTTTCCTGAAGCGCGTCCGCGGCTCGGCATCGGGGCGTCGGTCATTGAAGAGAGGTCAGACTGCATTGATGACATGGTGGAACTTGCGGATTCCGCGAGGAAAAATCTGCATGGCAGCAGTACGGTGAGCGTGGCCTATTTTAACCCTGTGGATTTTGGTAAGTACCAGCGCGTCAAGGAAATTGAACGGGATATGGGAAAAGCTTTGGAAAATGGAGAGTTTAAAGTATATTTGCAGCCAAAGTATGAACTGGAAACGAATAAAATGGTAGGAGCGGAGGCTCTTGTGCGGTGGATCAAAGAAGATGGCACGATGATCTATCCCGATGAATTTATTCCGCTTTTTGAGAGAAATGGTTTTATCCGAAAATTGGATTTTTACATGCTGGAGCAGGTGTGCGCGATGTTTCGAAGACGGTTAAAAGCCGGGAAGCGCTGTCTGCCGATTTCCATTAACCAGTCGCGCGTCCTTTTGGACAGCGAGACGTATACGACCGATGTGGCATGCGTGCTGAACAGTTATCATACGCCGCCCGATCTGATCGAGCTGGAATTGACCGAGCGCATCTTTTCGGATTCGTTGTCCGAGATGGCGGAGATGATGGATGAACTCAAGAGGATTGGGATCAAGTGGTCGATCGATGACTTTGGAACCGGTTATTCCTCGTTAAATCTTTTGAAAAAACTGCCGGTAGATATTATTAAGATTGATAAGACATTTTTGGACGAGACGGAGACATCCGATGTGAGCCGCATTATTATCCGAAAGACAGTTGAAATGATTCAGGAACTTGACAAAATGGTTGTGTGTGAAGGCGTTGAGACCGAGGATCAGGCCAGTTATCTCAAATTCATCCACTGTGATATCAGCCAGGGTTATCTTTACGCGAAACCGATGCCGATGGAGGAGTTCGAGAAGCTGGTTGATGAGCAGGAAGCAGTTGCGTAAACGGATCTTGCGCACGGGTAGAAGACATTATGTGGTGTTAGGTCATTTTTAATACCATATGATATAAATTAATTTATAGGAGGATATTTTAAATGAAATTCTTTATTGACACAGCAAATGTAGAGGATATTAAAAAAGCAAACGACATGGGCGTGATCTGTGGTGTGACGACAAACCCGTCACTGATTGCCAAAGAGGGAAGAGACTTTAATCAGGTGATCGCTGAGATCGCTTCGATCGTTGACGGCCCGATCAGCGGGGAAGTAAAGGCTACTACCGTAGACGCTGCGGGAATGATCGCCGAGGGAAAAGAAATTGCAAAGATCCATCCCAATATGGTTGTAAAGATCCCGATGACCGTAGAGGGACTGAAAGCGACAAAGGCGCTGAGCGCAGAGGGCATCAAAGTAAATGTGACTCTTATTTTCAGTGCGAACCAGGCTCTTTTAGCGGCAAAAGCAGGAGCGGCATTTGTTTCTCCGTTCCTCGGACGTCTGGACGATGTTTCACAGCCGGGCATTGACCTGATCGAGAGCATTTCCGCTATTTTCGCAAATTACCCGGACATTGACACGGAGATCATCGCAGCCAGCGTGCGTAACCCGATCCACGTAACGGATTGCGCGCTCGCCGGAGCAGACATCGCCACAGTACCTTATGGTGTCATCGAGCAGATGACCAAACATCCGCTGACGGATCAGGGTATCGCGAAGTTCCAGGCGGACTATAAAGCCGTGTTTGGGGAGTAATCTAGTAATGAGAACTGACTAGCACGGCTTTAGCCGTGTTTGGGGAGTAATCTAGTAAGGAGAACTGACTAGCACGGCTTTAGCCGTGTTTGGGGAGTAATCTAGTAAGGAGAACTTGACTAGCACGGCTTAGCCGTGTTCGGGAAGTAAAGCCAAAATTTAGAAGTTTAGAAAATAACATGCAGAAATGAGGTAGATTATGAATACGTTAGAACTTAAAAAGACAGCTAACGAAGTTCGCAAAGGTATCGTTACTGCTGTGCACAGTGCGAAATCCGGGCATCCGGGCGGGTCACTTTCGGCGGCAGACATTTATACATATCTGTTTTTTGAGGAATTGAACATTGATCCGAAAAACCCACAGAAGCCGGATCGTGACCGTTTTGTGCTCAGTAAGGGACATACGGCGCCGGGATATTATTCGGTTTTGGCAAACCGTGGATTTTTCCCGGTCGAGGATCTAAAGCAGCTTCGTCATACGGGTTCTTATCTTCAGGGACATCCGGATAAGAAACACATCCCGGGGGTTGATATGTCCAGTGGTTCCCTGGGACAGGGGATTTCAGCTGCGGTAGGTATGGCGTTGTCAGCGAAACTGAGCGGGGATGATTACCGTGTGTATACCCTTCTCGGAGATGGCGAGATCCAGGAAGGACAGGTTTGGGAAGCGGCGATGTTTGCCGGACACCGCAAGCTGGACAACTTCGTAGCCATCGTAGACAACAATGGTCTTCAGATCGACGGCGACATTGCCGATGTATGTTCGCCGTATCCGATCGACGAGAAGTTTAAGGCATTTAATTTCCATGTGATCAATGTGGACGCGCATGACTTTGACGCGTTGAAGAAGGCATTTGATGAAGCGAAAGCGACAAAGGGACAGCCGACAGCTATTATCGCCAAAAGCGTAAAAGGAAAAGGCGTATCCTTTATGGAAAATCAGGCAAGCTGGCATGGTGCGGCTCCGAATGATGAGCAGTACGCGCAGGCTATGGCAGATTTAGAGAAAGTAGGTGAATCCCTGTGAGTGACGTAAAGAAGATTGCAACTCGTGAGAGTTATGGAAATGCCCTGGCAGAACTGGGGGCAGAATTTGAGAATCTTGTCGTACTGGATGCCGATCTGGCAGCGGCGACAAAAACAGGAGTATTTAAAAAGGCTTTCCCTGACCGGCATATTGACTGCGGTATTGCCGAGTGTAATATGATGGGCATTGCGGCCGGACTTGCCGCGACAGGAAAGATCCCGTTTGCCAGTTCATTTGCGATGTTTGCGGCAGGACGTGCCTTTGAGCAGGTTCGTAACTCGATCGCGTATCCGAAACTGAACGTAAAGATCGGCGCGACACATGCCGGTATTTCGGTTGGTGAGGATGGGGCAACCCATCAGTGCAATGAGGATATTGCCCTGATGAGAACGATTCCGGGTATGGTCGTGATCAACCCGTCGGATGATGTGGAAGCAAAGGCTGCTGTACGCGCGGCGATCGAGCATGAAGGGCCGGTTTATCTGCGGTTTGGACGGCTTGCGGTTCCGGTGATCAATGAGAAACCGGATTATAAATTTGAACTCGGCAAGGGCGTTGTACTGCGTGAGGGAGGGGATGTGACGATCATCGCTACCGGCCTCCCGGTATCCGAGTGCCTTGCTGCTGCGGATAAACTTGCGGCAGACGGCATAGAAGCGAAGGTCATTAACATCCATACGATCAAGCCGCTCGATGAGGAACTTGTACTGGCTGCCGCAAAGGAGACAGGAAAAGTCGTTACCGTCGAAGAGCATTCCGTGATCGGTGGACTGGGAAGTGCTGTTTGCGACGTCCTTTCCGAAAAATGCCCGACGAAGGTTATGAAGATCGGTATCAATGATACATTTGGCGAGTCTGGGCCGGCCGTGGAGCTTGTGAAGAAATATGGCCTGGATGCAGATAGTATCTATGCGAAAGTAAAGGATTTCGCTAAATAAGTGATTGGTCAAAGGATTATTTTGTCCAGTATGATTGAATACGGAATATAGGAAAACAGAGTTCTGTGCAGGGAGAACTCTGTTTTCATTCTGTTTATTGAAATATAAAATGAATTATGATAAAATAAGTCCTAGCGGAATTATCCGAGACTCATATGAAAAAAATAGAATATGGTTCAATTAAAGTTTATGGAGGAATAACATCATGAAATTTCTTGCGAATCGTAGACTGGCAACACGAATTAGTATTATAACGACCGTGATCACATTAGCTGGTATGCTGCTTCTCTGGCGGACCGTATCCGATAATGCCGCTTCTATGGTCAGCAGCGATATTACAAATCAGATGACGGATGCGGTAGAATCCAGAGCTTCTATCATCAATGATTATGTGACTTCCGCAGAGGAGTATATGACTGCGTTTGCCCTCGGCAGTGAGGTACATGAGCTTCTTCAAAATCCGAGGGATCCCGAGCTGGTAAAGAAAGTTCAGAAGTATACGGAAGATTTCGCTGCGGTAAAAGGGATCTTCGAGGGATTGTACATTGCGACACCGGAAACACATGTCTTGACACATACGTCTCCCGATGCGGTTGGCATGACTACCCGTACGGGTGATTCGCTGCAGACATTCCGTGAAACGATTCTGGAAGAGCAGAAACTGACAAATCTCGGTATTATGAAATCCCCGGGTACGGGAAGCATGATCCTGTCCATGTACTACCCTATTTTTGAAGATGGCAAGTGTATCGGATATGTAGGAGCCGGTGTGTATGCGAGCCGTTTAATGGATGTACTGCTCGATCTTGACATAAAGGGGCTGCCGAACAGTGAATATGTATTTTTAAATGCAAAGACAGGCGTGTATCTTTATCACGAGGAGGAGGCATTACTAAATACAGAGACAGAAGATGCCGGATACCTGGAAATCATCCGAAATCTGCGAACGGATGCAAACACAGAGGCAAATACATATTCTTATGTGGATGACAATGGCGTGGAACAGCTCGTCGTATATAAATATTTGAAAGATCGTGACTGGGTTTTTATGGTGCGGGACAGCGCTTCCGAGGTTTACCAAGCGGTCGGGACGGTGCGGTTTGTGGTTGGTTCCCTATGCGCGGGCGTGGCAGCTGTGATCATACTTGTAACTCTTCTGATCCTGCACCGTGAGAGCAAGGAGCTGATGGCGGTCGAGAGCGCCATCCGAAATCTGGGTAATATGGATCTTCATGCCGACCGGGAACTGGAAGCTTTTTATGGCAGAAAGGATGAGATCGGCCTGATCGCGCAGACCGTTCATCATGTCTGTGACTGCCTGTGGAAAACGATTGACGACATCGGGCGGATTCTGGGAGAGATGGCAAATGGGAATATCTCGGTTGATGTAACCAAAAACGAAAATTATTATATCGGCGATTTTAAGGTATTGGCGGAAAGCCTCAAGACGATCCGCAAGAACCTTACTGGAGTCATGCGCGATATTTCAATTATCGCAAACAGGGTTGATGAGGAGGCAGATCAGGTATCTACAAGAGTACAGACGCTGTCGGAGGGGACGGTGGAACAGTCGCGGTCGGTAGATGGACTTGTCTCAAATGTGACAGAGATCACGTCGCAGTTACAGACTAGTGCCGTGCGCTGCGCCGATGCAAGCAAACTTGTCGATAAGGCGAATGGGTATGCCGTCGAAACGGATATGAAAATGGCGCAATTAAAAGAAGCGACGAAAAATATAGATGAGTCTTCCACAAAGATCGGAAGTATCATAAAAACAATTGATGAAATTGCATTCCAGACGAATATTCTGGCTCTCAACGCCGCTGTCGAGGCAGCGCACGCCGGTTCTGCGGGCAAGGGATTTTCGGTCGTCGCGGAAGAGGTTCGCAACCTCGCTTCTAAGTCTGGAGATGCGGCTCAGAATACCGTTGTGTTGATCGGAAGTTCGATGGAGGCTTCCAAATCGGGAACCGAGTCCACGAATCACGCCATTTCTTCCATGCAGGTCATCAATGAGTGTATCCAGTCGATCAAAGTACTCATGGATGAGATCGTGTCGGCCAGCGTCCAGCAGTCGGAAATGATCGCCTCGGTGGAAATGGGCATCAAAGAAATTTCGAAGGTCATTCAGACGAATTCGGACGCTGCGGAAGAAAGCGCGTCGGTTTCAAAAGAATTGTCAGATCAGGCGAGGACGCTGAACCAGCTGATCGGGCAGTTCCATATCGAGTAATGACAAACCCTGTGTTTGGAAAGAAAAAGGAGGAGTATATGCAGCCGTGGAAGCATTTTCGTACGATTACGAAACATCGTCATCAGGTGATAAAGCATTGTTTTCATGCGGGGATCCTTTGGCAGGGTCTCCGTCATGACCTGTCGAAATATACGCCTACTGAATTTATCCCCGGGGCAAAGTATTATCAGGGAGAGCGCAGTCCGAATGCCAAAGAGAGGGAGACGAATGGCTACTCAAAGGCGTGGCTCCACCACCAGGGCAGGAACCGCCATCATTTCGAGTACTGGCAGGACTACAATCCGCAGACACGACTGAAAGAGCCTGTAAAAATGCCGCTCCGATATGTAAAAGAGATGTTCTGTGACCGGGTGGCGGCCAGTAAAATATATAGTGGCAGTGACTATACGGAGGATATGCCGCTCGCTTATTTCCAAAAAGGAAAATACTGCCGTATGATTCACCCGGAGACGTCAGAACTGATCGAGAGTCTTCTGACGATGCTGAAGGAAAAGGGAGAGAAGGAGACATTTCGCTATATCAAAAATTTAAAAGAATAAATGCTATGATGCGGGAGGTAACAATGGTAAAAGATGTAATTGATCTGATCGGTCACACGCCGTTAGTCAGCTTGGAAAAAATGACGGGACTGCCGATCTACGCGAAGGCGGAATTTTTAAATCCGGGCGGCAGCATAAAAGACCGCGTGGCAAAAAATATGGTGGAGCAGGCAGAAAAAGACGGTTTATTGAAACCAGGCATGACGATCGTAGAACCGACGAGCGGCAATACGGGGATCGGCCTCGCATTTGTCGGCGTGAGGAAAGGATACCGCGTCATTATCGTGATGCCGGAGAACATGAGTGAGGAGCGCAAAAAGATCATCCGCGCGCTCGGAGCGGAACTGGAACTGACACCGCCGGAAGAGAGTATCGACGGCTCGGTCAGGAGGGCGGAGGAGTTAGCTGGGGAGCTGGGAAATTGCTTTCTGCCGCAGCAGTTTACGAATCCGAACAATCCGGGGATCCATTATAAGACGACGGCTGTAGAACTATTTGAGCAGATGGAAGGAAATGTTGATGTTTTTGTGTCCGGTCTCGGAAGCGGCGGGACGCTGCAGGGGATCGGCAGATATTTAAAGGAAAAGAATCCGGCTGTCCGGATCGTTGCCGTGGAGCCGAAAAATGTTTCCGCGCTGCTTGGACATGAGCCGGGGCTTCACAGCATACAGGGGATCGGTGACGGATTTGTGCCGGAAGTTTTGGACACCTCCCTGATCGATGATATTGTGGAAGTGACGGATGAGGACGCGGTAAATACGGCGAGGGAACTTGCCTCCGTACAGGGACTTTTGTGCGGCACTTCTTCCGGGGCCAATGTGTGGGCGTGCCGGAAGATGGCCCAGAAGTATGGAAATGGACAGCGGATCGCGACCGTGCTGGCAGACCGGATGGAGAGGTATTTTAGTACCGGTCTGCTCGGATAAAAGAGTTTGCCATATGTTTGTGGATTTTTCATGTATAATAATGGGATGAAACAACAATCATAATTCTTATTTATAGAAACGAGGGAGAAAAATGGAAGGCAGAAAACGTACTTTTATCCGTCTCCTGCTTTTGGGGGCAGTATTGTTTTGTGGGATGAGCGCCGTTATGGTCAGTGCCGGTACCGGATACGCGAAAGAGGTCCGTGCGGTCTGGGTTTCCTTTTATGAATACGAAGGAGCGGGACTGAAAAATAAGGGCGAAGAAGAATTTCGGCGGAATGCGGATCAGATGTTTCGCAATATCCGTGACAACGGGTGTAATACGGTTTATTTTCATGTGAGGGCCTTTGATGATGCCATCTGGCCGTCAGATAATTTTGATTTCAGTTCGTATATGGGCGACGATACGCCGGCGTACGATCCGCTTGCCATTCTGATCGAGGCAGCGCATAAGTACAAATTGTCATTTCACGCGTGGATGAATCCGTACCGGATCACGCAGAAAAAAATATATGATCCGTCGGAAAAATCCACAACGAGCCGTATTCTTTTGGCGGTTCGGGAAGTCATCGACAATTATGGCGTGGATGGCATCCACTTTGATGATTATTTTTATCCGTCAAAGGGCCATAAACAGTATTCCAAATATTCATCGCTGTCCGCGAAAAAGAAGATGTCGTACACGAATGCGATGGTGCGCACCGTCTATGATACGGTAAAGCAGAAATCAGACACACTTTCGTTTGGCATCAGTCCAGCGGGAAATGTCGAGTACTGTGAGTCGATCGGCGCGGATGTGAAAACGTGGATGAGTGAACCTGGTTATGTGGATTATATCATTCCGCAGATTTACTGGTCCAATGTTTATATGCTCGGTGGAAAGAAGACCAAGCTGTTTGACCAGCGGCTGCGCCAGTGGAAGCAGTTAAACACAGCGGGGGTGGAAATGTACATCGGATTAGGATTATACCGGGGCGGGATGAAAGATAGTTCCGATCTGGGCTGGGGAAGAAGTTCCAAAGTGGTAGCCAGTGAGATCAGCAAGACGAGAAGGAGTTCCGGCGTTTCGGGATACTCGCTTTTCAGTTATGAAAGTCTCTATAAAAAAGCGTGCCAAAAAGAGGTGAAGAATATGCTCTCGCGTATTTCCACCGTAAAGATCAAAGCGGCTTCGGGGCGCAAGATGAAACGGGGACAGCGCGTGAAGCTGACGGCGTCCGTATGGCCGTTTCGCTTAGGCCAGAGCGTGACATGGAAGTCGTCGAACCGGAAGATCGCCACGGTATCCAAGAGCGGTGTCGTGAGAGCCAGGAAAAAGGGAACAGTAAAAGTGTACGCGAAGAAGGGAAGCCGGAAAGCGGTTATTCGTATCCAGGTGGTTTCCTGATCGGGAAAGGGCAGTGTTACAAGGTGATTGAAGCATTCGATTATGGGATTTTGGAGTCATTTCAGCAGATCCACAGCAGTGTTCTGACATTGCTGTTCCAGTTTTTTACGTGGATCGGCGAGGGCGGGGCGGTGTGGATTGCCGCAGGCATCGCCCTTTTGGTACAAAAAGATAAAAGAAAATATGGTGTCATCGTGATCTTGTCCCTGCTTCTCTGCCTGATTTTTGGGAATGGCTTATTAAAGTATGCGGTCGCGCGCCCGCGGCCCTGCTGGCGCCATCCTGAGGTGGAGATGCTCATTTCCATACCAACCGATTTTTCGTTTCCGTCGGGGCACACGTTTTCTTCGTTTGCGGCGGCTGTTTCGATTACATACTGGAATAAAAGGTATGGGATGGCTGCGTTTTTACTAGCTGTTATCATCGCGGCGTCTCGGATGTATTTTTTTGTCCATTATCCGACGGATATTGCGGCCGGCGCCGTGTTTGGAAGTGTGTTTGCTGTCATTAGTATCGTTATTGTTGAGAAACTGATCATGCGCTCGGAGAAGGGGCGGCTTCTTTTTTCCGATAAGTAACTACAGATATGGTGTTCATGACATCATACTAAGAGAGGAGGGATCGAATGGCTGTTATATTCATTGCGATCGGAATGCTATTAACGGGAATTGATATTCACGGGCAGTTCGGTATTTTGTATCCGGCATTTCACGTAGAGGGAGCGGTGGGGAAATTTGAGCTGAGCGAATCCATACGTCTGTACACGACAGAAAATATTTTGGGACATGAAGTGCGGGTGGATTATCTGCCGGATTTCATCGGATGCCTGCTTATCCTGATCGGCGTCTGTATGCTTGTCAAATATAACAGGCAGTTTTTGTTTAGCATTCCGTTTATTCTGGCGACAGCAGTTCTTTCGGTACTTTTACGGGTAAGCGGTTTTATCGAACAGGGACCGGAACTGGTGATCTGGATCCTGTCCTGCTATTTTCTTCAGATCGCGTGTGAACTTATCATGGAATATCTCGTCATTTATTGTACGGCGGGCGCGACCGATGCCCTTGTGAACCAGGCGACGAATACCCGGATGCTGTTTGGGTGGTGGATCACGGTACTCTGCCGGGTATACATGGCGTTCCTCACATTTGTGGGGCATTTTGGCGTGAAACGTTGGTATCAGGTCGTGCTTGGCCTGGCCACACTTTTTTTCCTGTATCATCTTATCACGACGAAAAAATATGTAGGACTCAGCAAACCGCTGAAAATCGGTGAGAGAAGAGAGCGCGCCAAAAAGGAAAAACTTTGATTTATGTAAAAGGTTATAAAAACAGGATGTAACTTTTGTGGATTTGTGCCAATTTACAAATCCACAAAAGGATGGTATGATAACTGCATTCCACCAAAAAAATAAGGAGGGGGAAGCAGTACATTGAAAATTGCTTTTTGGAGCAATTCACCGGGAAAGACAGGCGTTACAGGAAATCTGTCCTGTATCAGCATCGTATCAGCGATGTACCATACATCAGAGATGGTACTATTCGAAAATCATGCAAATATCAACAATCTTGGCAGTACATTTCTAAATCCAAATTCCTATGACAGATTACAGGAGAAAAATTCATATTTTGTAGAAAATGGGTTGGGGAGGATTTTAAGTTATTGTGATATGGGAGATATGGTCAATACGGGAATGGTATACCGTACATGTCTTTCGGTATTTGACCAGAGGGTGTTTTATCTGCCGGCTGGCGGGATGAACCAGGACCTGATGGAATACCGGCTGAAAAGGCATGCCGGGGATGTGTTGGATATGCTGGAACAAGTATATCCTACCGTGTGTGTGGACATATCTTCCTCCACTCTCGAAAGTTCAAGGAAAATCTTAAAAGAAGCAGATTTGGTCGTGGTGAATTTAAGCCAGAACAATCAGCAGTTATCTCATTTCTTCAGAAATTTTTCAGAAATCCAGAAAAAAG
>CAJTTQ010000034.1 GCA_910579145.1 uncultured Eubacterium sp.
GCTGTCTTATATGAAAATAGGACAATCTGATGGGGCATTAGCTCAGGTGGTAGAGCACTTGACTTTTAATCAAGTTGTCCGGGGTTCGAGTCCCCGATGCCTCATTGTTAAAATGTAGAGGAAGTACCGAAGAGGGTACTTCCTTTTTACTATACACGATATTATTTTTTAGCAGCTATCGGCTATTTACATCCGCCTTCATTTCCGGCACAGCCATGTTTGTCCTCTCCGCAATGATGCTCTCCGCAGGAATGCTCGTGTTCATGATGGGAGCAGTGGACATCTGGGTTGTAATCTAATTTTCCGGCCAAAAATGCGTTTACCGCTTCGTCTGCCGGTCCGGTTATGCCTCCATATAGCTGGATTCCCGCCTCAGAAAGAGCCGTCTGAGCGCCGCCTCCGATCCCGCCGCAAAGGAGTATATTCGTTCCTTCCTGTGCAAGAAGAACGGACAGAGCGCCATGTCCCTGGCCATTTGTTTCGATGATCTGTGTCTTTGTAATTTCTCCGTTTTCGACATCGTAAAGCTTGAATTGTTCTGTATGACCAAAATGCTGAAAAACGGAGCCGTTTTCATATGTTACTGCAATTCTCATTTGAATCTCATCCTTTCCTTTAGTCTGCATGTTTTTGACGGTTCTCTTGCTGTTTCCGTCATATGCCGATAATCATTATAACATAGAAAGATTGAGGAATCTAGAATAAGTTTTGTCTCGCCCGATATAATTATAGTAATTACTCTTTTTATGGGGTAAATTACATGAATTTTTTCAAATATGGTAAAGAGTGCAGACGGTTCTGCCTCTCTGTCCTTCTGTCGTTGTGTCTGCTATTGCAGGCATGTTCTTCTGGCAGTACGCCGAGCGGGGATGTCGTATCTCAAACGTCAGATAGTAAAGCATTTGCAAAACTGACGGATACAATTTTCCGTGAGAGTGTTTCTTCGGACGCATTATCCCTGAATTACACATTATCAAATCCCGAAAACTATGGTATAGAACCAATTGCAGGTGGTTTTGAACCGATTTCTACAGAGGAAATGGAGCAGTCACTGCCGGAGACAGAAAATCTGCTGCATGTACTGGAAGACATTGATCAGCAGGATCTTACGCTGCCACAGCAGATCCTTTATGATTCCCTTACCTATACATTACAAAAAAATATCGAAGGACAGCCGTTTTTGTTTTTTTCGAGGCCGGTTTCTCCTGTTACCGGACTGCAGGCGCAGCTCCCCGTGTTACTGGCTGAGTATCATTTTGATTCTGTGAGCGATATCGAAAATTATTTTTCCCTGCTGTCCAGCATACCAGCATATTTTGATTCTGTTTTAGCTTTTTATGAGAAGCAGTCGCAGCATAATATGCTTCCCTGTCGGTCGACGATCGACAATGTTGTCAGCCAGTGCTTTTCTTTTCTGCAGAATAACGGCGGTCAGATTTTACAGAAATCATTTAAAAGCCGTATCAAGTCATGTAGCTTTTTGGACAAAAATACCCGAAAGGCTTACCAGAAGAAAAATAAGGAATTGATCTCATCAGGCATTCTCCCAGCTTATCAGAAACTGATCGATGGTTTAAATTTCTTTTGTCAAAAAGCAGGAGACGCAGGATCGCTTTCGTCGTATGATAATGGGAAGGCGTACTACAAATACCTTTTTGCGTCGGAGACGGGATCTTCCACAGATGTGGAAACGTATTATGAAGAGCTGAATCAAAGGCTGGAGAAGTCAAAAGAGACGCTTTTATCCTATGCGAAAAAAGATCCGGCACTGTTTAGCGGACTCAGTACGAAGACCGCTAACACGGAAAATGGCAGGGTGCTGACGCCAGAAGAACAACTGGCTAACTTATCAAAAGCGATAGAACGGGATTTTCCGAAAGTATCGGATGTGAACGTTACCGTTTCTTATGTGGATAAATCGTTAGAAGATTTTCTGAGCCCTGCCTTTTATCTCACGCCTCCGCTGGATGCGTTCACGGAAAATGCGATCTATATCAATAACAGCAGCCGTTTTGCCGGCGCCGATCTGTCTACGACGCTTGCCCATGAAGGATATCCAGGGCATTTGTACCAAAATGTATATTTCCGTCAACAGAACGGCCCATTGCTTTCGTATGCCCTGAATTTCAGCGGATATACGGAAGGGTGGGCGACGTATGCCGAACTGTATTCATATAAATACCTGGGCTACTCCAAAGATGAGATCGGGATATTGCGCAATAATATGATCGTGTCGCTCTGTATTTATGGCATTTGCGATATTGGAATCCATTATTACGGATGGGGGCAGGATGACGTGTCCGCGTTTTTAAATGAACATGGCACGTATGATGAGGAAACGGTTCATTCATTGTATACGAATATTATTGATGAACCGGGTTCGTATCTGAAATATACGATCGGGTACATGGAATTTATGAAGTTAAAAAAAGCGGCTCAGGAAAACTGGGGACAGGAATTTTCGGAAATGGCATTTCATACATTTGTTCTTTCCATCGGCCCTGCTCCCTTTGATGTCCTAAACCGCTATATGGACTCATATAGGCCGCAGTAAATGTCAGCTGATCTCCAAACCGGATACGAATACGGGAAGTTTTTCCGCAAATTCTTTGTACAGGATCTGAGCCACTTCACGCATTTGCGGATGCGCATGGGAATCCACACGGAGACGGAAGAAATTCCGCCAGGAACGGAGGTTCATCGTTACGACGATTTCCGTCTTGAGCGAATTTGGGAGTACGGCGCGCGCCTCCTGTGGGGTGGCGCCAAGCTCCAGCATTCGGAAATAAGCCTGTTCTGCCTGCTGCATGGCAGTTGTCCAGACCTCGTATTTGGCCTTGTCATTTTCATTGGAAAGATCATATGAAAAACCGCTGGCAAGATCGATGACGGTGATCTGATTATCAAATTTGTCTCCGGCATAGTTGCAGTAGCGCGTACTCTCCTGGCTATAGCTTGCGATCCGGTGGCGCACGATCTCGTGTGTGACTCCCCGGTCGCAGATCATGCGGACCGTTACGCTTTCATGCTCGATAACGGACTCATGCTGTCTCGTTAAAAGGTTGCGGATAAATTTTTTGGCGGAGTCCTCTGTGATCCTCTCCTCGCTTTTATAACAAACACGGCCGATCTTTTCTATTTTTTTTAATATGGACTCGTAGCTGTCCATGTCGATGATTTCTATGCTTGGTTTGATGATTTTCACTTTTATTTCTCCTTTTTATTGAATGATATTTTTATAGGCTTCTTTTAATGGTGCTCCGCTGAAAATAACGGTTTTTTGGGCGAGGATTTCGATCATATCCACATAAAGGGCATCCAAGGGATATTTTCTTTTTAAGAGGGATAATTCCGTGCATCCGAGAACTATTTTCTGCGCGCCCCGCTCGAGCAGGAAATGGCTTACATTCTGAATATCCTCCCTGTCAGGGAACGAACCTTTTTTGATCTTGCCATAAATGATTTCCATAACGAGCTGCTGTGTGCCGGGGTCTGGATAAATAGACTCGATTCCGTATTTCTCAAATACCTGTTCTAAAAGCCGGCTTTGTATCGTTCCCTCGGTAGCTAGTATACCTGCTCGTTTGATATTCCTTGCGGACATTTCAATAGCGGTGTCCTCACAGAGTGAGAGGACTGGGATCTGCAGCGCTTCACAGAGCGGCTCATAAAAGTAATGCGCAGTGACGCAAGGAATCGCGAGAAAGGCGGCTCCCAACCGGGTCAGTTCCTGTCCGGCCTTGATCAGGGAGGGCAGGGGACTAGTTCCTTTTTTTTCTAATATATAGCGAGTCCGGTCAGGTGTGTCGGGAATGCTCTCCATCAAAATCTTTAAGTGCTCCTGATCTTTTTTGGCATCGGTCATTTTTGTAACCTGTTCCAAATAGTAGATCGTCGCCATTGGCCCTAAACCGCCTATTACGCCTACTGCTTTCAAGGCAGATCACTCCTTTTTCTGCGGATCTTTACTGATTTTCTTTGTCGCGCGTTTTGGATATTGTTTCGTTTGATAGCGAAAGGTACTGCCGCTGGAAAAATGTTGAAGCTGTGCATCGGTCATCAGGCAGAAATTAGGACGATTTGGCCGTGGAGTGGTGTCGATATGATACCAGCCGTTTTTTACCCAGGTTAAATTCCACCAATGCCGGTAGCCGTCATACGAAGGATACCTCGTTACGGTAATGTTCGGGATCCCAGCTCTTGTTAAGAGGAGCTTCGCCATCGAATAGTAAGTATAGCAGTCACCGGACTGATACCGCAGACCTTTTACTGCCGCTGCCCGCCAGTTAGAATGGGAACCAGTACCCACGTAAGTGCAGTGTTTTTGAACGTACTGGTAGATTGCCCGGCACTTTTTTTCATCCAACCAGTTCTTTTCTGTGATGGAAGCCAGAGCGCTGTCAGCAATCTGTTCCGCGGTACCTGCGACAAAAACCTGGATCTTTGCCCAGGCGGATGCCTTATTTCCCGCCTTGTCCACAGCCGTATATTTTACTTTATATATGCCGTCTTTTTCCCAATTGATCCGGCTCGTATCCACTTTTACTTTGACACGGCCGTCCCGCTTGTCAGAAGCCGAGACATATTTCGTGAAATCAAAACGGTCTTTCCAGTCAGAATAGCAGGTCAGAAAAGGCTCTTTCCCGCAAAAACTGTTTTTCCCAGTCCATCCGCTGATGACAGGGGGTTTCTTATCTTTGGTACCCCAGCGGATCCGTCCCTTTTTTGTCTCCATGTTATAGGTATACATCGCAGTTCCGGCATACAGACGGATTTTTTTCAGTTTCATGGCAGAAAGGCGTCCCGATTCGTCGCCGCTGCAGCTAACAGGTTTCGATACTTTTCCCGGCTTGACTTGTTTTGCTGTCAATTTCACGGTCTTTCGTTTTGTAGAAATGGCTATATCTCCCGTTTCCACGGCGGGAGAAGACTGTTTTACCATTGCGGAATAGATGTATTCGATTTTTTTGATCGTTCCTTTTTTCGCACGGTTTCGGACAGACGCAGTATATATCATGCGTCCATTTGCGTCACGCTGGAGTCTGGCTCCCTCTAGGGATACTTTGGAAAGAGGGACCGTTAAATGGGGTTTGGCGGCCTTTTTTTTCGATGCCGCCAAAGCCATATGATCTTTAAAAGAAATGCTCCCGCCCGCCAGCATGAAAAGCAGGGTTAGTATACAAATGCGGTACACTTTTTTCATACAAATCCTCATTTCTGTTCATATTGTCGCGTTATCAATATTAGTTCCAGATCATGCTTTTGTCGGGATATAGCGGATATTAGAGACAACATCGTCCGTTACTTCGATCTGGAGCTTGGTCTTTCCTTTTTTGTATGTGTACACACCGAATTTATCTTTTACTTTGCCGTATTTTTTGATCATCTGATCTAAGGTGCTCCCGATCTTTATCCCTTGAGGCGTGGAGACATTAGATGTCAGGAATGTGATTCCATTGACGAATTCGTCCCCGTCTTCGGTATGGGAGTATGTGTAAAGGATAAAGTCTTTGTATTTGTAAGTGCGGTCTTTTCCTTTGTAGGCACAGCTCTTTTTCACTTTTGTTGCTAATGGTTTTCCGGCTTTTTTTATAAGCTTCTTTGCTTTGCTGTGCATCGTGACACTTGCTTTTTTGTATTTGAATACATAGCCTTTTGATTTCGCCTGAATGGGAGTGTGGATCATCCCAAAAGTAAGAATGAGCACAAACAAAACTGCGATTCCTCTTCCTGCGTGTGATATTGATTTCATTGCTTTTTCCTCCTAATAATTTTTGATTTCTCCATATCTATCCAATTCTTCCTGCTGCGCTTTTTTCATCTCCTCGTAAAAAGAGATTTTTTTCTCATAGGCAGCAGCAAGTTCTGAATCGTTTCGATGATCCGGGATACCATATTGACCGGCTAATACTTGTCCTAAATACGCGGATAGTTTATCTGCCCCGCTCAGGTTCATATGGAGTCCGCCGTCATACGTATCTGTCTCGTAGTCGATGCCGGTTTCTTCCAAAAGTTCATAAAAGTTCAAGTAGGGAAGGTGATGTTTTGCTGCGTATGCGGTTACCTGTTCGTTGTCAGACGGATACCACTGCGGCGCAAGGCTCGGAGCTTTTATAAGAATAAGCTGGATGCCTTTTTCTTCGCAGAGGGTACGGATCTTATCGAGATATGCGAGCGGGTAGCTGCCAAAAGGCTCCCCTTCTTTCGGATCGTCGATGACCGGTACATTTGTATCGTAACGGCCCTCCTCTTCCTCGTCTGCTCCCTCAATGTCGCCCCACGGATCATCAATGATATCGTCGGATCCTTCCTCTTCTTGTGCAAGCTCTGCATCGCTTGTTCCGAGAAGCCATGTTGGATCGGCTGTATCAGACTCACTGACCGGGAGCACATCGATCCGCATATAATAACCGTTATGGGTAACTTTTCTCGCCTTCCAATAATAAGTCAGGTCACTTTTGGATAAATCCAGGATCCGCTGGTGATAGCGAAGTAGCGGAAAGACGTAATCCAGCATGTGCTCGCCGTTACACATGGATGCCTGTATGGCGTCGATTTTTGTTTTTGACCATTTCATCCCATCGAGCGCCATGCGGTTATATTCCTCGCGCTGGGGTTCGGCGTGTGTCAGTGCCTGAACGTTGTATATGACTGCTTTCGGCGTTTCATATCGCAGCGTATCTTCCAGCATAAAGTATGAATGCCACGCGAGCTGCTGGGCGTTTCCCCGGATATAACTCGTGATGCCGAAGTGTTTCCACAGATAGATTGGGTCAAAGTTTTCGTATACCTCACAGTCACCGATGAAAAGTACATCGTGCGAGGTCGTCTCGTCATAATACTCGGAGGTGAAATTTCCCTCCAAAATGTCCTCGGCATATTTTGGTTCTACGAGCCGCTGCAGTGCCAGGAATAGGATCAGGATCGTGCCTGCGGACAGTATGGCAGCGGCAGCCTTTTTCCATTGATTCATACGTTCTCCTAAAATTGATTATAGATAAACTGCTTTGCGTCAAATCCGATGCCGTAGTTCCCGAGCAGGAGTACGGCAAATAGTAAGAGCAAATAAGCGGTAAATTTCAGCGCATAAGGCCATTTTGCCACCTTTTCACGCGCGCGTCCGTTCCGTCCCGCCATACTGACGGAAAACATCGTAAGCACGCCGAGGCCCAATATGGCATAATCGGATACGGTGAGTCCGAGGTCCAGTAATTCCTGTTTTGTTACAGCGTCGATGTCAAAACGGGTAAACATATGGATAAACTGGCGGATGGATGTCCGCACACTGCCGTAATTATCAAATAGACGGATACAGCTCATGAGTAAAAACGTACGGAGCACCTGAAATGCCCGGTAAAATGCGCTCCTTTCCAAACGGGGGAAGCGGGTGTGGAACCGTTCGTACAGGGGGGAAAGCTCGCCGGAGATCAGGATGATCATGCCATTAGTCAGTCCCCATGCCACGAAATGCCAGTCTGCCCCGTGCCAGATACCGGTAGCCAGCCAAACGATCATGGTCGATATGTAAACGGCAGCCCGCTTTGCCACAGACATCCCGAATTTTCTTTTACAGAAGGAGGTAATGGTTTTCAGCGGCCGGCTGATGCTGAAGGGATAAAACACATAATCCCGGAACCAGGTGCCCATCGTGATGTGCCATCTCCTCCAATATTCTGCGATATTTTTAGAGAAGAACGGCCGGATGAAGTTTTCTTCCAGATGGATCCCAAACACCTGCGCGATGCCGATCGTTATGTCTATGCCGCCTGTAAAATCGGCATATAGCTGTACGGCATAAAACAACATTCCGATAAGAACGAAAGCGCCAGTATAGTAATCTGGATCCTCCATCAGTATGCCGACTGCCGCACTGATGCGGTCAGCGACCACAAGTTTTTTGAAGTATCCCCATAACATTCGTTCCAGTCCGAAACGAACCATTTTCCAGTCAAAAGAATGCTTTTGGTACAGAGTGTCTTTCAGATCATCATAGCGGCTGATCGGCCCCTGTATGAGCTGCGGAAAGAAGGAGACGAACAACATGAAACGGAATACGTGTTTCTGCGGTTCGCATCTGTTCCAGTACACGTCGAGTAAATAGCCGACGGCCTGAAACGTGTAAAAGGAAATGCCCATTGGCAATATGAAATCCGCGTAGGGAAAGGGATGCGCCCCAGTCCGTTCCAAAAGGAAATTGATGTTATCAATAGCAAAGTTTGTATATTTTAGTACTGCGAGGATGCCGATGTTAAAAATCAGACATAGAAGCATCCATCGTTTTTTCTTTTGATTGATCTGTTTTTTGTATGCCTTTTTTTCTTCTCTCGATGGTCTCGGAATATCTCCGTTTTTTATTTTTTGTCCATATAACTCCAGTTCGCGGTCATAGCTTCCCATCTTTCTCCCCGCCGCGTAAACGCTGAGGGATGTGGCCAGGATAAACAGGGGATAATAAGTTCCCGCAGTAAAATAGAAGCCGAAACTGGCCAGGAGCAGCAAGACCCACTGGAAGCGTTTTGGAATGATATAATACAAGAAGAACAAAAGCAATATAAATCCGACAAATCCATATGATGTAAACACGACGGTCCCACTCCTTATTCATCCATCAGGCGGACGATCATGGCAGTAAGCCGCTCCACCGAATTAAAGTTTTCCGCGGTAAAATCCCTCGCCGTAATTTCCACATCAAATTCCTCACTGAGTTCCGTAACGAGGGTGACAAGGTCAAACGAGTCCAATATTTTACCATCTACAAGTTTTTCTTCGGACGTAAAGTCGACATCCGCGTGAAGTTCTTCTAAAATAGCTAAAATGCCCTCTTTGATTTCTTCTGTTTCCATCTTGTCCTCTCATTCTGCCTTACGCCGGCGTTTTTTCTTCTGCTCCAAATACATTTCCTGCATTTTCTGACGATCCATTTTTCCGTTCGCTGTCAGGGGAAGCTGATCGGTCTGTACAAAGGCGTTTGGTAACATATATCTGGGCAGCCGCTCTTTCAGGGCGGCAGTCAGATGTTTTTTGTCCGTATCGCCTGTAAAAAAAAGTACTATTTTATTATTTTCTTTTATGTAAAGGCAGCAGCATGTCGTCACTCCGTCAATCCGTCTGGCATCGGCCTCGATCTCACCAAGTTCAATACGGTGCCCCATATGTTTGATCTGATGGTCTTCGCGTGAAATGAACATGAGGTTACCGTCCTCATTCCATCGTCCGATGTCGCCCGTGTGATAGATGCGCTGCGGATAAAAAGGTGTTAATGGGTTTTGGGTAAATACTTCGGCGGTTTTTTCCGCATCGTTGTAATAGCCGTGTGTCAGGCATGTGCCGGAAATACATATTTCGCCGTTTTCGCCTTTTGGTACTTCTTTTCCCTCTTCATTGAGCAGATAAACGCGCGTATTTTTAAATGGTTTACCGATAGGGATGGATTCCGATTCCTGAAACAGGCGGTCCGCGTAATAATAGCAGCTCATGCCGGTGGCCTCGGTCGGCCCGTATAAATTGTAAAACCGCGCGTGGGGAAGTGTTTCTTTCCAGCGGTTAAACTGCTGGATCGGAAATACCTCGCTGCCAAAAGCGATCGTATGTAAGTATTTCGGTTTGACAACATCAAATGTTCCAAATGTGGAGATCATGGTCAGTGCCGATACGACCCAGCAGATCGTATTTATTTTATGTTCATTCAGATATTCAACCAGTTTTACGGGAATGGCGAACTGCTCTTTTGGAATGAGCCATGTCATGGCGCCGTATTTTAAGGTTGGGTAGATTTCTTTCATACAGGCGTCTAGATAGAGCGGCGTCTGATTTCCAAATACGGTATCTTCGCTAAAGGGAAGCGCTTCTGTCAGGCTCTCGATATAGTCGATCACGCCCCGGTGGTGTCCGACAACACCTTTTGGTATACCAGTTGAACCGGATGTAAACAGAACATA
This sequence comes from uncultured Eubacterium sp., assembly GCA_910579145.1. Taxonomy (GTDB): domain Bacteria; phylum Bacillota; class Clostridia; order Lachnospirales; family Lachnospiraceae; genus Eubacterium_F. The sequence continues at coordinate 9,939 of CAJTTQ010000034.1, forward strand.
AATGGGATCCTCATCCAGGCTGTTTTCACGTATCCGTGCCAGTTTTTCATGATCTTGCGGGAAGGATAAACATTCTTCATAGGAAAAAGATCTTCCTGTGAAAGAGAGTTCGTTTACTTTGCCACATGTACTTTCATCATAGATCAGGTATTTGGCTTTCGTATTATCCAAAATAAGTTCGATCCGGCGTCTCGGCATGTCCTCATCGATCGGCACATAATAACAGCCGGCATAGATGACGCCGAAAAATGCTGTCAGCGTCTCAGGTGATTTTTTCATGTATACTAATACAGGCTCCCGAGCTGCCTGATTTGATGCGAGATGGCAGCCGATCTGTTTCGAGCGCTTGCTGACTTCACCAAAAGATAGAGCGGACGTATCGTCGGCAAATGCTATTTTATCCGGTACCCGTTCTGCCGTCTGCTCCAAATATTCTAAAACATTTGTCTGCATGTTGCATTTCATCTCCGATTTATTTTTCTATTTTACCAGTATAGCATAATTTGCAGGAATTCGCAACTTTTCGCGGATGTCTGCCCTGAAAGCCCTGAAAGTGCAAAAGATGTTCCCCGTATGCCAGGGAACATCTTAATGTGCCAGTTCGTATCTTTTATTTGTAATCGTATTCTAGAACAACGACAGAAAGTGGTGGGAGATAGCATTCGATTTCGTATTCCGTCCCCGATGATTTCTTTCTGTTCCTGCCTTTTTTTCCAGATCCTTTTTTCTTTGCCGTGATCGGATCCGCATTTATCCTGCCCTGTCCGCCGTATTTCACATCGTCGGAATTCAGGATTTCGGTATATCTGCCTCCGCATGGAGCTTTTACCCGGTACTTTTCGTGGGCGACCGGTGTGAAGTTCAGGATAAATAAAAGCTGTTTTGTCCTCGTTTTTCCCCTGCGGACAAACGCTACCGTACTCGTCTCCGGCCGGGAACAATCCATCCATTCAAATCCCATGACATCGCTGTCATTGTAGTAGAGGGCGCTGTGGTCCCTATATAAGTGGTTGAAGTCTTTGATAAACTGGTGGATGCCCTGATGCGGTTTTTCGTCGAGCAGATACCAGTCAAGACTGCGCATCTCGCTCCACTCCCGCTGCTGGGCAAATTCCTGTCCCATAAAAAGGAGTTTCTTTCCGGGATGGCCGTACATAAAGCCAAATGCCGCTTTGAGCGCTGCGTATTTATCCCCGGTCAGTCCCGGCATTTTGTTCAGCAGAGAACATTTTCCGTGAACGACTTCATCGTGGGAGAGCACGAGGATGTATTTTTCGCTGAGGTGGTAGGCGAGACTGAAACAGAGCTGGTCGTGGTGGAACTGCTTAAAGTAAGGGTCTAACTTCATGTATTCCAGAAAGTCATTCATCCAGCCCATGTTCCATTTAAAGGAAAACCCGAGTCCGCCGTCTTTTACCTGTTTTGTTACGTCCGGCCATGCCGTAGATTCTTCCGCGATGATATACGCATCAGGATGTGACTGTTCCATCACGCTGTTTAGGTGCCGCAGGAATTCGACAGCCTCATAGTGTTCATTGCCTCCGTCCTTATTTGGGAGCCAGTCTCCATCCTGCTTTCCGTAATCCAAATACAGCATCGAGGCAACGGCGTCGACACGGAGTCCGTCGATATGGAACTTCTCGATCCAGAACAGTGCGTTTGCGACGAGGAAGTTTTGGACTTCCAGCCTGCCGTAATTGAAAATGTAGGTGCCCCAGTCCGGGTGTTCCCCGCGGCGTCGGTCGGGATGCTCATAAACGGCTTTTCCGTCAAAGTTTCCGAGACAATGCGCGTCTTTAGGGAAATGCGCCGGTACCCAGTCGAGAATGACTTCGATACCCCGTTTGTGCATTTCATCGACGAAATACATAAAATCGTGCGGTGTCCCGTAGCGGCTGGTCGGCGCGTAATAACAGCCGACCTGATACCCCCATGAGCCGTCAAACGGATATTCTGATATGCCCATCAGTTCCACATGTGTGTATCCCATTTCTACGACATAATCACCGAGCATGCCCGCTAATTCACGGTAGGAATAAAAGCCATTATCATCGTCTTCTACCCGCTTTTTCCACGAGCCGAGATGTACTTCATATATGGACATCGGATTCCGCTCGCGGACTTCGCGTGTTTTTGTGCCATGTTCTTTCATGTAATCGGCATCGCCCCATTCATAGCCCTCGAGAGAGGTTACAACAGAGGCATTTCCCGGCCGCAGTTCCGCGTAGTTTCCGTACGGGTCTGTTTTAAAGATCAGTTCCTTGCTGCGGGTTGTGATCTGATATTTGTATATGCTTCCTTCTGTCACGCCCGGTACAAAAAGTTCGTAGACACCAGTCGGCCCTAAAAGCCGCATCGTGTGAAGCCGTCCGTCCCACATGTTAAAACTGCCGACAACGCTCACGCTCCTGGCGTCTGGAGCCCATACGGTAAACCTCGTTCCGGTCACGCCGTCTATCGTTTCTACATGGGCGCCCATCTTATCAAAGATCTTGTAATGCCTGCCCTCCCCGAAAATATAACAGTCAAAATCCGAGGTCAGAGGTTTAAAATGATAGGGATCAGCCGTCTCGATCACATCTTCCGGGGCGTACTGGATCCTGACACGGTAATCTTTCAGTTGTTTTGATTTTGTCTTGATCTCCAGTCCGAACAATCCAAGTTCGTGATCCAGCTCTTCCATCTCATATGCTTTGTCCCCGTCAACATTTGTGATCCATACGATCTGGGCTTCGGGGCGTCTTACGACAAAAAGCTGTGTATCAAGATACATGTGGACGCCGAGCAGATCCTGAGGGGCGTTTAGAACACCTTCGTCCATTTCTTCGATCAGTGCCGGGTTCATCCACTCTTTTAAAAGTTCGTTCATTTATCCTATACTCCTTTGTCAGTCTGCGAAAAGGTCTTTTACGACGGCGGCAAGCTCGGATGATTTTTTCTCTGCGTCTTCCATGTTGTCGCCGACTACGCCGAAATAGATTTTGATTTTTGGCTCCGTTCCCGAAGGACGTACGCAGAGCCACGCGTCAGAAGTGAGCTCAAAATACAGAACGTTGGACGCGGGGAGTCCGGTCTTACGTTCCTCTCCGGTGCGAAGGTCTTTGATCACATCTTTTTCATAATCCCTCATAGCCGTTACTTCGTAATTTCCAAACGATGCCGGCGGATCTGCCCGAAGCCCGTCCATCGTTGATTTGATCTTTGCCAGGCCCTCGATTCCTTTATGGGTGATAGAAACGACCTCATCTTTATAATAACCGTATTTTTCGTACATATCGATCATGGCATCCCACAGCGTTTTACCGCGTTTTTTGTAATAGGCGGCTGCTTCGCACAATGCCATAGAAGCTACGATTCCGTCCTTGTCCCTGGCATGCGTTCCGATCAGGCAGCCATAACTTTCTTCAAAACCGAATAGGTATTCGCCTTTTCCTGTTTTCTCGGTCTTTAAGATCTCCCTTCCGATCCACTTAAATCCGGTGAGACACTCTACGACATCGATATGATAGTGGGCAGCGATCGCGTCGACGAGATTGGTCGTCACGATCGTCTTTACAAGCATCCCGTCTTTGGGAAGCTCTCCGTTTAACGCAAGACGCTGTCCGATCTCGTAATCAGCTAAGAAAGAGCCGGACATATTTCCGGTAAGACAGATATAATCGCCTGATCTGCTGTCTTTTACGTAAACACCGAGACGGTCGGCATCTGGATCTGTTGCTAGTACGAGGTCGGCATCTTTTTCTTTTGCCAGTTTTAAAGCGAGTTCAAAAGCTTCTTTCGCTTCTGGATTCGGGTATCCTACAGTCGGAAACTCGCCGTCTGGAAGTTCCTGTTCTGGTACGACAAATACATTTGTGAAACCGAGTTCTTTTAATACCCGGCGAACCGGGATATTTCCCGTTCCGTGGAGTGGTGTGTAAACGATCCTCAGATCTTTTTCTACTTCCTTGATACAATTTGGATGAAGGACATTCTTTTTCAGTTCTTCCATGTAGCGGTCGTCGATGGCAGCGCCGATCGTCTCATAGAGACCGGCTTTTTCCGCGTCTTCCCGGCTCATGGTTTTTACGGTAGAATAGTCGGTGACGGCTTTTACTTCATCCATGATCCCTGTGTCATTTGGCGGCGTGATCTGCGCCCCATCCTCCCAGTAAACTTTGTAGCCGTTGTATTCCGGCGGGTTGTGGCTCGCCGTAATGTTAATCCCTGAGATACAGCCGAGTTCGCGAACCGCAAAGGACAGCTCCGGCGTGGGACGAAGACTCTCAAAAACATAGGCTTTGATGCCGTTCGCAGCAAGGCAGCAGGCCGCTTCATCCGCAAATTCTGGAGACATGCGGCGGGAATCGTAGGCGATCGCCACGCCTTTTTTCTGTCCGTCCTGTTTGATTATGTAGTTGGCAAGCCCCTGTGTCGCTTTTCTGACCGTGTACATATTCATGCGGTTTGTCCCGGCGCCGATGATCCCCCGTAAGCCGGCCGTACCAAATTCAAGGTCCGCGTAAAAGCGCTCTTTGATCTCCTGTTCGTCCCCCTCAATGCTCTTTAGCTCCTTTTTCGTCTCCTCATCGAAATAAGGATTCTCAAGCCATTCCTTATAATTTTCCATGTAATCCATCTTTATTCCTCCTTTATTTTAAATTTGGTAATTTCTATCCAACAGCATAACTTTCTAAATCCGGGAAGCTCCATGCGATGTCTTTGCTGTCATTTACGGTTTTCATTGTATAGCTTTTCGTCGTCAGGCCGGACATGGAAAGTGTGATCGTGACAGTGCCGATCTTTTTCGGGAAACTGCACGGCGCCACTCCTTTGTACATGCCGTCCATATATACGCTGGCTCCGATCGGCGCGCTGACTGTGATCGTATGCTGATTGTCGTACTGGACGGATACAGTCTGGTCGTTTTCGGAATCCTGTCTGGAAACGGTAGTGTCGTCGGTATCGTCTGTTACATCTGTATTTTCGTCTGTAAGGCTGATCCGTACCGTAGGACTTGCTGACTGCACGTCGATGATACCGATATACGGCGTATAGCCCTCGAGAATGACCCGGAGGGAGTGTTTGCCGTATTTTAAAGAAACAGGTTTCGAATAGTCTGTTAATGTTCCATTTACATATAACTCTGCGCCGACCGGATCGATATCAAAGACGACTTGTCCTGTATGGGGCGCCAGAGTTTTAAATTTTGACATATCTAACTTATACTGCTGGTTCCGTTCGATCGTTACCGTGCTGCTCCCGGTATAATCCCCGTTTTTCATCGTCACCTCATAGGTGCCCTCTGGTACGGGAACGAGCATTTTTTCCGTAACAGGAACGATCGTAACGCCGCCGACTGTCATAGTGCCGCCGATAAAATCACTGTATTTTTTGGGTTTGATATAGCCGTGCCCTCTCGTGACGACGATGGAATAGGCTTTTCCTTTAACCCCGCGAAACGTCACTTCATCCGTCGGCGAAATCTCCTGTACGTGGATCGGTTCGCCACCAGAAAACGCAGTAAATCCGCTCCCATAGCGGTATTTAACCCCATTCACTTCGAGATTTCCCGCGTCGGGATCTGCTGTCAGGTCCGTGACCCTCTCGTATTCTAATATGTCTGCGCTCAACTGCAATTTAGAAAGCTTTTTTGTATCGGGGTTCTGGTACACATCCAGAACTTGTCCTATCTCAAGAGATTCCGACGAAATCTGTTTGCCATTTTTCGTCAAAATCTCTGTCCCGCCGCTGTACGTACACACGGACTCTTCTTCAAAGGCGGTGTTATAAAAAATAATGGTTTTATTCTGCGTATCTATTTTTTTTATGACGCCAACGAAGTCCCTTCCCCTTTCATAAGTAAGGGACGCGTTTGGATTTTCAGTCGCAGTAGGCTGACGGTTCTTTCTGCCGCACCCGGATACGAGGATGCACACCGCAGCAATAGCTACTGCCCATTTGTATATCGTATGGTTCATGCCGCACCTGCTTTATTTAAAAGATATTATTAGTATAGCACGAAATTGTAAAAACTTCCACTTATTTCTAGCGCCCTTTCAAAAATTCTTCCCTGCGTTTTTCCAGGCTTCTAACGTCTTTCAATTTTTCTAAACTTTTGGCGGAAAGCCAGGATTTCTTTTTGTTCATATAGTGGTTCATCAGCTTCCAGTATTTTTCGGGATATGCCAGTATGATGTAGATCAGCTCCAGCTGTTCCCCGGTCAGTGTATCTGCCTGATCATACCCATCCAGCACAGCTTCTCCTGCCTGTCTGTTCCAACTATTTTTTTCCAGCGTTTTCCGCATAAAATACGTTAGGTCTAAAAGCGGAATGCCATATCCTGTTTTCTCAAATCCGATCGTTGCCGTGCCGTGGCCGGTCATGATCAGATTGTGGTAATTGTAATCCCCGTGGCATATGTCGTTTGACGGTCCGGCTATTTTTTGATAATAGGAACATTGTTCCAGACGGTTGGCCGCTTCACACGCTTTTTCATAGTACTCGCGAAAACAATTGATGGCATATATCTCAAACTCGCTTTTTCGTTTTTTATTCTTCATGTAGACATGGACCCGTTTCAATTCCCTGTTATGTTTGTGAAATTGCTGTAAAAGTCCGTTTTGTTCCCCCGTACCGGATTCTGGTAGTGAAAACCCGCGCAGCGCCTTGTGAAGAGTACCCAGGTTTTCCCCAGCCGCTGTCAGGCAGTTTTTAGACTTCAAGTCACATTCATCTCCAGAGAACCAATGGTAGAGTACAAATTTTTCACCTGTTTCCAATTCAGTAACCGGTTCACCGTCTTTATTTGGCACGACATCATCGATCATAGAAAAGCCATGCTGGATCAAATGCTGTTTGACCTGGTTTTCTATCTGAAAGTGACTGCTTATGGTTTCGTATTCCCTCAGCAGTTTAGGGCCTGTATTTGTCTCTAACACCCAGCCTCCGCGGGAACGGTACCGTTTGCGAACGGTCAGGCCATAGCTGGCGATCGCCGTTTCCTGTTTATCCTCCACTTACACCCCTCCTTCATGCAATTACATTCTATGAGGGCTGGGGGGAAACTATGCCTGTCAGACCCGGATTTTTGTTTCTGCCACCGTTTTTAAAATGGTGAGGCCGATCGGCCCGAGGATGATGCCTCCCAGTCCGAACAGTTTTATGCCGACATAGACAGCTATAAGGACGTAAAGCGGCTTTAGGCCCATCTCTTTTCCCATCAGCCGGGGTTCCATGATCTCCCGCAGCAAAAGGGTGATGACGTAGAGCGTGATCAGTACGGCCCCTTGAAAAAAATCTTTTTGGACGAGTTCGATCACGGCCCAGGGGATGAGTATGCTGCCGCTCCCGAATATGGGAAACGCGTCAACGATGCCGATCGTAATGCCGAGCAGGATGGCGTAAGGGTTTCGGATGATGAAAAGCCCGGCCGCGCTCACGGCGGCTACGAGGAAGATGATGATGCCCTGTGCTTTTAAATAGGCGAATCCGGCAGTTTTTAATCGTTTTATATATGGCATGAGGCTGCGGTATTTCAGTGAACTGTCGCGGTCAAACGAAATGAGGAGCGTGGCCATGATAAATACGATAAACCCGGCGCCCCATTCTCCCAGTGTCACGAGCATTTTCGGGATACATCCGGTAAGCTTCGGCAGATATACCTGTGAGATCCTTCCGTCCATATCGGAAAGGCTGTTTTCCATCCAGAGATAGGTTTCACCTGAACGCAGTCCCAGCAGATTGTCTACGCCACCGCAGGCGCGTTCACATAAACGGGCGCATGTGCCTATGTGTGCTGGGGCGCTTTTTAAGATCTCTGTCAGCTGGCCGATACAGATATATCCAATATAAAATAGAAAGCTTCCGATCGCTCCGAGGAATAAAAGGATGATCAAAAGAGAACAGATCTTTTCATTGATGTGGCAGCTCTTATGTAGTTTCTGGACTACAGGCTGGGTAAGTTTGGCAAATACAAATGATCCGCTTAAAATAAATATTTGAAACGGCAAATACAAGAACAAATACAAATGCAAAAACAAAGGGAACTACCAAAGGGAGAAGAAAGTAAAAGCTCACGTAAACCACTCCGGCAGTTCCTAATATGATCAGTACATTTTTCCATTTTTTACTCATCTTGTGTTTCTCCTTTCGCCGTATGCTTGACGTTGTTCCTGTCAAACTAGTATTGGCAAAAAGCAGAAACAATATTACACATCCGGATCAATAAACCGGTAGCCGACCGCCCACACGGTTTCGATGTATTTCGGATTTTGTGTATCTTTTTCTATTTTTTCCCTGATTTTTTTCACATGTACGGTTACGGTGGCAATATCTGCCCCGATCGGGTTTAAGTCCCATACTTCCTGTAACAGTTCTTCCTTTGAGAAGACATGGTTTGGATAACTGGCGAGAAAAAACAACAGGTCAAATTCTTTTGTCGTCAGGAATCTTTCGACATCGTCCACAAAAACACGGCGCGCCGTCCGGTCAATCTTGAGACCGCCGATCTTGATCACTTCATTTTTTGCCTGCGTGCCCCTTCCGACTAATTTCTGGTAGCGCTCTAAATGGGAGCGAACCCTTGCTACAAGTTCACCCGGATCAAATGGCTTTGTTAGATAGTCGTTCGCGCCGACGCCAAATCCCCTTATTTTGTCAACGACTTCCGTCTTCGAAGAGATCATGATAATGGGGATCTCTGATATTTCGCGGATCCGTTTGCAGATTTCGACTCCGTCCAGTCCGGGGAGCATCAGGTCCAAGATGATCAACTGATAATTACCACTTAAAGCCTGCTCCAACCCGTTATTTCCATTTGACTCAACGGTTACCTCGTATCCGGTCAATTCAAGATAGTTTTTTTCAAGTTCGGCAGTTGTGAGTTCGTCCTCTATTATTAATATTTTATCCATACGTGTTCTCCTTAGTTGTGCAATTATCAGCGTTCGTTTACATTTGGCACGATTAACATGTGTATATGTGCCGATAAGTATATCATACCTCAATTTCTACTAAAAATGCAACCACTCTTTTTCATTTTTTTCTTGACACCTTTGTGTTTCAGTGCTAGATTTATATAGAAATGTGAAGGAGTGAGTTTAAAATATGAAGATATTAAGAAATTTACCAACCCCGGAAGAAGTGAAAAAAGAATTTCCTATTTCGGAAAAAGCGAAGGAAATAAAAAAGAAAAAAGATCAGATCCTGAAAGATATAATCAGTGGAAAAAGTGAATTATTTGCCCTGATCATCGGCCCGTGTTCGGCGGATAACGAAGAGGCCCTGATTGACTATACTTCGCGCCTTGCGGACATTCAGGAGAAAGTTTCTGATAAGATTTTTATCGTGCCCCGCGTCTATACGAATAAACCGCGGACAACGGGTAAGGGATATAAAGGAATGGCAAGCCAGCCGAATCCGGAAGAGAAAGAAAATATGCTGGAAGGGCTGCATTCGATCCGCAAGACGCATGTGGAAGTTGTGGAGCAGACAGGTATGGTATGTGCGGACGAAATGTTGTACCCGGAAAATTACGCCTACTTGTCGGATGTTCTTTCCTATGTGGCGATCGGAGCCCGTTCGGTGGAGAACCAGCAGCATCGTCTGACGGCGAGCGGGATCGATGTTCCGTGCGGTATGAAGAACCCGACGAGCGGTTATCTGACTGTCATGCTGAATTCGATCGAAGCTGCGCAGAGCCGTCATCATTTTATTTACCGGCAGCAGGAGGTAGAGACGGAGGGGAATCCTTATGCGCACGCGATTTTACGAGGCAGCGTGAATAAACACGGAAAAAGCCTTCCGAATTATCATTATGAAGAGCTGCTCCTTCTTCATGAGATTTACAGTGAGCGCAATCTTGACAATATGGCAGTGATCATAGATACGAACCACAACAATTCTGACAAGCGTTTTAATGAGCAGATCCGAATTTCCAAAGAGGTTATGGAGAGCCGTCGGTTTTCCAAAGACATCGAGTCGATGGTGAAGGGACTTATGATCGAGAGCTATATCGAAGATGGCGCGCAGGCGATCGGCGAGCACATATATGGGAAATCGATTACGGATCCCTGCCTCGGCTGGGAGAAAACGGAGAAACTCATTTACCGCATTGCTGACCTGCTTTGATGATGTTTACCCGATGCGAAGGAGGAGGAGAGAATGAGCCATAGGATTTTGAACTGCGATTATCCGGACCCGGATGTGATCCGCGTCGGAGACGTTTATTATATGCTTAGTACGACAATGCACTTTTTCCCTGGCGGAGCGATTCTCCGTTCTTATGATCTTGTGAACTGGGAACTGGTAAATTATCTGTACGATGTGCTCGAGGATACGCCAGGGGCGCGTCTTCAGGACGGGCAGAGTATTTACGGGAAGGGGATGTGGGCGCCTTCCCTTCGCTATTTTGATGGAACGTTTTACGTCTGTTTCGTGGCAAATGATACGCACAAGACGTATCTATTTTATACAGAACAGATCGAAGGGACCTGGGAACGGAAAGAAATCGAGGGGTTCTATCATGACGCCTCTCTGCTGTTTGATGAGGAAAGGGTATTTATTGTTTACGGTAATACAGAAATATTCATAACCGAACTGACGAAGGACCTGACCCGTCCGCTGGAGGGCGGCCTTCACCGGATGTTAGTAAAGGATACCGGGAATGTGCGTCTTGGTTATGAGGGGGTCCACATATATAAAATAGATGGAAGATATTACCTCTTTATGATACACTGGGGAAAAGAGGATGGCGCGCGCCGCGCGGAGGCCTGTTTTGTCTCGGATTCGCTGAGTGGTGAATTCAAGGGCCGCGATGTGTTTGACGATGATATGGGGTATCATGGACAGGGGATCGCGCAGGGAGGCATCGTCGATACGCCGCAAGGGGATTGGTTTGCCATCCTGTTTCAGGACAGCGGCGCCGTCGGAAGGATTCCCGTGCTGATCCCCGTTCATTTTGAGGACGGTTTTCCGGTTTTTGTGGCAGAGGAAGCGGTTTCGGCTCATGCGCGTTTGTCGGAACGGTGTCTGTCCGGGAAGGATCATTCGTATGAACCGTTGTTCACGAGTGGTTTTACGGGTGAGGATGGCCGTTTAAGGCGCCAGTGGCAGTGGAATCATCTGCCGGATGCTTCTCTTTTTTCTTTTGACGGGGAAGGATATACGATCAGGACAGACCGGTTGTCGGTGAACATTACGCAGGCGGTGAATACGCTCACCCAAAGGCTGATGTTTCCTTCCACTGATGTTCAGGTCAGGTTAGACGGGGCCGGAATGAAGAATGGGGATGCTGCGGGGCTGGCTGCTTTACAGGGATGTTATGCGTATGCCGGTTTCATGAGGGAGAATGATAGGTACTATCTTGTCCAGGTGGAGCGCAGTGCCAATGAGATATCGCAGAATATGGGGGATCACGACACTTTGCCCGGGAAGGAAACCGTGCGGATCCCGCTTGACTCTTCGGCGGTTACGCTGCGGATGTGCGCGGAATTTTCAGATATGAAAGATGAAGTGTCATTTTTTTATGAGTCGGATGGAACGTGGATCCCATTTGGAAAACCCCATAAATTGTTTTTTAGGCTGGATCATTTTGTCGGCTGCCGGGCGGGACTGTTTATGTACAGCACGTTGGAGCCTGGCGGGAAGTGTGAGTTTTCTGATTTTGTTTATAAAACGGTTGATCGTGAATTGTAGGTAGTGCAAATTGTACGCGGTGCATTGAAAACATCTTGACAAAAGGCGGATGAATGTTGTATTCTTAATGGTGGTGGAGATGCCAAGCTTATAAGATATATCTATGTGTGTATTGTGTATATTTGACATTTTGACCAAAGAGAGACCGATACAACTAGACTGAATATAGACTGAGGAGGAAATGAGGATGAGTAAAATACTGTTTACCTCAGAATCCGTTACGGAAGGTCATCCGGATAAAATTAGTGACCAGATTTCGGATTCCATACTGGATGCTCTGCTGGAACAGGACCCGATGAGCCGCGTTGCTTGTGAAACAGCTATTACGACTGGTCTTGTTCTCGTTATGGGTGAGATTACTTCTTCTGCCACGGTAGATTATCAAAAGATTGTCCGTGACACCATAAAAGAGATCGGATATGATGATTCGGAAAAAGGGTTTGACTGTTCGACGTGCGGTGTTATGATCGCGATTGACAAACAGTCGGCGGACATCGCGCTCGGTGTGGATAAGGCGCTGGAAGCAAAGCTCACGGATACGGAGATTGGAGCGATCGGAGCCGGCGATCAGGGATTGATGTTTGGCTATGCTACAAATGAAACGGAAGAGTTTATGCCGTATCCCATTTATCTGGCACACAAGCTGACCCGACAGCTCAGTAAGGTGAGGAAGGACGGAACACTGCCGTATCTTCGTCCCGATGGGAAATCGCAGGTGACGGTCGAGTACGACAGTGACGGGAAACCCCTTCGTTTGGATGCGGTTGTCGTCTCCAGCCAGCACAGCGAGGATGTGACATGGGAGCAGATCAAGGCAGATATTAAAAAATATGTGATCGATCCTATCCTGCCTCAAGAACTATTGGATGATGAGACAAAGATTTACATAAATCCTACCGGACGTTTTGTGATCGGCGGTCCAGCTGGAGACAGCGGAGTTACCGGCCGGAAGATCATTGTGGATACATATGGCGGGTGGGCCCGTCATGGCGGCGGTGCGTTCTCAGGGAAGGATCCGACTAAGGTTGACCGCTCCGCGTCTTATGCGGCGCGCTATGTGGCAAAGAATCTCGTGGCAGCAGGTCTTTGTGAGAAGGCGGAGATCCAGCTCTCTTACGCGATCGGCGTCGCATCTCCGACCTCTGTTCGGATAGATACATTTGGAACAGGCAAGCTTCCAGATGATAAGCTTGCGGACATTATTTTAGAGAATTTTGATCTGCGGCCGGCAGGTATCATTCAGAAACTGAACCTTCGCAGACCGATTTACAAGGGAACGGCTTCTTATGGTCATTTTGGGAGGAATGATCTCGACCTGCCGTGGGAGAAGACGGATAAAGCGGAGGATTTGAAAAAGTATTTGTAGTTTTTTGTTGACTTCGCAGCGGTTTTTGATTAGAATAGAAGGGTAGCGGCAGAGGTACATGGGTTTTATGGTTCGTGTGCGGGATGCCTGGCGGCGGATGATCCGCCGGCCCTTATCTGCTCTCATAGTTAAATGGATATAACAAGCCCCTCCTAAGGGCTAGTTGCAGGTTCGATTCCTGCTGGGAGTACTCGCGAATAATGAAGCAATGCAAAAAATGGAATATGTGACTACTGGGAGCTTGCTCCCAAGTAGTCACATATTCCATTTTTTATAGTGCGAAGCACGCGGGCTTGCGGGACGCTTTTTCCCGCAAGACTGGCATTGCGAAGATTAAGGAGTGCAAGAAAGAAAAACAACACTGTGACCTTGCTAAGGTGCAGCAGGCTTAAATTTCTGATAGTCCCTTTAGATACTTACGGAAGACCGAAATCCTTTTTACTTTTTTTAACTTGATGCCTGCCATTTTGCACAGGCCGCTCAAATAATGGGCTATAATATCGTTGCATACTCGGATTTCCCTCGGTCGTCCAGAATCAAAGATTCTTTCCAAAATACAATTGATCACCGCGTTTCCCTCCAGTTCATCGGGAGTGATCATGTCTGCTCCAAGCATAAGGCTGGATTCTGTTTCTGCCAAAAGAAGAAGTCGGACTGCTCCCGGCCGTTCGTATTTGTCATCATGAACTGGCGAAGGAATGCACTCGACATCAATGTCAATGCCATAATCCTCCCTGGGGATCTCACGAAGTTTCTGTTCGAAATTTTTGTAATTTACAAAATCCGGTTCCAGATAGATAAAGGTTGTAAATGGAAGCGGTTTCTCGGTTCCATGCCATTTTCCTGTCTTTTCGTTCCGGGAATAGAGAAACATATTGCCATCTTCGAAATGCACCGTGAGTTTGTTTTTGTTATAATACGCAATCGCCTGAAGAAGCTGCGTCAGATAAGTATTCATGCGGTTAACTTCCGCTTGATCCATATTGTATGGAAAATAGCCCGTCTTATGAGAGATAAAATACAGCCATTGATTTTTGCCACGGAACTTATATCCCAGTGACTTTACCGTCTGGTACTGTTCTTTTGACAGATCATCCCGGTTTCCCCAGTAACAGGCCAGATTATTTTGGTTCATGGCAGCATACGTTTGGGAAATATTTAATGATTTTTGATCACAGAGCATCAAAAAATCATTGAGACCTTCCAGGTCTTCATAGATGGAGATGCCATAGCATTCGCCCCCTTTTCCGAGAATCACGGCAAAAGCAATGCTGTCTCCCTCCTGGAGTGCGATCAGATCCATAGTCCAAAACTGTTCCCAGGGTTTTAACTCTTTTAATTTCTGTGCTGTTTCGTACAAAAGTTTCCATTCTTCCAGAGATGCTTCTTTTCTCTCGGGTATAGGATCGCCGCATGAAATGGTATATAGTGGTTCTCCTTTGCAGATACTTTCGTAGATTTCCACGCGGGACATCGGAGGACGCTTTGTATCTGTTAAAGCATAATGTGTCAACGTTTTATTGATCTGTTTAAGATCGTATTCGTCGTATGGCTGTTCATCCACCCATGTTTTAAACTCTTCATACTCTTTATGATCCGGGTTTTCAAGTACTTGAAGCATATGATAATAACTATGTAGTCCGCCGCAATCCTCGTAAGGTGTATTTCCCTTATATTTTAGAACAACCGGGTAATTGCATTCGTACTTTGGTAGGATGTTCTCGATCTCTACCCGGTGTTCCCAGTAATCACCAAAATCATATAGGTAGGTAAACCAGTCTTCGCTGTCTAAAAAAGGTTCGATCGGTGTTTCCGCGGCATCTAGAACTTCCTTATCAAACCAGTCCATGTCTTCCGGATCTTCCTCGACCATAATTCCCAAGTGATAAAATTCAAATTGTGACAAATGACCGCCGCACCAACCCATCACTTCATTGAGGATAAAGCTAAGTTGTGAAAATGTCAGTTTGGCCGGTACGATAAACCGCCGCCATATCGGCGGATGTGAGTTTTTGATCATGATTTTCAGTTGGTATGCTTTCAAGATGTGCCTCCTAAGTTTTATACGGTAAAAAGGTTGTAATTGATTCAACTATTTCTATGGTACTTCCTTCAAGGTATATTGTCAAGGGGGTTACTGTATAGTAAAAAATGGCTTTTTTGTATTTTTACCTACCGATTCCTGTGACACCCCTTTCGACATCTGAAATGAACTGAGTTGATACATTAAGTTGTTCAGCCAGTTGTTCCTGTGTATATCCGCGTGCTTTTCTTGCCTGCTGACACCGTTTTCCGATTTGAATGTTCAGTTGTTTTTTATGCTGATTTCGCACATTTTGCTTGTCTATGTTCTTTTGATCTTTCATGATTCGTACCACCTTTAGTATTCTTACAGTTATTTTAATATAGAATATTTGAATGTGTCTACAATGTACTACTATTAGTTTTGTTGTGTAAAAATAAGTGTATCAGTTTGTTGCGGCAGGAGAAAGAATATGATATCTTTGATAAAAAGATGATTATACTTTCGGATCACGGCGGAGGTTTCGTGAAAGTGATATGTTTGCTGAAGCTTGCGGCAATGGAAGAAAATTTTACGTGGATAGAGAGTGATTTTGATGAATTCAGAAAAAAGAAATGAAAACCGTGCACTAATTCAATCAGGTGATAAATGCGATAAATATGATTATTTAATGGCAGTCGCTTGTGGTGCGATCGGTGGTATGATCGATATTTTTTTAGTTGGGGCTCCACGCGACAGTATCTTAGGAAAATGGACAGACGATCAGGTTGATAATTCTGTAAGAGGATTTGCTAAATTATGCGGATGGACTCCTAAGCCCGAAAAAGCAAATAGCGTTGCAAGCGCGATAGGTTTTTTGGAGACAAGATTCAAGGTGAATTATGATCATCGTCATTCGGGAGATGTGAATTATTTATTCAACATGTCGTCAAAAAATCATCATATGATGTCGCTTGCACATTCCCCTGGTGTTATCGGACTATTTTTTTCTATTCTAAAC
>CAJTTQ010000035.1 GCA_910579145.1 uncultured Eubacterium sp.
CTGGGAGTGATATAAGAGGTTGCCATGCCTCGCAAACCTGCATAAATACTGAATGTGTAGAGTTTTGCTCATGGCTATAAAGGTATGAATGGGAGGGGAGTAAAATATGGCAGATATATACGATGGGGCATTCCGGACAATACTAAGTGACTGCCGGAAGCTAGTGATTCCCGTGATCAACGAGATCTTCGGGGAATCATACACAAGAGAGGAAGAGATCCGTTTTTTCCCTAACGAGCATTTTTTAGACCAACAGGACGGGGCGGACCAGAAACGGATCACGGATACGAATTTTATGGTATTTGGAAAGGTACCAAAGAAATACCATATTGAGTGTGAGAGTAGCCTGCCGGACGGAAAGATCACGATCAGACTTTTGAATATGACGCGCAGATCGCGCTTGACGAGGGCGAGGTCACAGAAGAGACTCTGACCGTAACATTTCCCAATACGGCGGTCCTTTATCTTCGGACGTATAAAAAGACACCCAATAAGATGAAGTATGTGATCATCACGCCGGGAGGGACGCTCCGGTACGATATACCGGTCATGAAGATCCAGACGTATTCACTGGACGATATTTTTGAAAAAGGCCTTCTGATGCTGATCCCATTTTATATCTTTTCACATGAGAAAAATCTTTCGGAGTATAATAGTAACGGGGAGAGGCTGACGGAACTGAAAGCGGAATACCGGAACATCTTAGAACGGCTTGACGGGCTGGAGCGACAGGGAGTGATCGGGTCGTTTGACAAGCGGACGATCATAGAACTCTCGGGCGATGTGATCAGGAAGATCGCACGGAAATATGAGAACGTGCAGAAAGTAGGTGATATGATGAGAGGACCATTGATCGAAACGAGTGCGAGGAAGATCTTAAACCAGGGAATCAGACAGGGAATCAAACAGGGAATGGATCAGGGTATTAGCCAAAACCAGAGGGAAACGGCGCTTCGGATGCTGAAAAGAGGCAAACAGACAATTGAAGAGATTGCAGAAGATACGGGACTTAGCGTGGCAGAAGTTGAACAACTCGCCGGCATGCAAACAGTGTAGAACAGCAGGGGTGCGTTGCTTTATTTCAGGTATCAGGATCAAAGATCATAATTCGATAAAAAAATGCTTGATTCTTTGCATGAAGTGTTATATAATACTTGTCAGACAAAGGTGTCAGAGGAGAAATACGCGCTAGAAGTGTTTCTCCCTGGCACCTTTTTGATGATTTTACCAAAGAACAAAGAAAATTCTTTCGTGCAAACATCAGGAAACGATGATGCGTGCGCTGCAAAAAACGTTGCGCTTCCATGCAGGAAAATGGCGCAGGAATGGAGAGTCATATGAGTGGAATGTATAAGGAAGAAGTGAAACGGAAATCGAAGGAATCTTACGATTCCTTGGGGTTATACGACCCGGCTTTTGAACACGATAACTGCGGGATCGGGGCCATTGTCAATATTAAGGGGAAGAAAACGCACGATACCGTAAAAAACGCGCTGGAGATCGTGGCGCATCTGGAGCACCGCGCCGGAAAAGACGGCGAGGGAAAAACAGGGGACGGCGTCGGGATCCTGCTGCAGATTTCCCATAAGTTTTTCCAGAAAGCGGCGGGACAGATGGGGATCGATCTCGGCGGGGAGAGAGAGTACGGGGTCGGCATGTTCTTTTTTCCGCAGGATGAATTACAGCGCAATCAGGCAAAGAAAATGTTTGAGACGATCGCCGACAAAGAGGGACTGCCGTTCCTCGGTTGGCGCACGGTGCCGATGGCGCCGGAAATACTGGGCAAGGCGGCCGTTGCCTGTATGCCGTGCATCATGCAGTGTTTTATCGGCAAACCGGCAGACGTCGAAAAAGGACTTGACTTCGACCGCAGGCTCTACATCGCCCGCCGTGTGTTTGAACAGTCAAATGAAAATACGTATGTCGTTTCACTTTCGAGCCGCACGATCGTCTATAAGGGAATGTTTCTCGTGTCACAGCTGCGGCTGTTTTTTGATGACCTTCAGGATGTGGATTATGAGTCGGCGATCGCGGTCGTTCATTCGCGGTTCAGCACGAATACGCAGCCGAGCTGGCAGCGCGCCCATCCGAACCGCCTGATCGTCCACAACGGCGAGATCAATACGATCCGTGGTAATGCCGATAAAATGTTGGCGCGCGAGGAGACGATGGAATCCGGGTGCCTGAGCGGGGAACTGCACAAGGTGCTTCCCGTCGTAAACACCGAGGGATCGGACTCGGCCATGCTCGATAATACGCTGGAATTTCTCGTGATGAGCGGGATGGAACTTCCGCTCGCCGTCATGGTGACGATTCCGGAGCCGTGGGCGAACAACCGGTATATCAGCGACCGGAAAAAGGATTTTTACCAGTACTACGCGACGATGATGGAGCCGTGGGACGGCCCGGCCTCCATTCTGTTTTCGGACGGGGATCTGATGGGAGCGGTCCTTGACCGCAACGGCCTCCGCCCGTCCCGTTATTATATCACCGACGACGACCAGCTCATCCTGTCTTCGGAAGTCGGCGTAATGCCGATCGCCGAGGAGCATGTCGTGAAAAAAGACCGGCTCCGTCCGGGAAAAATGCTTCTCGTGGATACGGTAAAAGGAGAACTGATCGACGACGACGAATTAAAGGAAATGTACGCGTCGAGGCAGCCGTATGGCGAGTGGCTCGATACGAACCTTGTCAACCTCAAAGACCTTGCGATACCGAATAAGCGTATCAATCCGTATGATTATGAGGAAAGCCTTCGTCTCCAGAAGGCATTTGGTTATACGTATGAGGAAGTAAAGGCTTCCATTCTCCCGATGGCGAAAAACGGGGCGGAGCCGATCGCGGCGATGGGGCACGATACGCCGCTGGCGGTGCTGAGCGGCCAGCCGCAGCCACTTTATAACTATTTCAAACAGCGGTTTGCGCAGGTGACAAATCCGCCGATCGATGCCATCCGCGAGGAAGTTGTCACCTCGACGACGGTATATATCGGGGAATCGGGAAACTTACTGGAAGAGAAGGCGGAAAACTGCCACTCCCTGAAAATCGATAACCCGATCCTGACGAATACCGATCTGTTAAAAATAAAATCCATGAACGTAAAGGGATTTAAAGTAGCTGTGATCCCGATTACGTATTATAAAAATACATCGCTCGAAAAGGCGATCAACCGGCTCTATCTCGAGGCGGACCGCGCGTACAAGGACGGCGCGAACATCCTCATCCTGTCCGACCGGGGCGTGGACGAAAACCATGTGGCGATACCGGCGCTACTCGCTGTATCGGCGATGCAGCAGCATCTTGTCACGACAAAGAAGCGCACATCTTTATCTGTCATACTCGAGAGCGCCGAGCCGCGGGAGGTCCATCATTTTGCCACGCTGCTCGGATTTGGCGCGACGGCGGTCAATCCGTATCTGGCGCTCGACACGATCAACAGCCTGATCGAGAGCGGGATGCTCGATAAAGATTATTATGTGGCGGTCAACGATTACAATGCCGCCGTCTTGCACGGTATTGTGAAGATCGCGTCCAAAATGGGGATTTCCACGATACAGTCGTATCAGGGGGCGAAAATATTTGAGGCGATCGGCTTATCGAAGACATTGATCGACAGCTACTTTACCGGCACGGTTTCGCGGATCGGCGGCCTGGGGATCGAGGACATTCAGGCACAGGTCGAGAAGCTTCACGACCAGGCGTTTGACCCGCTCGAACTCGGCACCGATATTACGCTTGACAGCATGGGGAACCATAAGAGCCGGAGCGGGAAAGAAGAACATTTATACAACCCGAAGACGATCCATCTGCTCCAGCAGTCTACGAAGACGGGCGACTATAACCTGTTCAAGCAGTATTCCAGTGAGATCAACCGCGAAGACCTTTACGTGAACTTAAGGAGCCTGCTTGACTTTAACTTCCCGAAGAAGGGCATCCCCCTTTCGAAAGTGGAAAGTGTGGATGAGATCGTGAAGAGGTTCAAGACCGGAGCGATGTCCTACGGCTCGATTTCCCAGGAGGCGCACGAGACGCTGGCGATCGCGATGAACCGTCTGCACGGCAAGTCAAACAGCGGTGAGGGCGGCGAGAGTTTAGAGCGGCTCACGGTC
The DNA here is from genome assembly GCA_910579145.1 of uncultured Eubacterium sp. Taxonomy (GTDB): domain Bacteria; phylum Bacillota; class Clostridia; order Lachnospirales; family Lachnospiraceae; genus Eubacterium_F. The sequence continues at coordinate 4,110 of CAJTTQ010000035.1, forward strand.
GGAAAGGACGGCATAAATCGCTGTTCCGCGATCAAACAGGTCGCTTCGGGGCGGTTCGGCGTCACGTCAAGGTATCTCGTGAGCGCGAAGGAGATCCAGATCAAGATGGCGCAGGGGGCGAAGCCGGGAGAGGGCGGACATCTCCCCGGCACGAAAGTGTATCCGTGGGTGGCGAAGACGAGGCATTCGACGCCCGGCGTATCGCTGATCTCGCCGCCGCCGCACCATGACATTTACTCGATCGAGGATCTGGCGCAATTAATATATGACTTGAAAAATTCCAATAAAGAGGCGCGTATTTCCGTGAAACTCGTGTCGGAAGCGGGCGTTGGCACCGTTGCCGCCGGCGTGGCGAAGGCGGGAGCCGAGGTTGTCCTCATTTCCGGATATGACGGCGGTACAGGCGCGGCGCCGGGCAGTTCGATCCACAACGCCGGACTTCCGTGGGAACTCGGCCTTGCCGAGACGCATCAGACGCTTCTCATGAACGGCCTGCGCTCGAAAGTTGTGATCGAGACGGACGGAAAACTGATGACAGGGCGGGATGTGATGATCGCGGCCCTTCTCGGAGCGGAGGAGTTTGGATTCGCTACGGCGCCGCTCGTGACGATGGGATGCGTGATGATGCGTGTCTGCAATCTGGATACGTGTCCGGTCGGCGTGGCGACGCAGAATCCGGAGCTTCGCAAGCGGTTTCAGGGAAAACCGGAGTATGTGGAGAACTTCATGCGGTTCATCGCGCAGGAAGTGCGGGAACTGATGGCAAAATTCGGCGTGCGCACGCTCGATGAACTCGTGGGGCGTTCAGACCTGTTAAAGATGAGGGAGGACCTCAACAGTGAACGCGCCGGAAAACTCGATCTTTCCCCTATCATTCAAAACCCATTTGTGAATGAAAAGAAAAGTAAATTTCAGGCAAAAGACCGCTATGATTTTCAATTAAAGAAAACGACCGATGAAAAGGTGTTCCTCAAAAAATTTGGGGAGAGCCTGGAGACCGGGGAAAAGAAAACGATCACCGCCAAGGTGACGAACACCGACCGCTCGCTCGGCACGATCCTCGGTTCCGAAATTACGAAACGGCTCGGGGATGACTTAGAGGATGATACGTTTACCGTGCAGTGCAGCGGAAGCGGCGGACAGAGTTTCGGCGCTTTTATCCCCAAAGGACTGACACTGGAGTTAGAAGGCGACAGCAACGACTATTTCGGCAAGGGATTATCCGGCGGCAAACTGATCGTATATCCGCCCAAACGCGCGAAATACCGCGCCGATGAGAATATTGTCATCGGAAATGTCGCGCTTTATGGGGCGACGAGCGGAACGGCCTATATAAGCGGTGTGGCCGGCGAGCGTTTCTGTGTGAGGAATTCTGGCGTGCACGCGGTTGTCGAGGGTGTCGGCGACCACGGCTGTGAATATATGACGGGCGGCTGCGTCGTCGTCCTCGGGCAGACCGGAAAGAACTTCGCGGCGGGAATGAGCGGCGGGATCGCCTATGTACTCGACGAGGAGCGGGACCTGTACCTAAAGCTGAACAAAGAACTCGTGTCCTCCGAACCGGTCTCCAATAAATATGACGTGATGCAGTTAAAGGAAATGATCACGGCGCATGTGGAGGCGACGGGATCCGAAAAGGGGAAAGAGATTTTAGAGAACTTTAAGGATTATCTTCCGAAATTCAAGAAGATCATTCCGCACGACTACCAGAACATGATGCAGAAGATCGCCCTTTGGGAAGAAAAGGGATTGAGTAATGAACAGGCGCAGATCGAGGCGTTTTATGAAACGAAGAAGTAAGAAATGACGACCTCATTTTGTGGTGTGAGAACATCATTTAATATATAATTTAGAAAGGGTTGATGATCAATGGGTAAACCAACCGGATTTTTAGAATATGAACGAAAAGGCAATGCGGAGACGCCGCCGCTTGAGCGGATCAAGGATTTTCATGAGTTCCATGTGCCGATGCCGGAGGAGGAGCGGAGACGCCAGGCAGCGCGCTGTATGGACTGCGGCGTGCCGTTTTGCCAGTCCGGTATGATGATCGGCGGCATGGCTTCGGGGTGTCCGCTGAACAATATGTGTCCTGAGTGGAATGACCTCATCTATGTCGGCAATTATAAGGAGGCGCTCGGCCGTCTCCTGAAAACCAATAATTTTCCGGAGTTTACATCCCGCGTCTGTCCGGCTCCGTGCGAGGCCGCCTGCACATGCGGTCTGAACGATGAGCCGGTCTGCATCAAAGAAAATGAACACGCGATCATAGAATATGGATATGAAAACGGCCAGATGGAGGCAAAGCCGCCGAAAGTCAGGACGGGAAAAAAAGTGGCCGTGGTCGGTTCCGGCCCCGCGGGCCTCGCGGCGGCAGACCAGCTCAATAAGCGCGGGCACAATGTGACGGTATTTGAGCGCTCCGACCGTCCAGGCGGGCTGCTCATGTACGGGATCCCGAATATGAAGCTCGAGAAGTCCGTCATTGAGAGGACCGTGAGCCGCCTGATGAAAGAGGGGATCGTATTTAAAACGGGAGTCAACGTCGGCGTCGACGTGAAAGCGGAAAATCTTCTCGCGGAATTTGACCGCGTGATCCTCACCTGCGGTTCGTCCCATCCGAGGGATATAAAGGTGACGGGGCGCGAGGCGGACGGCGTCTATTTTGCGGTCGATTATCTGACGCGCGTGACAAAGCACGTACTCGATCCGCAGTTTTCTGATTATATCGACGCGAAGGGCAAACATGTCGTCGTGATCGGGGGCGGCGATACTGGAAACGACTGCGTTGGTTCCTCGATCCGTCAGGGGGCAAAGAGCGTCGTCCAGCTCGAAATGATGCCAAAGCCGCCCGCAGAGAGAACAGAGGACAATCCGTGGCCGGAGTGGCCGAAGGTACAGAAAACCGACTACGGCCAGCAGGAGGCGATTGCGGTATTTGGAAGCGATCCCCGCCTGTATGAGACGACGGTGAAGGAATTTGTCAAAGATAAAAATGGGAAACTCACGAAAGTAAGAGCGGTAAAACTGGCGTGGGAAAAAGAGGAAGAGACGGGCAGGATGAAAATGAGTGAGGTGCCTGGAAGTGAATTTGAACTCGACGCTGATCTCGTTCTGATCGCGGCCGGATTTCTCGGCACGCAGGCGTATGTGGCAGACGACTTTGCGCTGAAACTGAACGCCCGGACGAATGTGGACACAAAACCGGGACAGTATAAGACAAGTGCAGACCGGGTGTTTACCGCAGGAGACATGCACCGCGGGCAGTCGCTCGTCGTCTGGGCGATCCGGGAGGGAAGAGAAGCGGCAAGGCAGGTTGACGAGGATCTGATGGGATATTCCAATTTGAATTGATGAAGAAGGGAGAAGCCAAAATGGAACGATATACGAGGGAAGATATGATCCGGATGGTAGAAGAGGAGGACGTCGGTTTTATCCGTCTCCAGTTCGTGGACAGCTCGGGGGCGTTAAAAAACGTCGCGCTGACCAATGATCATCTCGACCGCATATTAGATAACCGGTGTGTGTTTGACGGCGCCGCGATACAGGGGTTTGACACGAAGGAGTCGTCTGAGTTTATCCTCGCGCCCGATCTGGATACGTTTACGATTTTCCCGTGGCGTCCCCAGAGGGGGCGGGTGGCCAGGTTCATCTGTGACGTCCTGAATCCGGACGGGTCGCCGTATGAGGCAGATTCGAGGTATATACTAAAAAAGGTGCTCGCGCAGACCGCGCAGGAGGGTTACACATTTCAGGCGGGGCCGGAAAACCAGTTTTTCCTCTTTGATACGGATGAAAACGGGCAGCCGACCACAAATTCCCATGAAAAGGGCGGATTTTTCGATATCGGGCCGCTGGATTCCGGTGAGAACGCCAGGCGCGATATGGTCCTCTCGCTGGAGGAAATGGGATTTGCGATGGAGAGCTCTTACCACTATAACGAGGTGGCGCAGCACGGCATTAACTTTATGTACGACGAAGGACTTTGTACCGCGGATAATATTATGACGTTCCGGCTTACTGTGAGGACAGTGGCCAAACGCCACGGACTTCACGCGACGTTCATGCCGAAGCCGCGGTATGGCATCAAGGGCTCCGGGATGAACCTCAACATGTTTTTAAGTAAAAATGGGAAAAATGTATTTATCGATGAACAGGCACCCGACGGCCTGAGCCGGGAAGCCTATCACTTCATGGCCGGGATCATCCACCATATCAAAGGACTGACGCTCATCAATAATCCGATCGTCAATTCGTATAAACGGCTTGTTCCGGGGTATAATGCGCCTGTGGAGATTACGTGGTCGAGGACGAACCGCACGCCGCTGATCCGGCTCACCAATGTCGGGAGTACGAATTCCCGCGTCGTCCTGCGCAGTCCAGATGGGGCGAGCAACCCGTATCTCGTATTGGCCGGATGCCTGGCCGCAGGGATGGAAGGAATTCGGAATGAACTGGAGCCGCCGATCAGTATGGAAGATGCCGCCGGCAACCCGGATGTGAAATTTGATATTCTTCCGCGGAATCTGCGCGAGGCGATCCGGGCGTTTGAGGAAGATTCTTTTCTGACCGATGTATTTGGAGAGACGCTGTCGCAGATCATCATCCGCCAGAAACAGGAGGAATGGGAAGAATTTTCACGTCAGGTCACGGCGTGGGAAGTGGAAAAATATCTGGATCGAATTTAGTCCGGGGGCGGGACAAAAACGCGCAGCGGGCACATGGCGTGCAGAATGCGCTTGGAAAGTTCGACACAGAATATAAAAAAGGCCGCCGGCGGAGGTGAATGACGGATATGCGGGTAATTGTTGCATTTGCCAAACTTGACGATGCAAAAAAAATAAAAAATGTTTTGAACCGGAGCGGATTTGATGATATACTAGCATGTAGCAGCGCGTATCAGGTCATCAGCGCGGCCAATGATTCCGATGGCGGCGTGGTCGTGTGCGGGTATAAGCTGGCGGATATGCACTACAGCGAACTGTACGGGTATCTGCCGCGGGAATGTTCGATGTTACTTGTGGCAAGTCCCAGGAAACTCCAGGACTGTTACAGCCAGGACATTGTATGTCTGGCGATGCCGATCCATACGCAGGAGCTGGTCAGTACGGTGCGGATGATGACGATGGATGTCGCCAGGGAACTGAAACGCCGTCAGAAGACCCGGCCAAAGAGGCGGTCACCCGAAGAGCAGAAAACGCTTGATGCGGCAAAAGCCCTCCTGATGGAGCGCAATCAGATGACGGAAGCCGAGGCGCACAAATACATACAGAAGTTAAGTATGGACAGCGGCAATGATCTGATCGAGACAGCGGAAATGATACTGGCATTGGAATGATGTCTGGGTTTGGTAGAAATGAGGTTAGAGTGAAAAATGAATTTTTCACTCTGCAAGTTTGTGCGCACACGCCCAAACTTGTGTAATGCGCAAAAAACGTGCGCGCATGGAGGGAAAGTATGAAAGCCTATTTGATTTTGGAAGACGGAACCGTGTTTTCGGGAAAAAGTATCGGGAGCACGAGAGAGGTCATAAGTGAGATCGTGTTCAACACTTCCATGACGGGGTATCTCGAAGTGCTGACAGACCCGAGTTATGCGGGACAGGCCGTGACGATGACCTACCCGCTGATCGGGAATTACGGTATATGCCGGAAGGATATGGAATCGAAACAATCGAGTGTGGACGGGTTCATCGTCCGGGAGCTGTCCCGGCTCGGCAGCAACTTCCGGGATGAGCAGAGTATCCAGGATTTTCTCGTGGAACAGAACATTCCGGGGATCGAGGGCATCGACACCCGCGCGCTCACAAAGATCCTCCGTGAAAAAGGGACGATGAACGGAATGATCACAACGAATGAAAATTACGAGCTGGATGACGTGATCGGCCGGTTAAAACAATATAGGGTTCTCGGTGTCGTGAACAAGGTGACGGTGAAACAACCCGTTACATACGTACCGGGGCAGATCGATACAGATAGCAGCATTCCCGTTACGAAGAAGGTTGCTATTCTTGACGTTGGGACAAAATTGAATATTGCCAGAAGCCTTTTAGCGCGCGGATGTGAGGTCACGGTATATCCGGCGGGGACGGAGGCGGAAGTGATCTTAGAGGGAGATCCAGACGGCATTATGATCACAAACGGGCCGGGGGATCCGAAGGAGTGTACGGAGGTGATCGAAACGATCAAACAGATTTACGAATCGGGGATCCCCGTTTTCGCAATCTGTCTCGGCCATCAGCTGATGGCGCTGGCTAACGGCGCCGATACGGAGAAAATGAAGTACGGGCACCGCGGCGCCAATCATCCCGTCAAGGACTTAGAAACCGGGCGCGTGTATATTTCATCCCAGAATCACGGCTATGTCGTCAAGGCGGATACCGTTCCCAGACAGAAGGCGGACATTTCGTTCGTGAATGTAAACGATGGCACGGTGGAGGGACTGAAATATAAGGAGAAGCCGGTCTTTACCGTGCAGTTTCACCCGGAAGCCTGTGCCGGGCCGAGGGATTCGGAAGTGTTGTTTGATCGATTTATGACATATATGGAGGAAAACGATGCCAAAAAGTAAAGGAATTAGGAAAGTCCTGGTCATCGGTTCGGGGCCGATCGTCATCGGACAGGCGGCGGAATTTGATTACGCGGGAACGCAGGCGTGCCGTTCCCTGAAAGAAGAGGGGATCGAGGTCGTCCTCATCAATTCAAATCCGGCTACGATCATGACGGACAAAGAAATTGCGGATAAGGTCTATATCGAGCCGCTTACGACGGATGTAGTAAAAAATCTCATCCGCAAGGAAAAGCCGGACAGCGTACTGCCGACGCTCGGCGGGCAGGCGGCGCTCAATATCGCAATGGAGCTGGAAGAGTCCGGTTTTTTGGCAGATCAGCAGGTGCGTCTGATCGGTACGACGTCCCAGACGATCAAACGGGCGGAAGACCGTCTGGCATTCAAACAGACGATGGAGAAGATCGGGGAGCCGATCGCGGCAAGCGAGGTCGTGGAAACGGTAGAGGATGCTGTCGCATTTACGAATACGATCGGGTATCCGGTCGTCATCCGTCCGGCGTATACGCTCGGGGGCAGCGGCGGCGGGATTGCCGATAATGAGGAAGAATTGCGCGATATATGCGCCAACGGACTCCGTCTGTCCCGTGTAGGCCAGTGTCTGATCGAGCGGTGTATCGCGGGTTGGAAGGAGATCGAATATGAAGTCATGCGCGACGGCAGCGGAAACTGCATCACGGTGTGCAATATGGAAAACCTTGATCCGGTCGGCGTTCACACCGGGGACAGCATCGTCGTAGCGCCGTCGCAGACACTCTCCGACAAAGAGTATCAGATGCTCCGTTCATCGGCGCTCAATATCATTACGGAACTTAACATCACCGGGGGGTGCAACGTGCAGTTTGCCCTGCACCCCGAATCATTTGAATACTGTGTCATCGAGGTCAATCCGCGCGTGAGCCGTTCGTCGGCCCTTGCGTCGAAGGCGACGGGGTATCCGATCGCGAAGGTGGCGGCCAAGATCGCGCTCGGCTACACGCTCGATGAAATCCCGAACGCGGTGACGGGTAAGACGTTTGCCAGCTTCGAGCCGGCACTCGATTATTGTGTTGTCAAGATCCCGAGGCTCCCGTTCGATAAATTTATCAAGGCGAAACGGACGCTGACGACGCAGATGAAAGCGACCGGTGAGGTCATGAGCATCTGTACGAACTTTGAAGGGGCGCTGATGAAAGCGCTCCGCTCCCTTGAGCAGCACATTGACAGCCTTGATATCGGGAGGTATACCGACCGCTCGAAAGAGGAACTGCTCGAACGGGTGGAGATCGTGGATGACCGGCGGATCTTCGTGATCGCGGAACTGATCCGCAAGGGCGCTACGTACAGCGAGATACACGAGATAACAAAAATCGACAAATGGTTTATTGATAAAATCGCGATCCTCGTAGAGATGGAGCAGCGGCTGAAAAACGAAACGCTGACGGCAGAGCTTCTGTCCGAGGCCAAGCGCATCGAGTTTCCAGACCGCGTCATCGCGGAGTATACGGGGATGACCGAGCGGGAGGTCCGCGCCATGCGGATCGAACACGGCATTACCGCATCGTTTAAGATGGTAGATACGTGCGCCGCGGAGTTTGAGGCGGCAACCCCGTATTATTACAGTTGTTTTGGCAGTCAGTGTGAGGTGGACGCTACGAGGACGAAGAAAAAAGTGCTCGTTCTCGGATCCGGCCCGATCCGGATCGGCCAGGGCATTGAATTTGATTTCTGTTCGGTGCACAGCGCCTGGTCGCTGGAACAGAGCGGTTTTGAGACGATCATCGTCAACAATAACCCGGAAACGGTCAGCACCGATTTTGACGTGGCAAATAAACTGTATTTTGAGCCGCTGACGGCGGAGGACGTGGCAAATATCGTGGATCTGGAGCAGCCGGACGGTGCGGTCGTCCAGTTTGGCGGACAGACGGCGATCAAGCTCACGGAAGCGCTGCGGGATATGGGTGTGCCGATCTTCGGTACGAGCGCGGAAAATGTAGATGCCGCGGAGGACAGGGAACTGTTCGACGCGATTTTGGAGGAATGCGGCATTCCGAGGCCGAAAGGCCATACGGTCTACACGGCGGACGAGGCGATCCGCGCGGCCAATGAACTCGGCTATCCGGTGTTAGTCCGCCCGTCTTACGTGCTCGGCGGCCAGGGGATGCAGATCGCGATCAACGACGACGACATTATGGAATTTATGTCCATCATCAACCGTCATGTGCAGGAACATCCAATCTTAGTCGATAAATACCTGATGGGGAAAGAGGTTGAAGTCGACGCCGTATGTGACGGCGAAGAGATACTGATCCCCGGCATCATGGAACATATCGAGCGGGCCGGCATCCACTCAGGCGACAGCATTTCCGTCTATCCGGCACAGAGTATCGGCCCGGACACCCAGGACGTGATCGTGGATTATACGGAAAAACTGGCAAAGTCCCTTCATGTGATCGGACTGATCAATATTCAGTTCATCGTCTATGAGGAGCAGGTGTTCGTCATCGAGGTCAATCCCCGCTCGTCCCGCACGGTGCCGTATATCAGTAAGGTGACGGGGATTCCCATCGTCAAACTGGCTTCGCAGGTCATTCTCGGGAAGAAACTGAGGGAGTTAGGTGTTGCGTCCGGATTGGCAAAGAAAGCAGAACATATCGCGATCAAAATGCCGGTATTTTCGTTTGAAAAACTGCGCGGGGCCGAGATCAGCCTCGGGCCGGAGATGAAATCGACCGGAGAGTGCCTCGGTATCGCGAAAACATTTAATGAAGCGCTCTCAAAGGCATTTCTAGGTGCAGGGATCTGTCTTCCGAAACATAAGAAAATGATCATGACGGTAAGAAGGCAGGAACAAAAGGATGCCGTTTCAGTGGCAAAACGTTTTTTGGCCCTTGGATATGAGATCTACGCCACGAGGGGGACACAGAAGGCATTGGCCGAGGCGGGCGTGGAAGTGATCGGTGTCAATAAGATCGAGCAGGAGGCGCCGACGCTCATGGATCTTCTGCTCGGGCACGAGATCGACCTCGTGATCGACATTCCGAGACAGGGAGAAAACTCCCACGACGGATTCCTCATCCGCCGTGTATCGATCGAAACCGGCGTCACCTGCCTGACATCGTTAGACACGGCAAATGCTTTGCTCACGAGCCTGGAACATACGGATCCGAGCCGGATGTCGCTCATTGATATAGCGGAAGTGAAAGGATGTTGAACGCCGAACGCCGTTTCGGTTACAACGCTAAATAGGTGGTTAAACAGATGTCGTCTGCGCGGAAAGCCGGAACACATCTTCGGACTTTCCGATCACGACGATCTGGTCATGTTCCTGAAATCGGTAATCGCCGGATGGCATCGGATCGATCTTTTCGCCGTTTTTGATGGCGATGATGTTCACATTATATGTGGATCGCACGTTGATCTCGACGATGGACCGGCCCTTCCATTCCGGGATGATCGGAAGGTCAAAAATGGAGCAGTCCGCCGTCAGCTCGATGTAGTCAAAAATATTGGTGGCGTTGTAGCGGACGGCAAGTTTTTCCGCAATCTCCCGTTCGGGGAAAAACACTTCGTCGGCGCCGATCTTTTTTAAAAATTCGGCCTGGCGCGCCTGCTTTGCTTTGGAGATCACACAGGAGGCTCCCTGTTCTTTTAAGATACAGGTGATTTCCAGCGAGGCATAAAAATTTTCACCGATCGCCACAAAGCAGTAGTCGAAGTTATTGACGCCGATGCTCTGCAGGACGGCTGGATTTGTGCAGTCTCCCGCGATCGCGTCGCTAAAGATCGTCGATAATTCCTGGATCCGCTCCTCGTTTTTGTCAATGACCATCACATCGTTTCCGAGTTCCTGCATTTTTGCGGCCAGGCAGGCGCCGAGGGTTCCCATTCCAATGACTAATATTGATTTCATAAATTTCCTCCATTTTTGTTTTAGAAAAGCTGCTTCACATTTTTTTGAAGAACGCTGTTTTTTTCGGTTCTTTAGCCGATCAGGATCTTTTCCTTCGGCCGTTTCATCGGCGGCTGTTTATCCAGCTCACCGAGTACGAGCATCAGGGAGAAACCGCCGATGCGCCCGCTGAACATGAACAGGATCAAGAGCAGGCGGGAGATGGTTCCCAGAGCGGGCGTGATACCCATCGTGACGCCCACGGTACATACGGCCGATGTTGTTTCAAAGGAGGCCGAAGCCAGGGAAATGCCCTCGATGTGGCAGATGAGCATCGTGCCGATGACCACATACGTTAAATAGACGATGATAATGACAGCTGCCTGCTTGACCAGGTCTTTTCCGAGACGCTTTTTAAAGATCGTCGTGTCCGAATTTCCTTTTGCCATCGAAACCATCGCGATAAAAATAACGGCGATCGTAGTCGTCTTAATGCCGCCGGCTGTCGAGCCCGGACTTCCTCCGATCATCATGAGAGTGATCGAGAGGAGGACAGAGGAGGGAGACATCTGGCTGTAATCGATCGTATTGAAGCCGGCTGTCCTCATCGTTGTAGACGCAAAAAACGATTTTAAGAGACGGGTCGCAAAATCGTCGCCCTGCATCGTATAGGCGCCTTCGAAAATAAAGTAACCGACCGTGCCGATGGATAACATCAGGCCGGCCATGATAAGGATCAGTTTCGTGTGCAGGGAATAGCGGCGGACATGCCACTTGTTCTTTAACAGATCCTCCCAAACCAGAAATCCGATACCGCCCAATATGATCAGTCCCGCCAGTGTGAGTCCGACGAGCCAGTCATCGGCAAAAGCGGTAAACGAAGAAAACGCTTCCTGTTTTCCCATCAGATCAAAACCGGCGTTGCAGAACGCAGAGATCGAGTGGAATACGGCGTAATACAAGCCCTGACCCCACCCCATGCGCGGCACGAACCGGATGGCCAGCAAAAGCGCGCCGGCGCCTTCGATACATGCGGTACCGCCTAGAATCCGGCGGATCAGCCGGACCATGCCGCCGACCTGGACATTTCCCGCCGCCTGCATGAGGACCATGCGCTCCTGCATGCTGAGTTTCCGTTTCATAAAGATGAACACCATCGATATGACTGTCATCAGTCCGATACCGCCGATCTGTATCATGACAAGGATGACAAGTTGTCCAAACAGCGACCAGTTCGTAAATGTATCCGCGATGACAAGTCCGGTCACGCATGTGGCGCTCGTAGAGGTAAACAGGGCATCAATCGGTTCCGTCCACTGGCCGGTACGGGAGGAAACGGGAAGACAGAGCAGAAATGTACCAGTCAGGATCACGGCGATAAAACTCAGCGCGATGATCCGCGTCGGACTGATCTTGTACATCCATTTGTATAACATGTTCGAGTACCCCCTCGCATTTTAATATACTTAGTATAATGGCGGGCCATCCAAAAGTCAAGAAATGGTTGACAGAGAAAGGCCTGGCCTGGAAAAAAGTTCTTGACGTTTCTACTGTTTTATGCTATATTTTTCATGTTGTGAAAAAATAGATGGTCCTCTGGTGCAGCGGCCGGTAAATAAAATGGATGCCGCTTTTGTATTATTGCGTTAAGAACATCAAAAAATGTAGGAGGAACAACAAAATGAACGAATTGATCAGAAAAATCGAAGAAGCGCAGATGAAAGAAGTCGTTCCAGAATTTGCCGTGGGCGACACCGTAAGGGTACACGCTAAGGTTATCGAGGGAAATCGGGAAAGAACACAGGTTTTCGAAGGCGTTGTATTGAAACGGCAGGGCGGAAGCAGCCGTGAGACATTTACGGTCCGCAAAAATTCCAATGGCATCGGCGTGGAGAAGACGTGGCCTCTGCACTCACCGATCGTAGAGAAGATCGAAGTGATCAGAAGAGGTAAAGTAAGACGTGCCAAACTGTATTATCTGCGTGACCGCGTAGGTAAGGCGGCAAAAGTAAAAGAGCGCGTTCGCTAACAAGTGCGCACAAGCCTGTGTGTCGCATATGGCTGACGTATGAGAACGATTGACATAGTGTATGTTATGGCTGGTGCATGGCATACACTATATTTCTATTTCGTGGTTTTGGGGAAATGACATGAATTTGAATTTTGAAGAGGAAATACGAAAAAATAAACGGAAAAAAATGCTGAAAGAGTGCGTCATCTGGCTTGTGGAAATCGCGGTGGTCATTGTACTCGCCTATCTGCTCATTCATTTTTGCATCCGCAGGACGAGTACGATCGGTTCCGCGATGGAGCCCACTCTTTATAACGGGGAGGAAGTATTTATAAATACAAAGGCGTATCTGGTATTTTCACCTGACCGGGAGGACGTGATCGCCTTTTATGATAAAGCCTGGGATACCGACGGAGGGGAAGAACCACTCATGACGTTTCGTCGGGTGATCGGACTGCCCGGAGAAACGGTCCAGATCATAGATGGCAAAATATATATAGACGGCAAAGAATTAAAGGAGAAATATAAATATGCTGCCATGACAACGGCAGGCATTGCAGAACAGGAAATCAAACTGGCCGATGACGAGTATTTTGTTTTATGTGATTCGCGGCTTGATTCGGATGACAGCAGAAACGCCAGTTTTGGAAATGTAAAAAAAGATCAGATCGTTGGAAAGGTATCCTTTACCATGAAGCCATTTTCCATGGTATCGGGGCCAGACCGCGGCGGACAGGCAGAGCCATCCGCTTTGCCGACCAATGTTCCATGAGAAGAACAGGAGGATTTGCGATGTATTTTCAGTGGTATCCGGGCCATATGACAAAGGCGCGGCGTGCGATGCAGGAGGACATAAAATTAATTGACGTCATCATAGAACTTGTCGATGCCCGCCTGCCGCTCAGCAGTAAAAATCCCGATATAGATACGCTGGCGTCCGGCAAATCAAGGGTACTTTTGCTAAACAAAGCGGATATGGCAGATGCAGCCGTGACAGAGAGATGGAAGCGGTATTATGAAAAACAAGGTTATTTTACCGTGGCACTCAACGCGACGAAAAAAAATGAACTGAAGGCCGTAAACCAGCTGATCCAGAAAGCGTGCCAGGAAAAGATCGAAAGAGACCGCAAGCGGGGGATCCTAAACCGCCCGATCCGCGCGATGATCGTCGGGATACCCAATGTGGGCAAATCCACATTTATCAACAGTTTTGCGGGCCGCGCCTGTGCGAAGACTGGAAACAGGCCGGGAGTTACGAGGGGAAAGCAGTGGATCCGTTTAAATAAACAGGTGGAGCTCCTCGATACGCCGGGGATCCTGTGGCCTAAATTTGAGGATCAGAGTGTCGGACTACGGCTTGCCTTTATCGGCTCCATCAAAGACGAAATTTTACAGAGGACGGAACTCGCGCTTGACTTTATCCGTTTTATCACGGATCAGTACCCGGGAACGCTAAGCCAGATGTATGGCGTGGAGGAAACAGGGGAAGAGCCCGTTGTACTAGAAGCGGTCGCGCAGATGCGCAAGTGCCTGAAAAAGGGAAATGTAGTGGACGTGGAAAAGGCGGCCGCCCTGCTGTTAGATGATTTCCGGAATGGAAGACTGGGGCACATATCACTCGAATGCCCGGACGGGCAGTAAATCCGGGATACGAAGGGAGGAAGGAAATTGGGTCAGAACGTGGATGAGGAAATAGAGGAAAACGTCCGGTTTTGTGAAGAACTGATGAAAAGGAATCCAGATTTTGTACCGGAGGAATCCCTGTCTGATCTGGATGATCTCGATGAGAACGGCGCTGACGATGTAACACCTTTTGTTCCTTCTGAACCGGAAGTCCTGCCAAAAAGGGAACCCATGATCAAAGAGGTGCCATCCCCGCCGGAAAAAAGCGGGACATCTGTATGGAAGACCGTGCGCAGTTTATTGATCTGCATTGTCATTGCCCTTGCTGCCGGAGTGCTGCTCACAAAATTTGTGGCTAATTATACATTAGTAGAAGGCTCTTCGATGCAGCCAACCCTAAAGAATGGAAACCATCTGATCGTCGAAAAGATCAGCTATCTGTTCGGAGAACCCGAGCGTTTTGATATCATTGTTTTTGAACACAGCGCCAATGCCAATTACATAAAACGGGTCATCGGCCTTCCGGGAGAACAGGTTCAGATCAGCGAAGGAAAGATCTATATCAACGACAAGCCGATATATGATGAGTACGGAGACGGCAGTATGGACGACGCCGGCATTGCCAGTGAAAAGCTGACGCTCGGTCCGAAGGAATATTTCGTCCTCGGCGATAACCGGGAAGGCAGTGAGGACAGCCGAAGTGAAACGGTGGGGCCAGTCAGCGCAGACAAAATAATCGGCAGGGCGTGGCTTCGCATCCTGCCCGCGAATGAGTTTGGCTTGCTGCATTGACAGATGGCACGCACGCTGGGAAGGGAGAGGATCGGATGGAAATCGAAAAGAAGTATTTAGTTTGCCGGACTCCGGAACATTTGGAGGGGTATGACCACTCCCGGATGGAGCAGGGGTATCTGAACCAAAAACCTGTGATGCGAATTCGGAAAACGGATGAGGAATATTGTTTTACGTATAAATCCAAAAGAGAAGCTGCCTGTGCGGATCCGGTCTGCATCAATCATGAAGTCGAACTTCCTCTTTCGAGGGAAGCGTATGAACATCTGCGGGAGAAAATTGACGGCTGTATGATCGAGAAGACGCGTTATCGGATTCCAGACGGCCCGTATACGATCGAACTTGATGTATTTCATGGCAAATATGAAGGAATGATACTGGCGGAAGTAGAGTTTCCGACGGAGCAGGAGGCACAGGCATATGTGCCGCCGGACTGGTTTGGTGAAAATGTGAGCAGCGATTACCGCTATACGAACGCCAGTCTCGCGCTTACAGGACTTTCAGGATTTCTGTAAAAAAATGTTGTACATGCAAAAAAAGTGTTATATAATAGATAAGAAAAAAGAGAAGAAGGAGGTATGACACATGTCATATGTAGACGAGGTACTGGCCCAGTTGATTGAGAAAAACCCTGCCGAGCCAGAATTCCATCAGGCGGCGAAGGAAGTTTTGGAATCCCTCCGGCCTGTTGTGGAAAAGAATGAAGAGAAATTTCGTAAAGACGCGCTGCTAGAGCGTCTGACGAATCCAGAAAGACAGATTAAGTTTCGTGTGCCGTGGGTTGATGACAAAGGCGATGTCCAGGTCAACACAGGCTACCGTGTACAGTTCAACAGCGCGATCGGCCCTTATAAAGGCGGCCTGCGTTTCCATCCATCCGTAAATCTCGGGATCATTAAATTTCTTGGTTTTGAGCAGATTTTCAAAAATTCCCTTACCGGCCTGCCGATCGGCGGCGGCAAAGGCGGTTCCGATTTTGATCCGAAAGGAAAATCAGACCGTGAAGTGATGGCGTTCTGCCAGAGTTTTATGACAGAGCTCCAGAGACATATCGGCCCGGATACGGATGTTCCAGCCGGTGACATCGGCGTTGGCGGCCGTGAGATCGGATATATGTTCGGACAGTATAAGAAGATCCGCAACTGCTACGAGGGCGTGCTGACCGGAAAAGGTCTGACGTTTGGCGGTTCTCTTGCCAGAACTGAGGCGACTGGATACGGCTTATTATATTATACGGAAGAAATGCTCAAGTGTAACGGCATCGATATTGCCGGAAAGACAGTGGCTGTCAGCGGTTCCGGTAACGTTGCGATCTATGCGACGGAGAAGGCTCACCAGCTTGGCGCCAAAGTGGTTACGGTATCGGATTCTACCGGCTGGGTATACGATCCAGAAGGAATCGATGTCGCGCTCCTGAAAGAAGTAAAAGAAGTACATCGCGCGCGTCTGACGGAGTATGCGGAGAAGAGATCTTCGGCCGAGTACCACGAGGGCAAAGGCGTTTGGACCGTCAAAGTCGATATCGCGCTTCCATGTGCGACACAGAATGAACTCTTGATCGACGACGCGAAGGCACTTGTTGCCAATGGCGTTCTCGCCGTTGCAGAAGGAGCCAATATGCCGACTTCGATCGAAGCGACCGAGTATCTCCAGGCAAACGGCGTATTGTTCGCGCCTGGCAAAGCATCCAATGCCGGCGGCGTTGCGACTTCCGCGCTGGAAATGTCACAGAACAGCGAGAGGCTGAGCTGGACGTTTGAAGAGGTAGACAGCAAATTACAGGGCATCATGGTCAATATTTTCCATGCCTGTGATGACGCATCGAAAAAATACGGCTTTGAGAAAAATTATGTCGTAGGCGCTAATATTGCCGGTTTTGAAAAGGTTGCCGAGGCAATGACGGCACAGGGTGTCGTATAAATCCGAATGCGTGAATACGGAATGCAATAAATGGCAAAGAGGCACTATAAGTTGACTTGAAGCAAGAGTTCTCGCTGCTTATAGTGTCTTTGTCACTTTTTTGTCAGCCCTTTTTACGGATTTCCGTATAAAATGGGGCAATGTCCCAGTTACGACCGGAAAACCCGAAATATGATTGTTGAAACAGCGAAGGATTTTTGCTAGAATGAGTGCATGGAGATTTCATATGGAATCCAAAAAATACGAAAGGGTGATGACATGGAGTTAAAAGAATTTGCAGGTATTGTCTGTGAGGGGATACAAAAAGAGATGGGAGAAGATTTTCATATTTGTGTCACGTCCGATGTAAACGAGATTGCGTCGGAGCGAACGGGAATTTTGTTTATGAAAAAGCAGAGTGATATTTCTCCCGCGATTTTTATCGATGATCTCTTTGAGGATTACAGTAAACAAGGAAAAGATGTAGAAGGTGTTGTGCGGGAAGTGATCGCGCGGTATGAAAAGAGCATGAAAACGGTCCGCAGTATACATCGTCTGAATTTTGATTGGGAATCGAGCAGGAAACGGGTGATCTACCGTCTCGTGTCGAGGCATCGGAACCGGAAGATGCTGCAGACGATGCCGTACATACCATTTCTGGACATGGCGATCACATTTCATGTCGTCATTGGCATTGATGATAAATATATGCAGACGGTCAAGATCGACCATAAGCTGCAGGAGCAGTGGAATGTCTCCGTAGAATGTCTGCTTAAAATGGCAGAGAATAATACAGAACAAATCCTTCCGTTTGAAATTTATGATATGGAACGGCTGGCTGCCAAACACGGATATGAGCACCTGCCATTTGAGGAAGAGTTACGGGATACGAATATGATCGTTATGACGAACAGCGTAGGTTTATATGGCGCGTCTGCCATATTGTATCCTGGTCTGTTCGAGGCGCTCGCGCAGGAATTGGAATGTGACATTTATGTGATACCGAGCAGCGTGCATGAAATGATTTTGATTCCGGCTGAAAATCAGAGTGTTTATGCAGAACTTTCATTGATGATCCATGAGATCAATCAGAGGTTTGTGCCGTCGGATGAAGTGTTGTCCGAGCAGGTATATGTTTTCGTAAGGGAAGAAAATAAGTTCATAACGAGAGAGAAGATCTGAATATCCTAAAAATTCCAACCACTTTTCTGTCCAAAAATATCCCCGGTAAAAAGGGTTCTTGTGTGCTGCGCCATATTTTGGCGCAAAATAAAAATGCACCTGGAGGGATTCGAACCCCCGACCAACGGCTTCGGAAGCCGGTACTCTATCCACTGAGCCACAGATGCAAATGAATCAACGGTTCTATTATACACGAGGATCATGAAAATGTAAAGACTTTTTTGAAAAAATAGTTTTTCCGAAATTTTATTAAAGTAATAGACAAATATGTCAAGAATTGATATAATTTATTCAGGTGAGTCCGGATCATCATTTCGGGCTATGTTTTACATCGGTTATCATATCAAAACAGGGACATTGAAAAATACGGAGCATGTTTTTAGAAAGTTGGATGGATAAATGAAATTAAAATACAAAAAACTAATCATCGTTATATCAATAGGAGCGTTACTTCTCAGTTTTCTCATTTTGACACTGATCCCGACGGGCGGCGATGACTCAAACCAGGTCGAAGATGCGCCTCTTGTCAAGTGCGAGGATGAGGAGATCAATAATCTCGTCGCCAGTTATTTTCAGGCGAAGCGGGATGTGGATATGGAGATGATGGAACCGCTTGTGAGTTCAATCGGCCAGATCAATCAGGAAAAACTGATCGCACAGGCAGAATATGTGGAAGATTATTTGAATATCGTATGCTATTCGTTGGAGAATGAGGATAACGGAGCGCTGCGGCTGTATGTGCGCTATGATATGAAAATGAAAAACATTGATACGCTGGCGCCTTCTTTGAGTGGACTGTATGTGACAGTCGGTTCGGATGGAAATAAACTGATCTATCTGAGCGCGCTCGACGTAAACGAAGAAGAGTTTATTCTGGCTGCGGATAAAAATTCCCATGTCGAAGAAATGAGAAAAGAAGTCGTTGCGGCGTTCCAGACGGCGATCGACTCGGATGAAGCATTCCGGCAGCTGTATCAAAAAATGGATCAGGGCATCGCGGCAGCCGAGAAAAACCAGCCAGCCGAGCCAACCGCGGCAGACCCGAACGCGGCGGCAGATCCAAATGCGCCAGTGGATCCGAACGCAGCGGCAGACCCGAACGCGCCAGCAGATCCAAACGCGGCGGCGGATCCGAACGCACCATCAGACCCAAACGTGCCGGCGGATCCAAATGCGGCAGCGGACCCGAACGCGGCGGCAGATTCAAATGCGCCATCAGATCCAAACGCGGCACCTGCACAATGATTGTTTTCATACCCAACGGCCATGAGCCGTTGGGTTTTTAAAAGAAAAAAGGGGTACTCTATGTTGTCTGATCAAGTAAGAATCAATAAATATCTCAGTGCATCCGGTTATTGTTCGCGAAGGGAGGCCGACCGTATTCTGGAAGAAGGCAGGGTTACGGTGGATGGGAAGACGGCCGGTGTTGGAGACCGGGTCGGTCCGGGGCAGACTGTCTGTGTGGATGGAACAAAAATTCATAACAATACGGAAAGAATCGTGATCGCATTCCATAAACCATCTGGCGTTGTCTGTACGAGCAGTAAAAAAGATAAGGACAATATCATTGATTTTCTGCAGTTTGACGAGCGGATCTATCCGGTAGGGCGGCTTGATAAAGACTCTACAGGACTCATCCTCCTCACCAATGACGGCGAACTTACCGACCGCATTCTGCGGGGAAGGAACGGGCATGAGAAAGAGTATGAGGTGACGGTGGATAAGCCGTTGAAACGGGAAGTGATCCGGGCAATGGAACAGGGTGTTCCCATCCTCGGCACGATGACAAAACCGTGCCGGATCCAAAAGCTGGACGACCGGCGGTTCCGAATGATCCTGACTCAGGGACTCAACCGTCAGATTCGGAGGATGTGTGAATATTTTGGCTGCCGGGTACTCACATTAAAAAGGGTGAGGATCATGAATATTGAACTGGGAAGCCTGCCGGAAGGTGAGTGGCGGTATCTGACCAGAGAAGAGCTTCGTGAACTTGAAAAATCTATGAAAGGGCAGAAATTTTATAATGACAGAGCTGCAGCGGATGAAAGAATTGATTGACGTGCTCAACCACGCATCGAAAGTGTATTATCAGGGACAGGATGAAGAGATGTCAAATTTTCAGTATGACACATTATACGATGAGCTTGTCGCACTGGAAGAGAAAACAAAGATTGTTATGGTGAACAGTCCGACGATCCATGTCGGGTATGAGACGATCAGTGAACTGCCAAAGGAACCTCATGTGGCTCCGATGCTCTCGCTCGGAAAGACGAAAGACGCGGATGAACTGGCAGAGTGGTTAGGGGATCGGAAGGGATTGCTTTCGTTGAAACTGGACGGGCTCAGTGTCATCCTCACATATGAGGGCGGTGTGCTTACGAAGGCACTGACCAGGGGAAATGGCGAGGTCGGAGAGGTGATTACAAACAATGCCAAGACTTTTCAGAACATTCCGGCTAAGATCACGTTTCAGGGACATTTGGTGATCCGCGGGGAAGCGCTGATCCGGTACTCGGATTTCCGGGTACTGAACGAGTCATTTACAGATATTCAGGAAAAATATAAAAATCCAAGGAATCTGTGCAGCGGTACGGTCAGACAGTTGAACAACCAGATCACGGCGGAGAGGAACGTGCGTTTTTATGTATATAATCTGATCGAAGTGGATGAGGCGGAGCAGACATTTTCAGAAAAAGAGGAAATCCTTGCGTTTCTCGGTGGTCTGGGATTTGATATCGTTCCTTACAAAGTAGTGGATGAGGCAAACATCCGTCAGGCGGTCGCGCAATTTTCTGAGGAGATCGTGAACGGACTTGACCTTCCGAGTGACGGTCTCGTTTTAACCTATAACAATATCGAATACAGCAAAAGCCTCGGTCAGACATCAAAATTCCCGAGGGACTCCATCGCTTTCAAATGGCAGGATGAGCTGGCGGAAACGACGCTTCTTGAAATGGAGTGGAGCGCGTCCCGGACGGGGTTGATCAACCCGGTTGCTATTTTTGAGCCGGTCGAACTGGAGGGGACGACTGTGAGCCGGGCGAGTGTGCATAATCTGAGCGTACTGCGGGATCTGAAATTGGGTATTGGCGACCGGATCACCGTCTATAAGGCAAATATGATTATTCCTCAGATCCATGAAAACCTGACGGGGAGCAGTCAACTGACCATACCCGGGCACTGCCCGGTATGCGGAGAAAAAACTGAGCGCCTGAACGAAAACGGCTCGGAATTTCTGATCTGTGCCAATCCGGCCTGTTACGCGAAGAAGATTAAGAGGTTTACGCATTTTGTGAGCCGGGATGCCCTGAATATCGACGGGCTTTCCGAGGCGACACTCGAAAAATTTATCAATCAGGGATGGCTTCATGATCTGTGTGATATTTTCGATCTGGCCTCGCATCGGGAAGAGATCGAGGGAATGGATGGATTTGGAGAAAAATCGTATCAGAATCTTGTCCAGGCGCTGGAAGAGGCGAAAGACGCGCCATTGGAACGGGTCGTTTACAGTCTCGGTATAAAAGGGATCGGACTAAGTATGGCCAAACTGATCTGTAAAACATATCCGGTGCGTCTGACCCAGATGCACGATCTGACAAAAGAGCAGCTGATCGCGATAGATGGGATCGGGGAAAAACTGGCGGAGTCTTTCTGTGACTTTTTTAAACAAAAAGAAAATCTCGAGCAGGTCAAAAAACTAGAACAGATCCTCCGTATCGCTATGCCAAAACAGAATGCGTCGGCAGAGCTCGAAGGGGCAGTTTTTGTCATTACGGGCAGCTTAACGCATTTTGAAAACCGGAATGCCTGTAAGGAACAGATTGAGAGCGCCGGTGGGAAAGTCAGCGCATCGGTCAGTAAAAATACGACTTACCTTGTAAATAATGACATCCAATCCAC
>CAJTTQ010000036.1:0-24306 GCA_910579145.1 uncultured Eubacterium sp.
GATATCGCAGAGGAAGTGATCGAAAATTTTCCAGATCATTCCACCCTTCCAGATTTGCCGTATGGAACAGTAAAAACCGTAGAGGAATTATTTGACGTTTACAGCGGAAAGTCAAAGGGCGAAAGCAGTTATCTCGATGGGACATGTCCGTACATTTCATCCGGGGACCCGCAAAACAGCATCGTACGTTTAGTACATGCAGCGGCAGGAGAAGTTTTTTCCGCTGGCGGTATCACAGTTACCTGCTTCGGGCAGGCCTGCGTACAGCCCTGGCCATTCATGGCAAGGGGAAACGGCGGAAGCGCCGTCAGGGTATTGATTCCCAAATACAATATGAACTATCCCGAACTCGTTTGGTTTGCGGCACAGATCAATATGCAGCGGTGGCGGTTCTTTTATGGAAGAATGGCAATAAAGAAAAGGATCCGGGCCTTGAAATTAGCACTTCCTGAAAACAGATTACAGGATGGAACCATGAATATTGCAGAAAAGATCATGGCGCTGTCAAATACGATCACTGACATTATGAACGCGTAGGCCAAAATAAAAGCGGCATGACTGTCCCGCCATACCGCTGTATCGCCGTTCTCCCCGCTCCCCTATTTTTTGATAGGAAAATACACACAGTAATTTTCATACCCGACGCGGTTTAATGGTATAAAATGTATTCCCGCCGGCTGTCCCACCGTCTTAAAATCACTTTTCCAATTCCCCCACTCACGTTCATTTTCATGAACAAGAATGTGTTCGGGGGCATCGCCGCCGGTATACAACATGCGCTCTTCATCACAGAGGCCGGCAAGCACTTCAGGGCCGTACATGAACGCCACCATATTTTCGTCATCTGGGAGCGGGCATGCCTGAATCCCCATTTTCATAGAAATACATATCGTGTCCCCATCATGAAACTCTTCCCGTATGTCCACAAAACAACTTCCCTCTTCTGCCACCGCGATCTGTCTGTCGTTATATGACACGACGGCCGGTTCCTGAATCCACTCGGGAATACGCGCATGAATCGTAAATTCTACAGACGATTCCGTCTCAATCTGCAAATACACACAAAGGGTATCGGGATTATGCGGGTATTGCGCGGCCGCCCGGTTGACAAGCTGCTTTCCGCTGCTCGTACTTGAAAGATGGAAACTCCCCGTGAGCGGATCGCGTCTTTGCTTTATCGTCACATTTTTTCCACCTACCGTAAAGGAGGCGTCCGAATCAAAATACATGGTTACATAAAGATCTAAGTCTGCCTGATAATACATATAACGGTTAAGCGCCGCATTTGCCTGAACCATTGAACCATGACAGCAGAAAAAGTCGTTGAATTTGCTGCCCCATCCCTTCCTCGCACCGGCACGCATTGGAAGGAAGTACGCGATCAGTCCGAAATCCGGAGACTCGGGAGAATATCCATTCGTGTGTTCCCAGTGCCAGTATGTCTGCGCAAGAACGCCATTATACAGGTTCCGTTCGATATAATCCATATATTTGGCCTCTCCGGTCCATCGGAACAGATAATCCGCCAGACGCATCATATTATATACGGTGCAGTGTTCCTGTGTTTTCAGGCCGAGTCTCGCCGAAAGAGATTTTTTCGGCCCCCAGATCTCTCCGTTTGTCTGCCCGCCGGTCGCGAGCGTGCCGCGCTCTGTAACAGCCGAATTCCAATAAGCCGTCACAATATCCTTATAACGTTCCTCCCCGGTCACATTGTATGCCTCCGCTGCCGCGATCACCTCTGGGATCGTTGTGTTCGCGTGCATATTCGTAAGCGGATCCTCACCATTTATGAGCGGCGTGAACAGGCGCTGCCTGTAATAACGCTCCATCAGTTTCTTATACTTATCGTTCCGCGTGATATCATAAAGCTGTACCCAGATTTCCAGCATTCCGCCCGTTTCAAAATCCAGTATGTCATCCATCTGATCTCTGTCAAACCGGCTGCTCCAGTCATAAAACCAGTCCGCGAAATGATCTGCGACAGATAATGCCGTTCTATTTCCTGCGTAGCGGTACATATCGACAAGTCCCATAAATGTCTTATGGATCGTGTAATGCGGCGCCATATTTCACGGCCGCGCGCGATCCGATAAAGGTATTTTTCAGGAATGGACGCCACCCAGCTTCCACCGTTAGCCTCCTGACATTTTGCAAGACGGTCAACGATCACATCGGCTTTCGCTTTTAATTCCCTGTCCCCCGTTGCGGCATAGTGCATCGCGGCCGCAGACAACCAGTGACCGAGAAAATGCCCTCTTAACTGGCATGTCGGCGACTCCCATCCTCCGTGTATATCACCCGGTATATTCGCGTCATGCGTGATAGCGGCCTCCAGTTCATAATTATATAAAAGGTTTCTCGTCGTAAGTTCCATAAGATAGGCCCGGTTATCGCCTTCCTGCCGCTTCAAACGTTCATCATGAACAGCTACTTTGTCAAAGGGAAGCGCATTAATAGAATCCTTCTGAGCATCTATTCCCATTTTGTTTTGATCTGCGTTTGCCATTTTTTATTTTCCTCCTAATAAAGTCAGTCCTTAACTTATTACTTTTACAAGCTTTTTCTTTAAATAGCATATCTCACATATTCAATGTGTCCTTTAAATGCGTTTCAACTCAAAAAACGCATTTAGAACGCATTCAAAAAGCATTGGCACTCATACATTTTCTATGCTAAATACATACTGCAAAAAGAGAAAAGCTATATGTCATTAAGGCATATTATATCACGCTTTCATACAAATGGCAATTTGCAGCAATCAATGATCAACAACCCATTATCCACAGACCAAAATTATTCCCTCAAAATCCACCAAAATTGTTCCGTCAGATTTTTTCCTTACCAACGATCCCCCGGACACATATTTTTCCGATTGATCCACGCGACAGAAAGATCCATAGCGGCGCGGCATGCCTTTGTCTGATCTAGCGCGTTCAACATGACAAAATCATGTATCATCCCCTGAAATCTCACCGCTGTCACATCCACTCCGGCTTCCCGCAGCTTTCTGGCGTACGCTTCCCCCTCATCCCGCAGGACATCCGCCTCTCCATTTAAGATCATCGCCTCCGGAAGTCCTCTCAACTGCTCCATATCCGCCCGGAGGGGCGAAGCTGTGATCTCATTCCGGTCACACGCTGACCTCGTATACTGATCCCAAAACCACATCATCCCTTCCCGGTAGAGATAATACCCTTTGGCAAACTGACGGTAGGAGTCGCTGCAAAAACAGGCATTCGTAACAGGGTAATACAAAAGCTGCTTTTGAATATACGGCCCGCCCCTCTCTTTCGCCATGAACGTCATGGCAATCGCCATATTTCCTCCCACGCTATCGCCTGCCACAGTAAGCGTGCATGGATCCATTTGAATGCCTTCCTCTTCCAAGAGCATGGGAAGCCGGCATAACACATAGTAGCATTGTTCGATCGCTACCGGATATCGCGCCTCCGGCGAACGGCTGTATTCTGGAAATACCAGGACCGAATTTGTCCTTGCCGCCAGTTCCCTTACCAGTTTCTCATGAGTGTGGAAGCTGCCAAATACCCAGCCCGCGCCGTGAATATAGAAAATGACATTGGCGGAGGATGAAATGTGTTCGGGGCAGACGATATAGACCGGAATCTCTCCCCATTTGCCGGTATTTACAGTAATTTTACTAATGTCAGCCGGATACATGCACACCGGTGTACTCTGCGCTTCTTCCAGTACTTGCCGCCCTTTCCACGGCGGCAGTTGAAAGATCAAAGGCGGTTTGGAATTGGCATCAGACACTTCCACCGCCTCGGGTTCCAAAGATATTCTACGTTCCATCATAGGCAATCCTTTGATAGGGTTTTACTTCATCATATTCTATTCCGGGAACACGGATACAAAAAAAGAGTATTCAAAAAGCGGCATAGCTGACTGCCATACCGCTTCCTTATCTCAATTTTTCATTATACCAGTTCGATCACAACTTCCATCGCTGCATCGCCCTTACGAGGCCCGATCTTTATGATTCTCGTATAACCGCCCTTGCGGTCTGCGTACTTCGGCGCGATCTCGTCAAATAATTTGCTTGCCACATCCACTTTCTTTGTTCCCTTTTTGCGGCCTGCTGTCGCGGTCGGAACTTCCGTGATGCCATAAAGCATTTTGTTCATCTGACGCCTTGCGTGGAGCCTGGATGGAGTTTCCTTTTTGATCTCCTTATCAACCGTATCAAAAACAGTCACTTTCTTACCATCCACAACTTCCTTTACCCGTTTTCCGTCTTTATCTTTCTGTGGCACTTTCGCTTTTACCGTAACCATCTCATAGCTATCTTTTTCACGAACTGCCAACGCGATCATATGCTCAGCGATCTTGCGGATCTCTTTCGCTTTCGCTTCCGTTGTAACAATTTTTCCGTGATAAAGGAGATTTGTCACCTGGTTACGAAGCAGAGCTTTTCTCTGGCTGGAAGTTCTTCCAAGCTTTCTATAACCTGCCATTTCTATGTCCTCCTTGCTTATTCTTCACTCGACTTCAAAGATAATCCCAGTTCTTTTAATTTAGCCAGCACCTCTTCTAACGATTTGCGTCCTAAATTACGAACTTTCATCATATCATCCGCTGTCTTATTGGTGAGTTCTTCCACCGTATTGATCCCTGCCCTCTTCAGGCAATTAAAGGAGCGGACGGACAACTCAAGCTCATCAATATTGAGTTCAAGCACCTTTACGGTTTCGTCCTCTTCCTTCTCAACAATGATCTCCGCCATCTTCGCTTTTTCTGACAAGTCAATAAATGTATTCAAATGTTCACTCATGACTTTTGCCGCCAGGCTGACTGCCTCATCCGGCTCCAGCGTCCCATTTGTATATACATCCAGTGTGAGCTTATCAAAATCCGTGATCTGGCCGACACGCGTGTTTTCAACTGCAATATTTACCCGCTCGATCGGAGTAAAAATGGAATCAATCGGAATGACGTCGATCGCCATTTCTTCCCTCTTGTTCTTTTCCGAACTCACATAGCCACGGCCGTTTACAACGGTCATTTCTATATAGAGTTTACAGTCAACTCCACCGTTCAATGTCGCGATGACCTGATCCTTGTTGACAATCTCCAAATCGGGGTCACATTTGATATCTGCTGCTGTAACAATCCCTTCACCGCTTGCATCGATATACATCGTCTTCGTCTCATTCAGGTCAGCGCTGTCATTTTTGATCGCCAGACTTTTGATATTCATGACGATCTCCGTAACATCTTCTTTTACACCCGGAATGGCACTGAATTCGTGAACAACGCCGTCAATCTTTATATGGCTGACTGCGGTTCCCGGCAAGGATGAAAGCATTATCCGTCTCAAAGAATTACCCAAAGTTGTTCCGTATCCTCTTTCAAGTGGTTCTACTACAAAACGACCATATTTTTTATCTTCCGAAATCTCATCAATTTCAATTCTTGGCTTTTCAAACTCAAACACTCTAGAACCCTCCTTTTGGGCTACCATGATTACTTGGAGTACAACTCGACGATCAGCACTTCATTTACCGGCACATCAATCTCCGCTCTCGTCGGGATCTGTGTTACCGTTCCCTTGAGTGATTCATGATCTGCCTCTAACCATGCCGGAACCATGCGCGAACCAGTCACCTCCAAGATGTCCTTATAGCGCTGTGCCCCTTTGAATTTTTCCTTGATTTCGACCACATCACCAGCTTTTAACTGATAAGATGGGATATTGACAGCTTTTCCGTTTACAAGCACATGCTTGTGGTCAACGATCTGTCTAGCCTCTTTTCTCGTCCTGCCATATCCGAGACGGAACATGACATTGTCAAGTCTCAGTTCAAGAAGGATCATCAGGTTTTCACCTGTCGTACCATATTTCAATTTCTGAGCCTTCGTAAAGTAATTACGGAAAGGCTTCTCAAGTACACCGTATATAAACTTCGCTTTCTGCTTTTCTTTCAACTGCATGCCGTACTCGCTCAGTTTTCTTCCCGTTCTCGCATTTCTCTTCGATTTTTTATCAATCCCGAGATAAACCGGATCCAAATCAAGCGACCTACATCTTTTCAAAACAGGCGTCATATCTCTAGCCATTATAATACCTCCTAATCAATTAAACTCTTCTACGTTTCGGTGGTCTGCAGCCATTGTGTGGAACAGGTGTAACGTCCTGGATACTCGTTACCTCGATCCCGCATGCCTGAATGGCACGAATAGCAGCTTCCCTGCCTGATCCCGGTCCCTTTACCATTACCTCTACCGACCTCAAACCGTGCGGCAAAGCAGCTTTCGCAGCCGTCTCCGCTGCCATCTGCGCAGCATACGGCGTGGATTTTCTCGAACCCCTGAACCCAAGTCCGCCTGCACTTGCCCATGATATCGCATTTCCCTGCATATCGGTCAGTGTTACGATTGTATTATTAAAAGATGACTGAATGTGCGCTTGTCCTCGGTCAATATTTTTCTTGACACGCTTTTTTGTCACTTTTTTTGCAACTTTCTTAGCCATTGACAAAACCTCCTAAATTATTTCCTTAATTTGAAACTCCACAGAATTCCTATTTCTTCTTATTTGCTACGGTACGTTTCGGACCTTTTCTCGTTCTGGCATTTGTTTTCGTCTTCTGCCCGCGAACCGGAAGGCCTTTTCTGTGACGGATTCCCCTGTAGCATCCGATTTCCTGCAGTCTTTTGATGTTCAAGGCAACTTCCCTGCGGAGATCACCCTCTACTACCTGTGTTCTGTCAATAACGTCACGGATTTTCGCAACATCATCGTCGGTCAAATCCTTACAACGAATGTCAGGATCTACGTTCGCCTCGCTCAAGATACGTCTTGAACTGGAAACGCCGATACCGTAAATATAAGTAAGACCTATCTCTACACGTTTTTCTCTTGGTAAATCTACACCACTGATACGAGCCATGTGTACTTTACACCTCCATTAGAATTTTAAAAATAAATAGTTTCGGGGAAGGAGCATAGCTTCCCGTTCGGAATGCTGCCGCTCAGAATCCGTAAAAGGGTTTCGGCGAAGCACTCGTTAGCCGCTTTAAATCATGACTGAAACGCAGCCATCGTTCCAGACACCGCAGATCAGAACCATCAACATTTTCTGTACTATACTTTTAATATAGAAGAAACTGTCCCATGGAGAACACCGCGCTGCCACCGCCATGATATCACAACTTCCCATAATGACGGAATGAGAAGTCTGTAACACAGAAAGCAAGACTTATATAAGCACGAAAAGAACCTAAAGTTTCCTTTAGGTCTCTCTGATATATTCTTAGCCCTGTCTTTGCTTGTGTTTCGGGTTTTCGCAGATCACTCTGATACGACCCTTTCTTTTAATGATTTTGCATTTCTCGCAAATTGGTTTTACTGATGATCTGACTTTCACAGTAATAACCTCCTTTCACATGATCGACATGTTATCTTCGAACCCGCTAAAAAAGGCACATTGCTTCTCTACTTCGGCCTTGTTTTTGCAAAAGTCCATTTACGAGTATACCACAAACAGGGGGAGAATGCAAGAACTTTTTTCCAGTTTTGGTGAGAAATTGTGGATCAGATTTTTTCATATCACCGTAATCTTCTTCCTCTTCGCCGCCTTCATCTTCCTCACAAACTTCCCGCTTTTCACCACCGCGCACCCCCACTTCTTCTTCGTAAACGTCCGGCGGATCCAACTAGATCTCACTTTCGCTTTTGTCGTCTTTAGCGTCTGAAAATCCTCCAATTTCGTAAGCATGGATATATCGATCTTTTTGTCCTTCGTAAAATAATAAAACGTCTGGATCTGATTCTTTTTCGGAAATATCACCTTACAATTCTGCCCCTTTTCCGGCAGATAATAATAATAACACGAATACGACTGGTAATACCCATTGTCCTCATAATCGTCACTTTCGCGATATACCACGCTGCCATACCTCTGCCCGTTCTTCCCTTCACCGGAATAAAGCTTCAACGTTTTCAATTTCTGATTGCCCCGCAGATCCAGCCTCCCCGGCAGAATATGTCCGAGTTCCAGTTCTTTCAATTTCTTATTCTTCGAGAGACGCAACGACGACAAACGGCGGTTACTGCCGTCCGGCAGGATCACCCGGAGCACCTGAAGGTCCGGCATTTCCTCCATATTGAGTTGATCCGTGAAAATATTCTGCAGATGGATATAGGTCATTTGCGAGACAGGAAAAGACTGGCGGATATTGTCATAGTTTTTCTGGCCAAATTTTGAAAACGCAGGATCCGTACATCCCACCCATATCTTTTTCAGTTTAGCGTTACTTTGAAACGACCCGGAGAGCATTTCATATTTGATCGCTCTGACTTCCTCTAAATTAAAGAAATATTCAATCCCTGTTACATCGAGAATCTTTTCCGGAACAGTGTCATTCCAGATATCTTCCCGATAATCATAGCGTAATTCCAATGTAAATTTGTCTTTCGATAAAACCTCATTTCCCTCTGCCCCCTGATACTTCATATCCAAATACCAGCCTTTTGTCAGTCCGCTACCGTTGCAAAATTCCACATAATATATTTTCTCCCGTTCTTGCGCTGTTAAAATACCATCCTTGTTTGTATCGACATATCTTGCCAGCTGCATCCGAAACCGTTCATCTGGAAAATGTGCGGCGTCCAATAGCACATCCTGCATATACTCCGGTTTGACTTCCGCCTGAACACATCCGCCCTTTCCTGGGATAAGCAGAACTATGGTGAAACAGTAGAAAATGATCCCCAATATTTTCAATGTAAGCTTTCTCATACCCATCCTCCCTTTCCAGCCTGTAGCATAAGTGGACTTTGATTATGTTTTCATTATATCTCACACTATCGGAGTAGTCAATAGGTAACGCTCTTTTTCCTGTACTAATCCATCCAAAGCTTGACCTTCCGTTCATATAAAATATCATACTTTTATTTGGCAATATTGCCTCCACTCTTTCTTTATCCCCTCGATGGCATCATTTTTCGCTTTCGTATTTGATTTCAAATCCTTCGCATTGCTCTTTTTGATGCCTTTTTCCGCACAATCAACCCCTTTTTCCAGCCATTTTCTAACCTGCTCTGCCATTGTTTTGGGAACCTTACAGTTCTTAGTAAGAAATCCCCTCTGCTTTTTCCGTAATTCCTTTAACTGGACATTCGATAATTTCTTATTTTCGCTAATCTCCACTTCACTTACTTCTGCTTTTTTCTGCACCGCTCTCCGCTTTACCTGAATACCAGCTTCCCTATACAACTCAATTGCCGTATCAAATCCCGTGTCATTGCTTACAATGGTAAAGGATTCCTCCTCATTTTCTTTCGCCAGCACCGCAACCATCGCTACGATCTGAAAATCCAGGGCATTCACTTTTCCACACTGACACTTTCTCAGGACGATATGCTCCGAAAAGTGATCGAACAGAAGAGCAACTTCATCATAATTGAGTTTTGGCGAATGGTTCGTATACATTATCATAATCTCGTCTTTTGCATTTGTAATCCCTTCCTCTTCCGTTATCAGCGCCTCCAACCACGTATTTCCCACATTCTCCGTATCGATTAAGTATATCATATATTTTTCCCCCTGTTCTATATCCCGGCAGCACACTACATTTTACCATCCCCGCCCACCAAAAAACACAGGCGCCCCATCTCCCCGCTGCACGCCTGTGTCCCAGTCTCGTACCATTCTGTTATTATTTATCTCGCCAAACGATACGTCCTTTTGTAAGGTCATACGGAGACAGTTCGAGCGTTACCTTGTCGCCCGGCAGGATACGAATGAAATTCATTCTCAACTTGCCGCTGATGTGGGCCAACACTTTATGTCCGTTTTCCAGTTCTACCTGGAACATGGCGTTTGGCAGCTTCTCAACAACTGTTCCCTCAATTTCAATAACATCTGCTTTTGACATATACAACTCTCCTCTTTTTAATAAAGCGATAAAATCTCCGGTTCCCCCTCGGTAATCAGAATCGTGTTTTCATAATGTGCCGACTTCGAACCGTCCCGCGTCACCACGGTCCAGTCATCCTCTAAGATCCAGATCTTCCAGTCTCCGGCGTTTACCATCGGTTCAATGGCGAGCGTCATACCCGGCCGGAGCTTCGGGCCCCTTCCCACCGGTTTGTAGTTCGGGATCTGCGGCTCCTCGTGTAACTGGGCGCCGACGCCGTGGCCGACGAGGTCCCGGACAACGGAAAATCCGTTCTTTTCCACAAACTTCTGGATGGAAGCGGATATGTCGTGCAGATGGTTTCCGGCATAGGCGTTCTTGATGCCCTCGTAGAAACTCAGCCGCGTGATCTCGATCAACCGCTTCGCCTCGTCGCTGATCGTCCCCACGCCATACGTTCTGGCGGCGTCGGAATGATAGCCTTCGTAAATGACGCCGGCATCCAGGCTGACGATGTCGCCTTCCTCTAATTTGCGGGAATCGGTCGGTATCCCGTGAACGACCTCATCATTCACCGAAACACAGATCGAAGCCGGATAGCCTTCATAATTCAGAAATGAGGGGATACATCCCGCCTTGCGGATCAGTTCCTCCCCTTTCCGGTCAATGTCAAGTGTCGTAATGCCGGGCGCGATGATCTCTTCCAGTCTGTCGTGCACGTCAGCCAGTATCTTTCCCGCTTCCCGCATCCGTGAAATCTCACGTTCTGATTTGATTGTTATAGCCATTGTCAGCCTCCTACTTATCCAGAAGCTTCACGATCTCGTCAAATACGACTTCCAAATCCTGTGTACCGTCCACTTCCTGTAAAATGCCCTCTTTTGTGTAGTAATCGATCAACGGCTGTGTCTGCGTATGATACACTTCCAGACGCTGCTTTACGGTCTCCGGCTTATCGTCGTCACGCAGGATCAGTTCGCCGCCGCACGCATCGCACACGCCCTCAGCCTTAGTCGGGTTATATTTAATATGATATGTTCCGCCGCACGAAACGCATGCGCGTCTGCCCGACATCCTGTTAATGATACTCTCATCCGGCACTTCCACATTGATGGCGTAATCCATTTTTTCGCCGATCTTCGCCAACGCCCCGGTCAGGGCCTCGGCCTGCGGGATCGTACGCGGAAAGCCGTCCAGAACATATCCTTTCTTCGCGTCATCCTGAGCCAATCGGTCTACGACAAGGTCAACCACCAGTTCATCCGGAACCAACAGTCCCTGATCCATATATGTCTTGGCCTTCTGTCCGAGCTCGGTGTTCTCTTTGATGTTGGCACGGAAAATATCCCCCGTGGAAATATGGGGAATCCCGTATTTTTCAGAAATCTTCTTTGCCTGCGTCCCTTTTCCGGCACCAGGCGCGCCTAACATGACAATTTTCATAAGATAATCTCCTTTCACACACGCAAAAACGGCCCGGTGCAGAAGTTCCATCTGCACCGCCGGCCATTTTTACTTATTCTCCCAAAAATCCTTTGTAATTGCGGACTAACAGCTGGGACTCCAACTGCTTCAACGTCTCGATCACGACGCCGACGATAATGATGAGCGACGTACCCGTAAAGGACACGCTCGCGCCAAATACTCCCGCAAAAATGATCGGAAGTACACACACGACTACCATCGCCACGGCACCGATGAAAATAATGCTGTTCAGCACATTTGTCAGATAATCCGTCGTCGGTTTTCCCGGACGGATACCCGGAATAAATCCACCCTGCTTTTTCATGTTATTTGCAATCTCAAGCGGATTGAACGTAACCGAAGTATAGAAATACGCAAAGAAGATCACAAGTCCAATGTATACGAGCAATCCCAACGTATATTTAAATTCGCCCCAGGACGAAATGTTGCACCATTTGCTCTGGTCACAAATCTTGATCAGCTTCTGCACCAGGGACGCACCGTCACCCGACGCTGGCTGTAATCCGGCAAATCCAGCGATCACAACCGGAAGCTGCAGCATGGAACTGGCAAAGATCACAGGAATGACGCCGGCCGTATTGACCTTGAGCGGAATATGGCTTGACTGTCCGCCAAACATTTTCCTTCCCTGCATTTTCTTTGCGTACTGAACCGGGATCTTCCTCTCCGCATCCTGAAGCCATACGATAAATACAAACATCGCGATGATAATAGCAAGGATGATCGCCGCCGCAAGCACCGCATTGGTGATATTTCCTGCGCCGCCCACAAACTGGTTGTAAAGGGCGATCAGGTCACTTGGGATACGGGCCACAATGTTGATCAAAAGGATGACGGAAATACCGTTACCGATTCCCTTTTCCGTGATCTGCTCACCGAGCCACATCAGGAACGCGGAGCCGGCCGTCAGCGCTACGACCGCAACGATGAGCGGTGTATAACCTGCTTCGGTAAAGAAGTTCTGGTTACGGAAGCCGATGATGATCGCTACGCCTTCAATGATCGCCAGCACGATCGACAAATATCTCGTGTACTCATTGAGTTTCTTTCTGCCATCCTCGCCGTCTTTCTGCATTTCCTCAAGCTTCGGAATCGCAATCGTAAGCAGCTGGATAATAATGGATGACGTAATGTAAGGCGTGATGTTCAACGCGAAAATTGACATTCTCGTAAAGGAACCACCGGTCATGACATCCAAAAAGCCAAGTGCCTGATTGTTATTCAGAAATTCCTGGATAACATTCGTATTGACACCCGGGATCGGAATATTACATCCGATGCGGACAACAATGAGTCCCATAAATACAAACAACAATTTGTTACGGATCTCTTTTGTCTTAAACGCATTTCTTATCGTTTCAAGCATTAGATCACCTCAGCTTTTCCACCAACTGCCTGAATCTTTTCTGCTGCACTCTTACTGAAGGCATTTACTTTCACATCAAGCTTTTTGGTTAATTCTCCATTTCCAAGAATTTTAACTCCATCCTTTGGATTTTTGATAATTCCCTTGTCCATCAGGGTCTCTACTGTTACTTCAGCACCATCCTCAAAAACATTGAGGCGGTCAAGTCCGATTGCAACAATTTCTTTACTATTTATATTCGTAAAACCTCTCTTCGGCAGTCTTCTGTACAATGGCAGCTGACCACCTTCGAAACCAGGACGCGGTGCACCGGAACGAGCTTTCTGTCCCTTGTGACCTTTGCCTGCCGTTTTACCATTTCCTGAACCATGTCCACGGCCGCGTCTGAACGCATTACTGTGTTTGGAACCGGCTGCAGGCTTTAACTCTGATAAATTCATGGTTTGGCACCTCCTATTAGATTTCTTCTACCTTTACTAAGTGTCTCACTTGCTGGATCATTCCCCGTACGGCACCGTTGTCAGGCATCTCAACTGTTTTGTTCAGTTTCCTCAGTCCCAGAGCCTCGACCGTTTTGCGATGCTTTGGAATGGCACCAATCGTAGACTTCACTAACGTAATTTTTAATTTATTCGCCATGATCCGATACCTCCTATCCTAAAATCTCTTCCACGGAGAGTCCGCGAAGCCTTGCAACTTCCTCCGGCGTCTTCAGTTCATTCAGACCGGCGATCGTAGCAAGTACAACGTTCTGCTTATTACGTGATCCAAGAGACTTTGTACGGATATTTTTGTATCCTGCAAGCTCCAGTACGGAACGAGCCGGGCCGCCGGCGATGATTCCGGTACCTTCCGGAGACTTCTTCATCAGCACCTGCGCGCTGCCGAATTTTCCGGTATAATCATGCGGGATGCTTCCATTCTCATCCACTGGTACTTCAATGAGCTTTTTCATCGCATCTTCTTTCCCTTTGCGGATCGCTTCCGGGATTTCCGTAGCTTTTCCTAAACCTGCACCAACATGTCCGTTGCCGTCGCCGACTACCACCAACGCGGTAAAACGGAAATTACGGCCGCCTTTCACAACCTTGGTTACACGTTTAATTGATACTACTTTATCTTCCAATTCAAACTGACTAGCATCAATAATTTCACGTTTCATGAGTTTTCCTCCTTGCTTAGAATTGAAGACCAGCTTCTCTTGCTGCCTCTGCCAATGCTTTTACTTTACCCTGATAAATATAACCGCCGCGGTCGAATACGACTTCATTGATGCCATTATCCAATGCTTTTTTCGCAATGACTGTACCAAGTTTTGCAGCAGCTTCCACATTATTCGTCTTATCCAATCCTTCCTTCACATCTGCCTGAAGAGTAGATGCGGAAACGATCGTATTTCCAGCAACATCATCAATAACCTGCGCGTACATATGATTGTTGCTGCGGAACACTGCCAGACGTGGTCTCTCAGGAGTTCCTGACAAACGGCTACGTAATCTTCTGTGTTTATTTTTGCGAACGTCGCTTCTATTTGCTTTACTAACCATTCTTATTTACTCCTTTCTTATTTCTTACCAGTCTTACCAACTTTACGCCGGATCACTTCGTCAGAGTATTTGATTCCTTTGCCCTTATACGGCTCCGGTTTTCTCTTCTCCCTGATCTCAGCGGCGTATTGGCCAACCTTCTCTTTATCTATTCCCTTAACGATAATCTTGTTCTGACCATCTACCGTAACTTCCAATCCTTCCGGATCTTCCATCTCTACCGGATGTGAATAACCAAGAGATAATACCAGTTTCTTTCCCTGCTTCGCAGCTCTGTATCCAACGCCGTTTACCTCAAGCTCTTTTGTATATCCCTCGGTCACGCCAACGATCATGTTGTAAATAAGCGTTCTGGTCAGACCATGAAGTGATTTCATTTTTTTCAGGTCATTCGGGCGGGTCACTTTAATCTCCTCGCCGTCTTTTTCAATATTCATTTCCGCAGGAAGCACTCTCTCGAGAGTCCCCTTCGGTCCTTTTACTGTCACCTTATTATTTTCTGCAATATCCACAGTTACACCTGCGGGTACCGCGATAGGCATTCTTCCAATTCGTGACATTTTGCCGTACCTCCTATATTTTATGGGGTTGATTAGTTACCTGCTATCCCATTCGGCAGTAAAACTGCCTCATGTATCCGCTCGCTTTGCTCGCATAGAATTTACGCAGTAAATTCCATATGGCCTGATGCAATCAGGACATTCTACCACACGAACGCCAGCACTTCGCCGCCGACATTCATTTTCCTTGCTTCCTTGTCCGTGAGCACACCCTTGTTCGTGGAAACAATGGCGATGCCAAGTCCGCCGAGAACTTTCGGAAGTTCGTTTGCGTTGGCATATACACGGAGTCCTGGTTTAGAGATCCTCTTCAAACCAGAAATGATCTTTTCATTTTTGTCCTTGCCATATTTCAATGTGATGTGGATTGCCTTGAATCCATCAACATCAATCAACTCAAAGTTTTTGATATACCCTTCCTTCAAAAGAATTTCTGCGATCGCAGTTTTCATTTTTGAAGCAGGAACATCAACGGTATCATGTTTCGCAGTATTTGCGTTACGGATTCTTGTAAGCATATCTGCAATAGGATCACTCATTGTCATTTGATTTTCCTCCTTACCAACTGGCTTTCTTAACACCCGGGATCTGACCTTTATATGCTAACTCACGGAAGCAGATTCTGCAAATTCCGTATTTTCTCAAGTAAGCATGAGGACGACCACAGATTTTACAACGGCTGTACTCTCTCGTGGAGAACTTTGCCGGACGCTGCTGCTTAATCTTCAAAGACTTTTTAGCCATGAAAAACCCTCCTAACTATTTCTTGAACGGCATACCAAACTGTGCCAACAATTCACGTGCTTCTTCGTCCGTATGGGCAGTTGTTACAAAGATAATGTCCATTCCTCTTACTTTGTCTACCTTGTCATACTCGATCTCCGGGAAAATCAACTGCTCTTTAATTCCGAGCGCATAGTTGCCACGGCCGTCAAACGCGTTTGGATTCACGCCTCTGAAGTCACGGACACGCGGAAGCGCCAGATTGACCAGACGGTCAACGAACTCATACATCTTCTCCCCGCGGAGCGTCACTTTGCAGCCGATCGGCTGGCCTTCACGAAGCTTGAAGTTTGCGACAGACTTTTTCGCCCTGGTAACGACAGCCTTCTGTCCTGTAATGATCTCAAGGTCGCTGATCGCAGTATCCAGCACCTTTGAATTTTCCTTTGCTTCACCAACGCCCATGTTGATCACAACTTTCTCGAGCTTTGGTACTTGCATTACATTTCCATATTCAAATTTTTTCTGCATACTAGGAACGATCTCGTTCAAGTATGTTTCTTTTAATCTACTCACCTAAAGTACCTCCTCTCTCCATTAATCAATCACTGCACCGGTAGCTTTTGCATAACGGACTTTTGCTTTTCCGTCCTCGGTCTTAAATCCAATCCTCGTAACCTTCCCATCCACTACATACATTACGTTGGAAATATCAAATGCTGCTTCCTCTTCGACAATTCCGCCTTTGGTATTAGACTGGTTCGGCTTCACATGCTTTTTCACCTTGTTTACGCCTTCTACCCTGACTTTTCCATCCTTTACTTCCAGGACTTTTCCTTCTTTACCTTTATCTACACCGGCAATAACCCGAACGGTATCACCTTTCTTTATTTTTGATGTTGCCACTTCAGGAACACCTCCTTATAATACTTCTGGAGCCAGAGAAACAATCTTCATAAACTGTTTGTCTCTCAGCTCTCTAGCTACAGGTCCAAAAATACGGGTTCCCCTCGGGGTCTTGTCATCTTTAATGATAACTGCCGCATTTTCATCAAAACGAATATAGGAACCGTCCGGACGACGGATCTCTTTTACTGTACGAACAACAACAGCTTTTACTACATCTCCTTTTTTAACAACTCCGCCTGGTGTTGCATCTTTGACCGTAGCAACGATGATATCGCCGACTGCTGCATATCTCCTGACAGAACCTCCGAGAACACGGATGCAGAGTAATTCTTTGGCACCTGTGTTATCAGCAACTTTCAGTCTCGTTTCCTGCTGTACCATATTAACCTCCATTCTCGCCTTCGCAAAAGCGATCACTTTGCTTTTTCGATGATCTCCACAAGACGCCATCTCTTGTCTTTCGACAACGGCCTTGTTTCCATTACCTTTACTCTGTCACCAATGTTGCATTCATTCTGCTCGTCATGAGCTTTCAATTTATAAGTTCTTTTCACAATCTTTCCATAAAGCGGATGTTTCACGTTGTCAACAACTGCTACAACGACCGTCTTATCCATCTTGTTACTTACAACCTTACCTGTACGAGTCTTTCTAAGATTTCTTTCCACAACAAAATCCTCCTTTCTTCGCCGATCTAGTTAGCGGCCTTACGTTCCATAGACATCGCCGTCTGAATACGGGCTATGTTCCGTCTAACTTCTTTGATTCTGCTTGTATTGTCAAGTTGGTTTGTTGCGTTCTGGAATCTCAAATTGAACAATTCCTTCTTAGCAGCTACTAACTCGTCATTTAATTCCGCAAGTGATTTGCCTTTCAAACCATCTAAAAATTCTCTACTCTTCACTGCCCGCACCTCCTTCTAAGTCTGCGCGTGAAACGATCTTGCATTTTACCGGCAGCTTATGTGTGGCAAGGCGAAGCGCCTCTCTCGCTACCTCTTCCGATACGCCGGCGATCTCGAACATAACGCGCCCCGGCTTTACTACTGCAACCCAATATTCCAACGCACCTTTACCTTTACCCATTCGAGTTTCGGCTGGTGTCTTCGTAACCGGTTTGTCTGGGAAAATCTTGATCCATACTTTACCGCCACGCTTGATATAACGGGTCATGGCAACACGGGCTGCCTCTATCTGATTGGACTTGATCCAGGCCGGCTCTGTCGCGACGATACCAAACTCACCGTATGTGATCTTGTTTCCGCGTGTAGCCTTGCCTCTCATAGAACCACGAAACTGTTTACGACGTTTTACTCTCTTAGGCATTAACATTATTTATCGCTCCCTTCCTTAGCACTGGCTTTCGCTGGTGAATTGTCTTTAGACGATTTTTCACCTTTGGTTGGAAGTACTTCTCCATGATAGATCCATGTCTTCACACCGATCTTACCATACGTGGTATTTGCTTCTGCAAATCCGTAGTCAATGTCCGCACGCAGCGTCTGAAGCGGGATATTTCCCTCGCTGTAGAACTCCGTACGAGCCATATCCGCACCGCCGAGACGTCCGGAACATGCGGTTTTGATACCCTGCGCGCCGGCTTTCATCGCCCTGCCCATGCAGGATTTCATCGCGCGGCGGAAGGAAATACGGTTTTCTAACTGCTGTGCGATATTCTCAGCTACAAGCTGCGCATCGCTGTCCGGTTTTTTCACTTCCTTAATATCAACAAGGATCTTCTTCTCCGAAAACTTAACGAGTTCGCCTTTCAGCTTCTCAATCTCCGCGCCGCCTTTTCCGATCACTACACCAGGCTTCGCTGTATATACGATCACTTTAATGCGTTCGCTCGTTCTCTCGATCTCGATTTTGGAAACACCTGCGTGATACAGTTTTTTCTTCAAGAACTCACGAATTTTATAATCTTCTACAAGATTATCAGCAAAATCTTCCGGTTCCGCAAACCATCTGGACTCCCAGTCTTTGATAATGCCGACTCTTAAACCATGAGGATTAACTTTTTGTCCCATTGTTTTCTCCTTTCACTATCTCTCATTCAAGATCACTGTAATATGGCTCATTCTCTTCTCAATGCGGTAAGCCGTACCACGAGCTCTTGGGCGAATTCTCTTCATCGTCGTTGCCTTATTTGCAAAGCACTCTTCGACATAGAGAGTTTCCGGATCCATTCCATTATTATTTTCAGCATTTGCAATTGCAGATTTTAACAGTTTCTCAACTACAGATGACGCATACCTTGGATTGTAGGCCAATATACCGAGCGCGGTCTGAACATCCTTGCCGCGAATGGCATCCAGTACGAATGCCGCTTTCTGAGCGGATATTCTGGCGTATGACAGCTTGGCAGATGGTCTGGTATCTTTATTTTGGTTTCTTTCTTTCTTAATCTGTGATCTATGTCCTTTAGCCACGGATGAAACCTCCTTTCAAAATTACATCAATTTTGGTGTGAGCCGCTTATTCCTTCACTCTAGCGGCCTTTCTTTTCATCTTTACCATGTCCACGGTAAGTTCTTGTCGAAACAAACTCTCCGAGCTTGTGTCCTACCATATCCTCGGTAATATATACAGGCACATGTTTTCTTCCGTCATGAACCGCGATGGTATGGCCTACCATACTCGGGAAGATCGTCGAACGACGTGACCATGTTTTGATTACTTGTTTATCTCCACTTTCGTTCATGGCATCAATTTTCTTCAGCAGATGCGCATCAGCGAATGGGCCTTTTTTTAATGAACGAGCCATTCATTTACCTCCTTTTATTTGGGAAAAGCCTACTTCGCAAGTGCTTTTCCGTCTCTCCTACGAACGATCATCTTATTTGACTGTTTGTTTTTCTTTCTCGTCTTCAGACCAAGAGCAGGCTTGCCCCACGGTGTACACGGACCTGGACGTCCGATTCCGGTCTTACCTTCACCACCGCCGTGCGGATGGTCATTCGGGTTCATAACCGAACCGCGGACCGTAGGACGGATACCCATATGACGTTTACGTCCCGCCTTACCGATATTGATCAGGTTATGCTCTGCATTTCCGACCTGTCCAATCGTAGCGCGGCACACGATCGGCACCATTCTCATCTCACCGGAAGGCATACGGAGTGTCGCGTATTTTCCTTCTTTCGCCATAAGCTGCGCGCTGTTTCCAGCCGAACGGACAAACTGTCCGCCATGTCCCGGATGAAGCTCTACATTGTGTACAAGCGTACCAACCGGAATATCTTTCAGTTCCATGCAGTTTCCGACTCTGGCTTCTGCCGTCTCGCCATTCATTACCTGCTGTCCGACTTTTAAGCCGGCCGGTGCAAGAATATAAGCTTTTTCGCCGTCCGCATAGCAGATGAGCGCGATGTTTGCCGTTCTGTTCGGATCGTACTCAATACTTTTCACAACTGCTGGAATCCCATCTTTATTTCTCTTAAAATCAATGATCCTGTATTTTCTTCTGGAACCGCCTCCGCGGTGTCTCACTGTGATCTTACCCTGCGCGTTACGCCCTGCGTTTTTCTTCAGGGACACGGTAAGGGATTTCTCAGGAGTAGACTTTGTAATTTCCGCAAAGTCCGAACCTGTCATCTGTCTCCTGGAAGGTGTATATGGGTTAAATGTTTTAATTCCCATGAGTTACACTCCTTTCTATAATCCTTCAAATATTTCAATATCTGCGCTGTCCTCTGTCAACTGGACGATGGCTTTTTTCCTCTTCGCCGTCTTTCCTTTTGTCATACCACGTCTGCGTGTTTTTCCCTCGCAGTTCATCGTGTTAACCCTGGCAACCTTTGTCCCCGCGAACATTTTTTCTACCGCGTCCTTGATCTGGGACTTTGTTGCGTCCGTGTGTACATAGAATGTGTATTTTTTGTATTCCATTCCCGCCATCGACTTCTCGGTGATAACCGGTTCGGAAATAATGTCATAATATTTCAGATCTGCCATTATGCGTACACCTCCTCGATTGCTGCAATGGCACTCTTCGTCATGATCACATTGTCATACTTGAGAATGTCATATACATTGATGGAGTTTGCGAATACTCCCCTGGCCGTCGGAATGTTGCGGACGGAAAGTGTCACATTTCTGCCCTCCGTGTCTACGACAACCAGTGCTTTTTTCATATCAAGGCCGTCAAGAAGCGTCTGGATCGTCTTTGTCTTCGGAGCATCCATCTCCATTCCCTCTACGACGATCAGCTTGTTCTCACTTACCTTCGATGATAACGCCGCCTTCAGCGCTGCCACTTTTTCTTTCTTATTCATTTTGAACGAATAATCCCTCGGCACCGGAGCGAATACCATTCCGCCGCCTTTCCACTGCGGGGCACGGATCGAACCCTGTCTTGCGTGGCCGGTTCCTTTCTGCCTCCACGGTTTTCTTCCACCGCCTCGAACTTCGGAACGGGTTTTCGCTTTCTGTGTTCCCTGACGTTTGTTAGCGAGTTGCAACACAACTGCCATATGAACCAAATGCTCATTTACTGGTGCAGCAAAGATCGAATCGTTCAATTCCATCGTTCCTGTTTCTTTGCCTTCCATATTATAAACAGATACGCTTGCCATCTGTGTCATCCTCCTTTCCGAAAGTTATGCCTTTACGGATTCTTTAATGATTACGGTTGATTTCTTCGGCCCCGGTACAGCGCCTTTTACGAGAAGCAGATTGTCCTCTGCGTCCACTCTTACGATCTCAAGGTTCTGGACCGTAACTTTTACTGCGCCCATCTGGCCAGGCATTTTCTTGCCCTTAAATACTTTGCTGGGATCCGATGCAGAACCATTGGAACCCGCATGTCTATGGAATTTGGAGCCGTGACCCATCGGTCCGCGGGACTGTCCGTGGCGCTTGATGGCACCCTGGAATCCTTTACCCTTGCTCGTGGCCGTTACGTCGATCTTGTCACCGGCTTCAAAGATATCTACTTTGATTTCCTGTCCTAATTCATACTCCTCTGCATTGTCAAACTTAAACTCTGTGAGGAATCTCTTATTCTCCACTCCTGCTTTTGCAAAGTGTCCCTGTTTCGGCTTGTTCACCAACTTCTCACGAATGTCGCCAAAACCAACCTGTACTGCGCTGTATCCGTCCGTCTCCTCATTTTTGATCTGAGTTACGAAAACCGGGCCAGCCTCGAGCACAGTAACTGGTGTCAAAACACCGTCTTCGTTGAAAATCTGTGTCATTCCAACTTTTTTCGCTACGATAGCTTTTTTCATCTTCTTTACCTCCTAAATTTCTACAGCGGATTGTTTTCATAATTGTCCGTTCCTTCTTATATAGAAGGCAACCTGGAGCAAAAAGCGGAAAGCAATCATCCTAGATGGTAACGCCTCGTTCTGAACCGGAAAACGGGTTACCTGTTAGGACCGGGGGACTGTCTTACCACCCCGTATGTTTTTGGGTTTTTACCAAATGCTTTTCTCTCAAGTTTGTGTCACCAAACTTGTAATGAATCGAGCCTGCTCGATTCTATTACTTCATTTTTATATCAATTGCAACCCCAGCAGGCATTTCCAAACGGGATAACGCATCTACTGTCTTCTGTGATGGCTTCAGCACATCGATCAGTCTTTTATGTGTTCTCTGCTCAAACTGCTCTCTGGAGTCTTTGTACTTGTGTACCGCACGAAGGATCGTGATGATCTCTTTCTTCGTCGGAAGTGGTACAGGTCCACTCACCTTTGCTCCTGTTTTCTTCACAGTTTCGATCAGCTTTGCAGCTGCAAAATCGATCAGTTGATGATCGTATGCTTTTAAAATGATCCTCATTGTCTGTTGACTTGCCATAAAAAAAGCCGCCTCCTTTTCGTACTTATAATATGATAGTACGACAAGTGGTGACTGTACACTCATCCGTGTGTGTCATGCCGGTTCTTACAAAAGTGCCATCCTCGGATGACATATCACATGCTTGTGATCCTTTTTTGCACACACTTATATGGTTCGTACAGTGACTTGCCGTCAGGTTTACCGACCCCGGCATCCCGGCGTTTCTTCCACACCGGTCGGAATTTTTATATCCCCGCCGAAATCTCTTGACATTCGCTCCACGGAAAACCCATCAGGAATCTCATCTTCGCAGATAAGAGCCGCTACGATGGCAACCTCACGCTTCTTCGCTAT
The DNA here is from genome assembly GCA_910579145.1 of uncultured Eubacterium sp. GTDB lineage: Bacteria > Bacillota > Clostridia > Lachnospirales > Lachnospiraceae > Eubacterium_F. Next base: position 22,613 of record CAJTTQ010000036.1, read on the forward strand.
CATGTCACAGCACTAGCCATTATACACCAGGTTTCTCGAAAATGCAAGCACTTTTTGGAAAAAGTTTGCCACATCGCATTCAGATAATAACTCAGCCATTCTCCTAAAGAGCCTGAAAACATTTACAGGCATTGAAAAAACTCCTATTATTTCAATGCCTGTATTGCTATTTATGACTTTGTCATTAACCTATGTGCCTTGTAAAAAGTTGCCCATCTACACCTTGGGAATAACAGTTAATAGGAAAAAAGCGGTTGATATAGCATTTGGTGATCGGTGGTAGTATGCGCGTCGCTGCCATATGCGCTCTTACTCAATTCTTCGGCGGAATATAGTTCATTGATTTCCTCGAAGGAATATGGTCTATTTGATAGAATCACATTGGTGGATAGATGGCCATCGTTAGGTCGGCGTCCGGACAATTCAGAAAGATACTGATAGGTTTTCGTCGAATTGCCAGTGAAATAATGGTAGTAGTTTCCATCAAATTGTACGTAAACGTCATTGTATCCAGAATCATTTAACTTGTTATGGAAAGAAACTAAATCAACATATTGATATTGAATCCAGATGCATGAGGAGGACTTATTACAGGAAGCTTTTAGAAACGAATCCCAATGTTCTCTCCCTGTTTTAATTCCATTTTCATCAATGATCACTCTTGGTGTGGTTGGATCCATGGAAGCATGCGGTTGTGGTGCCACAGTTGCCGATTCCTGAGGTGTGTCTTCTATTATAATCATCTTCATTCCTCCTACCATGAGAGAAATCATTAAACCCAAGCCAACCACTATTTTTATTAATCTTTTTCCCATACAAACACCCGCTTTCAAAATGATAATCAGAAACCTTTACTAATTTCTTTTGTAGTATTCCCTGCCACCGCTATAAGGAGAGTATTTTGCTTTGTGTGTCATCAAAGGGCCTTGTCCCCATTTGGAGTTAATCTTATATGTTCCATCACTATTTATATTAACCAAATATCCCGAATGTATTATCGGATTAGCTAAAGGAACCTGCATCCATAATACTCTATTGTGAGCACCTCGATTACTTTTATTAGTAATTTTTTTATAACTACCATCATTTATGTATGCATCAGGATGATTCATCCAATATATATTTGTTGGAAGTTGATTATACCATGCGTGCGAATGGCAGTTGTATCGATTATCGGAAGAACTTAAAATAGTCGCATTTGGATATTGTTGTTTGGTTTTTAAATCAAGTTCTTTTGCCCACGAATCTCCATAGTAAGCAGAAGTAAACACGGGGACCTTAGAGCCTTTAGGTGTAGTGACATAATTCATACTTCTCAAAGTTGCATTTCTCAACGCACCCAACTTAGTAGTTTTTGTTTGTAAATTGACAAAAATATTCATACTATCATTTTCTTTTACCACTCTATAGAAAGTATTTTCTTTTCCTGTAAACAAATCACTTTCTATTTTTTTGCTATACTTTTCTAAAGCTATGTCCAATATTTCTTCTTTTTGTTTTTGAGAACTAGAGTCTAAAACAATATCATTAGTCAATAAAACTTCTAGCAATTCAACATTCGCAATAACCTTAAAATCTGTTTGTAAGGCATCAGCTTTTGCACCGTTCTTCAGAATTCCTGCCAGTTTTTTATCATACATTTCGTTATTCGTATCGTTTAATTCATCTGTAACTTTTTTAGATATTAAAGGTTC
>CAJTTQ010000036.1:24316-25897 GCA_910579145.1 uncultured Eubacterium sp.
TTGGGGATATCATAACTTTTATAATATTTTATAAGTTCACTAATACCATCTTTTCTTCTTAATAATTCTCTTAATCCATTGAATTGAGATACCAAAGTGTATAACCCTTGTTCATAAGTATCATAATAATATAAATCACAAAGCAACGGGTAGTCCATAATCATTCCTATAAGTTCTTGGGTGGAAAGTTTTTCAATGATTTCATCAGGGATTGTACATGCTTCAACCATTTGTTTATGCGTAGTAAATTTTTTCCATTGAACCGAATCTGAAGTTATTGGATAATCAATAACTCTATCATCTTTTATCCACTCTTTTGCGGAGGTAACTGCTAGTTGTTTTTCTTTTGTATCTATTAATGTTTTAATCTTGTATTGGTCTGCGTTATTTCTTTGGTTTTCGGACTTTTCCGATACGGATGCTGAAGTATTTTGATTACTTACGAACATTCCAAAAACTGTTAACAAAATAAAAACTAATACTATTTGCTTTTTCATTATTCATTTACCTCTTTTCTTTAATTATGATATTATATGCTCCCCTACATTATTTATAGAATAGCACAGAGTAAATAATCTGTCAATTATTACCAAAAATTCTAGAAACATTTAAAAGTTTTGTGCCTGCATAAATCACCTGCATAAATCAAGTGTGGTTCTGCCGACAAACAGAACCACACTTGATTTTTTACCATACTCGTTCCGGAATAAGCGCTAACGCGCCTTTGTATGTTTTATCTATATATTCAAAGCACTCCTTGGCAAAATGTGAATCAGATTTCCAAACAAATCTCTTACCTCCAACCATTCCTGCGTTCCAAATTTTATCATCTACTACCGCAAGATGATCGAGACATCTGCCATCAGAAGTATATAAAGAAACATAATATCCTCCAAATCCCAGTGGTACACGAGACGTTTTAGGAAAGACAAAGGTATACTTAGGTTGCGTCAGCTTGCATGAAATTTCATTGATTACGCTTGGATCTGTAAACTCCATTGCAGTTCGCGCCCCCAGCTCATCTTGGGAAATCACCACTTTGGCTACTTTATCCGCCTGCACCTTAAAGTATCGTTCCACTACGCGAATCGAAAAAACATGCCATTCGTTTTCTGTTCTGACATTCAATCTGTAGTCGCCCGTCTTATTTGCCCTAAATGACTGATTCCTAATTACTAATCCACTACCCGACATGGTAAACTTCACTTTCTTTTTTATCATCTTACTTCGCAGCTGTGCTGCACTGTCGGACATTCCAGCTACATTTATAAAATCCTTTATTGGATAGAAACGCCCTTTTTGAACGAAAGCAGTATGATAAAAGTACTTTGTGGACGGCTCTGCCCACATCTGTTTGAGTGCTTTTTCGGATTTTTGACTTTTTACCTTTGCCTCTGACTGACCAAACTGGCAGAGGAACAGCATCAGAGCCAAGAGCATGCACCCCATTTTAAAACTTTTTAACCGCATTATCATTACCTCCCTCTACTTTTGTATAAAAGAATATTTAAAAAATAACGTCACCATCTCATCCGCTGTTGTATCATGCCCCACTTGAACATTGATATATCTATCTGAATG
>CAJTTQ010000037.1 GCA_910579145.1 uncultured Eubacterium sp.
AAGGAGGAATTTGAATTAGGCTTCCTTCCCGCTGTGTTGGAGTGAATTTCACTTCCCCTATTCTTTTTCTTTCTAGAATACTCTAAAAGAAACTTTTTAGAAATCTCGGCTAGGTATTCAAACTTTTTTGATACAAAAAAACGAGCAAACCTCTATAAAATAGGAATTTGCTCATCTTTTTAGGTAACGGAGAAGGAGGGATTTGAACCCTCGCGCCGCGCGAACGACCTACACCCTTAGCAGGGGCGCCTCTTCAGCCACTTGAGTACTTCTCCAAATTACTGAAATCAGAAACAATATTCAATTTCAATGCAAAGCTTATTCTAACAGATTATCATTTATTTGTCAACTACTTAATTTCATAATCTTTTACGGCTGTCTGGTACAAGTCATTTCCATAGCAGTCAATGACCGTGATCACCGGAAGATTTTCTACTTCCAGTTTCCGAATCGCCTCTGTTCCCAGATCATCGTACGCGATCACTTCACTTTTCTTAATACATTTTGACAGCAGCGCACCCGCTCCACCTACTGCCGCAAAATAAACCGCACAGTTCTTTTTCATGGAATCCACCACGAGATCGCTTCTTTTTCCTTTTCCAACCATTCCCTTCAACCCCATATCCAAAAGAACAGGCGCATATTTGTCCATACGGCTGCTCGTCGTGGGGCCGGCCGAACCGATCACCTGACCCTGTCTGTTTGGAGTCGGGCCGAGGTAATAGATGACCTGGTCTTTCATCTCAAAAGGAACGGATTTACCTGTCTGCAGCTCTTCGGTCATCCTTTTATGAGCGGCATCCCTCGCTGTATAGATCGTGCCGGATAAGTATACATAATCACCGACCTTCAGATCTTTCACTTTCTCTTCTGTTAATGGTGTGTTGATATATTTGTCCATCTTCTCCTCCATTGCAGACACATAAATCGTATTCATAAAATAATTTCTGGATAATAGATTCATACTCTGCACATTTTTGTGCTTTTTTCAATTTCTTTTCTATTTTTGCATCATATTCAAACGAATAGATCAGATAACTCCACAATTCCTTCATCTTACATAACACTGGCTTTTCCCCGGGAAGAGTCTCTTTATATCTTTCATACAATTCATCGTGAAATCCGTGAAGCTTTTCCTTCGTCATCTCTGTACCGTACTTTATAGATGAAATGATTCCCGGACAGCGGAGAATCCCCCTGCCGAGCATCACTTCCTCCAGCTGCGGAAATTGGTTTACCAATAACTGAAAATCTTTTTTTGCATAAAGATCTCCGTTATAACAAACCTCAGCTTGGCTTCTTTCATATCCGTAGGAAAAGATATCCCAGTTTGGTGTATTTTTATAATAATCTTCCCGCGTCCGCGGGTGGATAATGAGCTCATACAGGGGAAATTCATTGAAAATATCCAACAGCAGCGCAAATTCATCTGCATGTGACATGCCAATCCTCGTTTTAACAGATATTTTTATATCAGCATGACAGAATATCTCGTCAAAAAATGCCCGAAGCTTGTCTGGATATGCGAGAAAACCCGATCCCTTTCCTTTTGACACAACAGTTCCGACCGGACATCCCAGATTCAGGTTTACTTCCTCATAACCAAAGTCCTGCAGATAATGAACGGTATTGAGAAACGCCCCTGCATGATTTGTCAGGATCTGCGGTACAACATACATCCCTGCGTTGTTCTCCGGCAAAATATCATTCTTTTCTCTTGTCCGACATATTTTCTTTTTATTTGGGGAAATAAACGGAGTGAAATACTTGTCTATTTCTCCAAAATATTTATGATAAGTGCTGCGGTAAATATAACCGGTTATGCCTTCAAGCGGCGCCAAATAAAACTTCATCCATTCTCCATCCAAATGATCCGTTAATTTTGTTTTCTGACAATTTTATATTCATCATCACTTTGATAATATGGACAGCTTTTATAAGATGAATGAAGCAGCCGATACATCTCATCCTCATCTAAATTCACCTGACATTCACCATATCCTTCTTCATCTACATAATACAGTGCACAAAATTCGCAATTGGTCTCCATCTCTGATCCGCCAGCCTTTCTCTCTGTCCGACTTGCTGTAGAAGCTACCCTATATAATTAAAATACGTTTTCTCCATTTTGTCAACATTTTATTTTTCGAAAGTTTGTGTTATTTTATTTATTTTCCTAATCTCCGCATAAATAATTGACAGATTCACTTGAATGTGTTAAACTTTATAAGAAGATAACAGTGTCCTGAAAAGTACGCTTTTTTGGACACTGTTCGAATGTAATTTAGTACATAAATTACAAAATATTTAAAGGAGGTTTTATTGAAAATGGTAAAAAACAGGAATATTGCACTCTGTATCATTCTTTCATTCGTTACGTGCGGCATTTACATGTGGTACTGGTTCGTCTGCTTGACAAATGATACAAACTATCTTGCCGGAGAAAATGACGATACTTCAGGCGGCGTGTCACTTTTACTTACACTTGTCACATGCGGTATCTATGGTCTTTTCTGGGCATACAGACGCGGCGATAAGATTGACAAGGCAAAACAAAACCACGGAGAGCCTGCATCAAATGGAGGAGTTCTCTATTTGATCCTTTATCTCTTTGGTGCTATTATTTCTTTGGCATTGATCCAGAGCGAGGTTAATAAATTTGCAGATGCGTAAAGAAGTGAAAACGTTGATGTTTATTATTATTTTAGGTCTTGCATATGCGTGTTTAGTGCGGTATACATCTTTTTGTATACCGTGCTTTTTTAACACGATCACCGGACTAAAGTGCCCCGGCTGCGGGATCACTCATGTATTTCTCAGTTTAATGAAGTTTGATCTGCGCGGCGCTTATCTTGCAAATCCATTTTTGTTGATTTCCTCACCTGTTTTGCTCCTCATTATAATATTAAATTTTTTCTGTTCAAAAAAAATACGGACTTCCTCCTTCACTAAATGGCTTACATTACTTTATGTGATAGCCATTCTGATATGGGGAGTAGTCCGAAACTTAATATTTTAAATGATCCTCCGTATATGCCTGTTCACATGACAGCAAATATTGATCGCTACCGGCATCCCAGCGATGTGGGTCGGATATGTTTCTACATTTACTCCGAGAGCAGTCACGCGCCCTCCGAGTCCGCCCGGCCCGATCCCGAGCTTATTGATTTCTTTAAGCATCTCATCTTCCAGTTCTTTCACATACGGGATGTGGGATGAGCTATTCAGATCCCTCGTAAGCGCTTTCTTTGCCAGGATCGCACATTTTTCAAATGTTCCGCCGATTCCCACGCCTACCACGATCGGCGGGCAGGCATTCGGCCCGGCCAGTTTTACCGTCTCCAAAATAGCTTCCCTGATCCCTTCGATGCCGTCCGCCGGCTTTAACATATAGAGCCGGCTCATATTCTCACTGCCAAATCCTTTCGGAGCGACAGTGATCTCTACCTGATCTCCGGGTACGATCTCATAATGGATGACACCCGGCGTATTATCTTTTGTATTGACGCGCTCGACTGGATCTTTTACCACGGATTTTCGAAGATATCCTTCTTCATATCCGCGGCGGATCCCCTCATTTACGGCGTCTTCAATATACTCACCTTCGAAATGTACATCCTGCCCGATGCGTAAAAATACGACAGTCATACCAGTATCCTGACAGATCGGTATCTTCGTTTCGGCCGCAATTTCCATATTCTCTTCCAACTGGCCTAAAATCTGTCTGCCGAGAGGCGATTCTTCCTGTTCCCTGGCAGCAAGTACTGCCTGTTTCACGTCCTCGGACAGCCGGATATTTACTTCCATGCACATTTCCTTCACGGCTTCTGTAATTTCAACTGTATTAATCGTTCTCATCCGTTTCCTCTGGCTCCTCCTCTGGCATTTCCGGCATACCTGCTTCATCCGGTGTTTCTGATGTCTCCAACGCATCTGACGTATCCGACGTGTCTTTTCTGACTTTCGCCACACTTGCCACGACGATATCCTTTGAACTGTCAACATTCATCAATTTCACACCTGATGTTATACGGCCTAATACGGAAATACCCCTTACTTCAATGCGGATAATGATACCTTCATTTGTGATCATCATCACTTCCTGATCTTCATGGACCGCTTTCGCTCCCACGACAAAACCGGTTTTTTCCGTGATCTTATAGCATTTTACGCCTTTGCCGCCGCGGTGCTGGATACCAAATTCATCAATACCCGTACGTTTTCCGAGTCCGTATTCTGAAACGAGGAGCAGTTCCTCGCCCTGGCTGTCCATCTGCATGCCGATCACTTCGTCATCAAAAGACAGGTTCATTCCCCGGACGCCGATTGAAGTCCTTCCTGTCGGACGGACGTCTGTCTCCTTAAACTTGATACACTGTCCGTGTTTCGTGACCAAAAGGATATTTTTCGTATTATCTGTTACCTTCACTTCGATCAGGTCATCATCTTCACGGAGGCTGATCGCCTGAAGTCCGGATTTTCGTATATTTCTGTATTCGGTGATCGACGTCTTTTTTACGAGCCCGTGCTTTGTCGCCATGAACAGGTACTTATCTTCATCAAACTGCCTCATGGCGATCACGGCCGTGATCTTTTCCTCTGGCAGAAGCTGCAGGAGGTTTACGATCGCCGTTCCTCGGCTTGTCCTGCCGGATTCGGGGATCTCGTACGCTTTGATGCGGTACACGCGGCCTTTATTGGTAAAGAACATCAGATAGTGATGTGTGGTTGCCATAAACAGATCTTCGATATAATCATCGTCGATCGTCTGGATCCCTTTGATCCCTTTCCCGCCGCGCTGCTGGCTCTTAAAGTTGTCGATCGTCATGCGCTTGACATAACCCATATGTGTCAGCGCTACGACCGTATTTTCCACAGGGATCATATCTTCCATCGAGATATCGAATTCATCAAAACCGATGCCTGTCCTTCGTTCATCCCCGTACTTCGCAGCAATCGTGCTGATCTCCTGCTTGATCACGCCTAACAGCAGTTTGCGGTCAGCGAGGATTGCTTTATACTCCTCGATCTTTTTCATCAGTTCATCAAATTCATTTTCCAGTTTTTCCCGTTCCAAGCCGGTCAATGCGCGCAGACGCATATCCACGATCGCCTGTGCCTGCACATCATCGAGTTCGAATCGCTCGATCAATCGTTCTTTGGCGATCGGCGTACTCTGGGAATTTCTTATGATCTTGATCACTTCGTCGATATGATCTAACGCGATGAGCAGGCCTTTTAAAATATGGGCCCGTTCTTCTGCCTTATTCAGATCGTACTTTGTCCGGCGGGTGACAACCTCTTCCTGATGCTTTAAGTAATGCGTCAGCATTTGCATAATGTTCATAAGAACCGGCTGGTTATCCACAAGCGCGAGCATATTTACGCCAAATGTATCCTGCAGCTGCGTATGTTTATAAAGCTGGTTCAATACGATATTCGGGTTGACATCCTTTCGGAGTTCAATGCAGATACGCATTCCTTCGCGGTTCGACTCGTCCCGCAGTTCGGTAATGCCATCGACTCTTTTTTCTTTATGTAATTCCGCTATTTTTTCTATCAGGCGCGCCTTATTTACCATATACGGAAGTTCTGTTACAATGATCCGGTTTTTACCATTCGCCATCGGTTCGATATCCGTTACAGCGCGTACCCGGATTTTCCCGCGTCCGGTGCGGTACGCCTCTTCGATCCCGCGCCTTCCCATGATCGTAGCTCCGGTCGGAAAATCAGGTCCTTTGATAATGTCGATCACTTCGTCCATCGTCGTATCCCGGTCTTCTTCCACAATATTATCTATGATCTTCACCACGCCGTTTACCACTTCACGAAGATTGTGCGGCGGGATGTTCGTAGCCATTCCGACGGCAATACCAGAAGTTCCGTTTACTAGAAGATTCGGAAACCTGGAAGGGAGAACGACCGGCTCTTTTTCCGTCTCGTCAAAGTTTGGTACGAAATCAACTGTGTTTTTATTGATATCGGCAAGCATTTCCATCGAAATCTTACTGAGGCGGGCCTCGGTATAACGCATCGCTGCCGCCCCGTCGCCATCAACTGAACCAAAGTTACCATGACCGTCGACCAAAGGGTATCTCGTGGACCATTCCTGCGCCATATTGACAAGCGCCCCATAAATCGAGCTGTCGCCGTGAGGATGATATTTACCCATCGTATCACCGACGATACGCGCACACTTACGATGCGGTTTGTCCGGGCCGTTGTTCAATTCGATCATCGCATACAAAATACGGCGCTGTACCGGTTTTAAACCGTCTCTCACATCAGGAAGTGCTCTGGATGCAATAACTGACATGGCATATTCAATATACGATTTTTCCATGGTCTTCCTCAGGTCAACAGGCTTAATGTCGTCCATAGAACCGTTGTCTTTGTCAAAAATATTTTCATCCATATTTTTGTCCTTCCTCCTTAATAAATATCCAGATTTGTCACAAATTTAGCATTTTTCTCTATAAATTCACGTCTTGGTTCCACTTTATCTCCCATAAGCGTCGTAAATGTCAGATCGATCTCTGAAGACTCCTCTTCTTTCATCTTTACCTGGAGAAGTACCCGTTTTGCCGGATCCATCGTCGTATCCCACAGCTGCTCGGCGTCCATCTCACCCAGACCTTTGTAGCGCTGGATATTATTGTTTCCGTCCCTTCCGAGTTCCTCCAGTTTTTCATTCAGTTCCTCATCGCTGTACACATAGTACGATTTTTTATTTTTTTCAACGCGGTAAAGCGGCGGCTGCGCAAGATACACATAACCTTCCCGGATCAGTTCCGGCATGAACCGGTATAAAAAGGTGAGTAGAAGCGTAGCAATATGGGCGCCGTCCACATCGGCATCCGTCATAATGATGATCTTATGGTAACGCAGTTTATCGATATCAAAATCATCCGAAATCCCCGTGCCAAACGCCGTGATCATCGCCTTGATCTCGTTGTTGATCAGGATTTTGTCCAACCGGGCTTTTTCTACATTTAGTATTTTTCCGCGCAGCGGTAAAATAGCCTGTGTCGCGCGGTCTCTGGCCGTCTTGGCGCTGCCGCCGGCCGAATCTCCCTCCACGATATAGATCTCACAGTTTTCCGGGTTCTTATCACTGCAGTCCGCCAGCTTTCCCGGAAGTGAACTTCCTTCCAACGCCGTTTTCCTTCTCGTGAGGTCCCTGGCGTTTCTAGCCGCCTCTCTCGCCCTCTGCGCCAAAAGAGCCTTATCACAGATCTGTTTGGCGATCGTAGGATTCAGTTCTAAAAATATCGTAAGCTGTTCACTGACAATGCTGTCCACAGCGCCTCTCGCTTCGGAGTTCCCCAGTTTTTGTTTCGTCTGTCCTTCAAACTGCGGCTCGGGGATTTTGACGCTGATGATCGCGGTAATCCCTTCACGTATATCATCACCGCTCAGATTCACATCGTTATCTTTCAAAAATTTCTGCGTTCTGGCATAATCGTTAAATGTCTTCGTCAGCGCGTTTTTAAATCCGGCTAAGTGGGTTCCCCCTTCCGGCGTCGTAATGTTATTCACAAAACTATAGCAGTTATCAGAATACGAATCGTTATGCTGGAAAGCAACCTCGACGAACACATCGCCCTTTTGTCCCTCGCAGTAAATGATTTCCTCATAGAGGGGATCCTTATGACGATTTAAGTATTCCACGTATTCTTTAATACCGCCCTCATAATAAAACGCTTCTTTTACCGGATCTTCTTTCCTGTCATCGTGAAGAACGATCTTGATCCCCTTTGTCAAAAATGCCATCTCACGCAGGCGGTGTTTCAGCGTATCATAGTCATATTCTGTCGTCTCCGTAAAAATCTCTTTATCTGGTAAAAATGTAACTTTAGATCCGCGCGTTTCCGTCGTTCCTATTACCTTTAAGTCATACATGATCTTACCGCGCTCAAAACGCTGTTTATAGATTTTCCCATCCTGATAGATCTCTACTTCCAGCCATTCGGACAAAGCATTCACGACAGACGCGCCCACTCCGTGCAGCCCGCCGGACACCTTATATCCGCCGCCGCCGAATTTACCTCCGGCGTGAAGGACGGTAAATACGACTTCCACAGCCGGCCGTCCAGCCTTGTGGTTGATTCCTACCGGGATTCCCCGTCCATTGTCAAGTACGGTAATCGAATTATCTGGATTGATATGTACGTGAATGGTATCACAATAACCCGCCAATGCCTCATCTACCGAGTTATCCACAATTTCATACACAAGGTGGTGAAGACCTCGTTCAGATGTGCTGCCGATATACATACCTGGTCTCTTCCGAACGGCCTCCAGCCCTTCTAATATCTGTATCTGATCCGCTCCATATTCCATTATTTCCTGACTATCCATCTCATTCTCCATTTCTGCACGGAATTTCCCGCGGCTTTTTACATTCCTTTTTACCTTTTGACAGAACCTGAAACAATTTCAAACGTTTTCTGCATATTTACCCCATTTTTCACAAATTCTTCCAAACCTGTACAAGTGATTATCGTTTGTATGCCTTTTATATGTTCTAACAGATAATTCTGTCTGTTTCGATCCAATTCTGACAAAACGTCATCCAAAAGCAAAAGAGGTTTTTCTCCTGTTTTTTCTTCTACGATCTGGATTTCCGTTAATTTGAGCGAGAGCGCTCCCGTCCTCTGCTGCCCTCGTGAACCATATTTTCTCAGATCCCTTTGTTCAGAAACAAAGGAAAGATCATCGCGATGAGGGCCTGTATTTGTTGTTTTCGTAAATAAATCCTTTTTTTCCATGACGGCCAGCTCCTGTGCAAACATGTCCGCTGTCACATTTGGCTCATATGTCAGCTCGATCTGTTCTTTTCCGCCAGTCAGGCTGCTGTGAATCTCCCGGATATAACCATTTAACTTTTCTATAAACTCTGTTCTCGCCTTTATCACATATGTACCATACTCAACAAGCTGGCTGTTCCATATATCAAGTGTGTCCAACAATTTGGAATTTATACTGATCTGCTTTAATAACTCATTCCTCTGTTTCAATACATGCTTATATTTTGTCAAATGATGCAGATAAATATGGTCCAGCTGGCAAAGCTCCATATCTATGAATTTTCTTCTGGCTTCCGGGCCGTTCTGAATGATCGCCAGATCTTCCGGCGAAAAAAATACCACATGGCACATGCCGAGAAGATCGCTGCTTTTTTTTACCGGAATGCCGTCGACCGCGATTCCTTTTGCTTTCTTTTTTTTTAAATGCACGTCGATCTTGTGGCAGATCTGATTTTTTTCCACGATCATTTTTAAATGAGCATCTTCCTGGCCCATCAGGATCATTTCCTTATCCCTGCTGCCTTTGTGTGACCTCGACGTGGAACAGAGATAGATCCCCTCTAGGACATTCGTTTTTCCCTGGGCATTATCACCATACAGGACATTCGTCTCTCCATCAAATTCAAACAATTCCCTTTCATAATTGCGAAAATGCAGCAGCTCCAAACTATGGATCATCATAAATTGCTTACCTTTACCTGGGTGCCATCGAGCTCAATGATATCTCCCGGGTGGACTTTCCTGCCGCGGCGGTACTCTGTTTCCCCATTTACCGTCACCATGCCTTCAGCGATCATGAATTTGGCGTCCACTCCCGAGCCGGCTAGACCTGCTAGTTTTAACGCCTGTCCAAGCTTGATGAATTCATCTTTGATCTTAATTTCTTCCATACATTCTCCTCATTTCTGCTGCTATCATTTCGCGACTAACCCCTGTCTTATTCAATCAGGTTTACGGGAAGGATCAGGTATATGTAAGAATGATCATCCCGTATGAAGCATGGAGCCTTTGAATTGAACAAATACAAGCTAACCTGTTCTTCATCGATCACACGGAGAACATCAATGATGAATTTCGGATCAAACGCGATGCGCAGGTCTTTTCCTTCTTTTTCGATGTTCACATTTTCATCCATAGAACCGATCTTCGTATTCATCTCCATCTTGATCTCATCATTTTTGATGTTCATGATAACCGGTTTATTTTCTGACTCACGCAATAAAAGGGTTGCGCGGTCGATACAATCTAAGAATTCTTTTTTGTTCACAACTACTTTTGTTTCATAATCATTCGTGAGCATTTGATTGATGTTATAAAAGTTTCCTTCGATCAGTCTTGAAATGATGATCGTCTTCGCGTATTGGAATAACACATGATTTTTCGAAAAGTAGATCTCCACTTCGTCATCTATGCCGCCTGTACAGATCTTACTAACTTCTCCGAGTGTCTTACCCGGGATGACCACTTTCAGATTCTCATAACTCTCTTTCAGCTGCATTTTTCGGATCGACACACGGTGCAGGTCCAAAGAGGCGATTTTAAATTCATCCCCGTTGATTTCAAAAAGTTCACCCGTAAGAATTTTATTGTTTTCATTATTTGAGATAGAAAAAATAGTCTGCCGGATCATTTCCCTCAACGTAAATTGGGAAATAACAATCTTCTTTGATTTTTCAATTTCTGGAAGCATCGGGAATTCCTCATGGTTCTTTCCAGAGAGGTTAAATTTAGCTTTCCCGCAAAATAAGAGGATATTCTCCCTGTCATCCGATTCAAAATAAATTTCCTGATCCGGTAATTTGCGGATAATGTCAGAAATCATCTTCGCGTTTACTAATATGATCCCCTCTTCTTCGATCTGGGCTGGCAGTCTTGTCTCGATGCCCATAGACATATCGTTTGTTGTCAGGATCAGTTCATCTTCTCTTGCTTCTATTACCACACATTCCAAAATAGGCATTGTCGTTTTTCCAGGTACCGCTTTTAATACAATATTGATTGCTTCATTCATATCTGCTTTACTGCATGTGAATTTCATGATGTAGGTAACCCCTTTCCAGTTGAAATTATAATAAATATATATTTAAATTTTAGTAATATGTAGTATTAAGGGAGGTTCATTTGTTTAAAATTAAAGCAAACACTTAAAATGAACAGTTTTTCCTAAAGGATAACAGCTGTATCTGATCAGGATGATCTGTTGATAATCAGGATCTGCTGTGAAAGATCAAGGGTTGATTTTCTTCTTCAGCACCTGGATCGTATTTTGGAGGCTGTTATCAACTTTAAGTTTTTCCTCAATTTTAGTACAACCGTGGATAACCGTCGAATGATCCCTGTTTCCGAGTTTTGCTCCAATATCGGTTGTGGACAAGTCTGTTAATTCTTTGCAGAGGTACATACAGATCTGCCGTGGAAACACAACACTGTTCTGCCGTCTCTTTGAAATGATGGCGTCTTCTGCCAAGTTAAAATGATCGGTCACGATCTGGACGATAAAGTCTACCGTGATCTCCCGGGAATCGTCTGGTTTAATGATGTCCTTCAGCGCCTCTTCTGCTAACGTGAGGGTAATTTCCTGATGTGTCAGTTTGGAAAGAAAAATTACCTTTTTATAAGCGCCTTCCAGGTCACGGATGTTTGACCTTATATTTGTAGCTATGTAACTTAAAATCTTATCTTCCAGTTTTACCGTTTCATTTTCCTGATAATTTTTAAGGATTGCCATGCTCGTCTCATAATCGGGCGGCTGGATGTCAACTGGAAGGCCGGAATTAAAGCGCGAACGGTATCGTTCATCCAACTGGTCCATATCCCTGGGCGGTTTATCGCTGGAAATGACGATCTGTTTATTTGCCTGATAAAGTGCTTCAAACGTATTAAAAAATTCGATCTGTGTCGATTCTTTTCCGATAATGAACTGGATATCATCGATCAGAAGCACGTCTACGTTACGGAATTTTTTCCGAAGATTCGTAGTCGCAGCGGTGTCTCCTTTTTTCTTGTTTGTTCGGATGGCTTCGATCACCTGGTTTGTAAAATCTTCACTGGTCGTATATAGTACGTTTAGTTCCGCATGGTGTTCGATGATGTGTCTGGCGATGGAGTGCATCAGGTGTGTCTTTCCCAGACCGGAATCACTATATAAAAACAGCGGATTATAAATTTGTGAAGTAGGTGCTTCCGCGACCGCCACGGCAGCTGCGTGTGCCATTGAATTGCTCCTGCTCGTAACAAAGGTGTCAAAGGAATGACCCGATTTCAGGTAAGGATATTTATCTGTCAGGGTTTCTTCCTTTATATAGGTAGGAACTGCTTCGGTATGATAGATATACTTGATATCCACTTTTTCACCTGTAATGACTTCGATCGCCACTTTGATGTGGACATTGTATTTGGATTTGAGTATATCAATACAATCTCCCTGCGTTTCTTTATCTATTTCAAATGTAACGACTCCGTCATCGAAAGAAAAAAGCTGCAATGGTTCGATAAAGGTCCGGATCGCCGGTCCAGTGATGGAACTTTCTTCCTTCAGATGCGTGATTATGTCGTTCCATTTGGCTTTTATTGTGTTTTCCATAAAAAAACCTACCTAACTAATAAAAAATGAAATAAGGGTATAAACGTACGACTATATTTTACCTCAAAATGATAGTTTTTTCAATGGTCTATTTGCAAAATTGCAATTTTCTTTTAATATTTGCTTGACTAATTTACAATTCAATACTATAATTAGGCTTGATTGGTTCGTAGTAGATTGGAAATCGAAGGAGGTGTGACGAGATGAAAATGACATATCAGCCGAAAAAGAAGTCCAGAGCGAGAGTTCATGGTTTTCGTAAGAGAATGAGGACTTCGAATGGCAGGAAAGTAATTTCCAGGAGAAGAGCAAAGGGAAGAAAAAGATTATCTGCGTAAGCAAGGTATTGTGCAAAGTCACATAAAATGTGTGGCTTTTTCTTCTCTTGTGAGGTTTGAAACAGTGTTTGAAAAATTAGGAAATAATTTGGAGTTTCAAAAGGTTTACAGATCCGGTAGATCGAAAGCGAACAAATATCTGGTGATGGTTTTATTAGAGCGGGAAAGTGGTCCCAATCGTTATGGATTTTCTGTTAGCAAGAAAGTTGGTAATAGTGTTGTACGTCACCGGGTCACCAGATTATTGAGAGAGTCTGTTCGGAAAAATGACGTACGTTTTAAGACAGGTCACAGTATTATCATTGTTGCCAGAAATGCGGCAAAGGGCAGGAGCTTTGAGGAAATCGACAGTGCGGTATGCCATTTGTGCAGATTACATGGAATATTAAAATGAAAAGAGTCTTTTTATTTTTATTGAAAATATATCAGAAATTTATTTCTCCGCTGAAAAGAACGCCAACCTGCATTTATACGCCTTGTTGTTCTGAATATGCCGTTCAGGCGATTACGAAGTATGGTGCAGGGAAAGGTGGTTTTTTAGCTGTGAAAAGAATTTTGAGGTGTCATCCGTTCCATAAGGGAGGGTATGATCCGGTACCATGATTTCTTGTAAGACATGGATATTTTCATATTTCATTTTGAACCACGTATTCTGGTAAAAAATTTGGAGGTAAAATTATTGTTAGATTGGCTGTATACACTATTTGGCTGGATCATGCAGGGCATTGACTGGGCTGTTTTTCATGTATTCGGAATTCATAACATCGGTTTGTGTATCATTTTGTTTACGATCATCATTTATACATTGATGATCCCATTGAATACGAAACAGCAGAAATCTTCTCGTCTGATGAGTAAGATCAATCCCGAGCTTCAGGAAATCCAGGCAAAATATAAAGGGAAAAAAGATAATGATTCCGCGATGAAAATGAATGCGGAAACACAGGCCGTTTACGCAAAATATGGTGTCAGTCCGTTTGGTGGATGTCTGCCGCTGCTTATTACGATGCCGATCCTGCTCGTACTGTACGCGGTAATCCGTGAGATTGACAAGTATGTACCTTCTCTGGCACAGGAGGGAGCAAACATGTTTCTTGGACTTGACGTTTCACAGACGCCGTCTGAGTATGCCAAAGTTACAAAGTTTGCTTATCTTGTCCCTGTATTAGCAGTTGTATTTCAGTTTATCAATACAAAAATGCTCCAGCTAAAGACAGATGACAGCAAGAAAAAGACCGAAGATTCTATGGCATCCAGTATGAAGATGATGAATTATTTCATGCCATTTATGTCAGGATTTTTCTGTTTGACATTGAACATCGGAGTAGGCATTTACTGGATCATCAGTTCCATTTACCGGATCGTACAGGCATATTTTATCAATCGGCATGTGGATAAGATTTCTCTTGATGAATTGATCGAGATGAATAAAGAGAAGGCGTCAAAAAAGAATAAAAAGTTAGAAGAGCGGAATAAGCAGATGGAGATGTATTCCAAACAAAGAACAAGTTCGATCAAAACGGCTTCAGGTTATCAGAATCGTTCCTCTGCTTCTGATCATAGTTCTTCGAAAAATTTGGATGTAAATAAGGACATCGAGCCGGGGAGTATATCAGGGTATGCCCACATGTTATCGGGGAGAAAAAATAATAAGGAAAAATAGTGAAATACTGCATTGACAGAATGGAGGAATTATTATGTCAAATTGGCTTGAGTTTACTGCAAAAACGGTTGATGAAGCCTTGACAGAGGCATTGATAAAACTTGAAGCGACGAGTGATCAAGTGGAGTATGAAGTGCTTGAAAAAGAGAGCGCTGGTTTTTTAGGAATGTTCAGTAAACCTGCAAGGATACGGGTTTGTAAAAAAGAGAGTGTCCAGGAAATCGTAAAAAACTTTTTGGACAAACTTTTTCACCATATGGGACTTAACGTTGAAGTGGTAATGGAATATAATGAGGAAGAAAGTGTAATTGATATTGAATTGAAGGGCGAGGAGATGGGCGTTCTGATCGGAAAGAGAGGGCAGACGCTCGATTCCATTCAGTATTTGACATCGTTAGTGGCGAATAAGGATTTAGAGAATTACGTAAAGATAAAGATGGATACGGAAAATTACCGCCAGCGCAGACGGGAAACGATTGAAAATCTGGCGAAAAATATAGCGATAAAAGTTAAGAAGACACGTAAGCCAGCATATCTTGAACCAATGAATCCATATGAGAGAAGGATCATCCACTCTACCCTTCAAAATGATAAGTACGTGGATACGTACAGTGAAGGGGAAGAGCCGTTCCGAAAAGTGGTTGTAACAGTATCAAAAGAGTACGCCGACATGCCGCCGCGCAAGTACAATAATTACCGGAGAAAGAACAATTATGGCAGCGGTGGTAATAATAGACGAAGGTCTTACAATAAAAATTATAATCATGCGAATGGTAAAAATCATTCACACTCGGAAAAAGAAGATTGAATCTATGACTCTTAAGGCTGAATCTGCGGATTCAGCCTTTTAGCCATTTTTAGATTTTATGGAAGAAAGGGAATCATGCGTATGTTTCAGTCTGATACGATTGCTGCGATCGCTACGGCCTCTACAGGCGGGGGCGTAAGTATCATTCGGGTAAGCGGAGAAGAGGCAGTAGAAAAAGTGGAACCCATTCTGTCTTTTTCATCTAAGAAATTGTCAGAATTTTCAAGCCATACTGTTCATTATGGTCATGTCGTGGATGGAACAGGAAAATTTGTAGATGAAGTTCTGGTTCTGATCATGAAGGGGCCGAATAGTTATACGAGAGAAGATGTCGTGGAGATACAGTGTCATGGAAGTGCCCTGATCTGCCAGGAGATACTTGACCTTCTTTTATCAACCGGAGTGCGTATGGCAGAACCAGGTGAGTTTACAAAACGGGCTTTTATGAATGGAAGAATAGATCTGTCCCAGGCGGAGGCCGTGATGGATCTGATCGAATCAAAAAGCCGCTATGCACTGCAAAGTTCGATGAGCCAGTTAAACGGCATCATTAAGGATAAGGTGATTGAGCTTAGAAAAATGATTCTGGATGATGTGGCTTTTATTGAGGCGGCACTGGATGATCCAGAGCATATTTCTTTAGAAGGCTTTGTGGATCAGTTAGAACAAAATGTTCAATACAGTATTTCAGAATTAAAAAAGATGATAGACAATTATCGAAACGGGCGTCTGATCCGACAGGGAGTTCAAACTGTCATTATCGGAAAACCGAATGTGGGAAAATCCTCTTTTTTAAATGCTATCCTTGGAACTGACCGTGCGATCGTGACAGATGTTCCCGGGACGACCCGTGATACACTGGAGGAGGATGTGCGTTTGGGGGATCTGCTTCTTCATTTGGTGGATACGGCTGGGATACATGATACGAGCGATCCCGTGGAAAGGATCGGCATTGAACGCGCGAAGGAGAATCTGGGGCGGGCTGATTTTTGTATCCTGATCTTAGATGGCAGCTGTGAATTGGCAGACGCCGATAAACATTTATTGGAGGTTATTTCAGATCTAAATGGTGTAGTTCTGTTAAATAAAAATGATCTTGACGTGAAAGTTCAGGAAGAGGATATAAGAATTTATACGGATAAAAGAATCATTTCTTTTTCAACTATGACTGGGAGCGGGAAACATGAATTAGAGGAATTGATAAAAGAACAATTTTATTTGGATCAACTTTCATTTAACGATGAGATTTATATTTCAAATGAGAGGCAGAAACAGGCAGTCGTCTCTAGTTACGAAAGTTTGCAACAGGTAAAAAATAGTATAGAACTTGGCCTGGGAGAAGATTTTTATACGATCGATCTGATGAGTGCTTATGAAAGTTTGGGAAGTATGATCGGAGAGAGCCTGGACGATGATTTAGCTGATACGATTTTCCGAAAATTTTGTATGGGAAAATAGAGGAAAGGAAGATGAACTTGGAAAGAGAATGGAGAGAACGATATGACGCAGTGGTCGTGGGGGCCGGCCATGCCGGTTGTGAAGCAGCGCTTGCGTTGGCGCGGCTTGGTTTTCAAACGGTGATTTTTACTGTCAGTGTGGACAGCATTGCTCTCATGCCATGTAATCCAAATATTGGTGGTTCCTCGAAAGGGCATCTCGTAAGAGAGATTGATGCTCTGGGAGGGGAGATGGGGAAGAATATTGATTCTACTTTTATTCAGAGTAAGATGTTAAATCAGTCAAAAGGTCCCGCTGTACATTCCCTTCGGGCACAGGCGGATAAAAAGGCATATAGTGATCTGATGCGCCATAAGTTGGAAAAAAATGGAAATATAACTGTGAAGCAGGGTGAGGTCACAGAACTTGTGATAGAAAATGGAAAGATAGAAGCGGTCAAAACTTTTACGGGAGCTGTCTATGAGTGCCGCGTATGTATACTTTGTACGGGTACTTATTTAAAAGCCAAATGTATCACTGGAGATGTGTCTACATGTACTGGACCAAATGGCCTGATGGCGGCGACTCATTTATCGGACAGTTTAAAACAGCATGATATTACGATTCGAAGGTTTAAGACTGGGACACCTGCGAGGATAAATGGTAATACAGTAGATTATACAAAAATGGAACCACAGTATGGGGATGAAAAAATTGTTCCGTTTTCTTTTACGAACCGGGCGGAGGATCTGAACCGGGAGCAGATCAAATGCTGGCTCACTTATACGAATGAACAAACGCACGAGATCATACGAAATAATTTAGACCGTTCTCCTTTATATTCTGGTGTGATAAAAGGTACGGGGCCCAGATATTGTCCCTCGATAGAAGATAAAGTGGTTCGTTTTTCTGATAAGAACAGGCATCAGGTATTTATCGAGCCGGAAGGGTTATATACTTCCGAGGTATATATTGGCGGAATGTCCAGTTCACTTCCAGAGGATGTTCAGGTTGATATGTATCATTCGGTGCCAGGATTGGAGAAGGCTCGGATCGTGAGGAATGCGTATGCGATTGAATACGACTGTATTGATTCTTTAGAATGTAAACCTTCTTTGGAACTGAAAAAACTAGAGGGGGTGTTTAGCGCCGGGCAGGCCAATGGAAGTTCGGGATATGAGGAAGCAGCAGCACAGGGATTGTTGGCTGGTATAAATGCGGCGAGAAAGATGCAGGAAAAAGAGCCGCTTATCCTTGATCGGTCACAAGCTTATATCGGTGTGCTGATTGATGACCTTGTTACGAAAGGTACGAATGAGCCTTATCGGATGATGACTTCAAGGGCAGAGTATCGGCTGTTACTTCGTCAGGATAATGCGGATCTGCGACTTACCCCGATCGGATATGAAGTTGGATTGATTGATGAAGAAAGATATGAGAAATTATTGGAGAAGCAGAGATTGATAGAATTAGAAGTTGACCGGATTAAGAAAACATCGGTTGGAGGAACAGAGAATGTACAGAAATTATTAAAACAGTATGAGAGTACACCTTTGCAATCAGGAATTACATTAGCAGAACTGATTCGAAGACCGGAATTGAGTTATGATAAAATCGCGCCAATTGATGGAGATAGAAAAGAGTTACCGGAAGATGTTTGTGAACAAGTAAATATTAATATAAAATATGAAGGATATATTGAGCGGCAGTGGAAACAGGTAAAACAGTTCAAAAAATTGGAACGGCGTAGAATTCCAAAGGATATTGATTATACGGCGATCAATAGTTTGAGAAAAGAAGCTGTTCAGAAATTATCGGATATTCGTCCTGAGTCGGTTGGACAGGCAGCGAGAATATCAGGGGTGTCGCCGGCAGATATTTCAGTATTGCTAGTATATTTGCAAGGATGTTTCACGTGAAACATTTTAAATGAGACCTATGTGCAGATGGAGGAAAGAATGAAAAATCTGTTTATGAAATATGGAATCGTAATAAATGATAAACAGCTTATGCAATTTGAAACATATTATCATTTATTGATCGAATGGAATCAGAAAATAAATTTAACAACAATCATTGATTATCAGGAAGTTACAAAAAAGCATTTTTTAGATAGTTGCTTATTGCTTACTCAATATTCAGAAAAAGTTTTTTTTGGCAAGAAGATAATAGATGTCGGAACGGGTGCAGGTTTTCCAGGAATACCGCTTTCTATTCTTTTGCCTGATTCTGAATTTTTGTTAGTGGATTCATTAAATAAGCGAGTCGATTTTTTAACGCTTGTGATAGAAGAGCTGGGATTGAATCAAGTATCTGTTGTTCATGGGCGAGCAGAAGATTTTGGAAAGAGAGAAGAATTTAGAGAAAAATTTGATTTCTGTATCTCACGAGCCGTAGCGGCATTACCAATATTATTAGAGTATTGTTCTCCTTTTGTAAAAGTGGATGGCACTCTTTTATTGTATAAAAGTATAAAAGCTCATGATGAAATAGAAGAATCAGATCAGGCTATGCAATTACTAAATTGTACAGTTAGTTCTTTGGCAGAGTTGGCAAATGAGCCTGATTTTCAAAGGTACATAGTAGAAATAAGAAAGTCAGCACCAACTCCTGATAAATTTCCTAGAAGAGCAGGAAAACCAAAGAAGCAGCCTTTATGAAATCGAAATGTTTCACGTGAAACATTGTAATATAATTTCATATAAAATTTATAATATATAACTAGCAAAGAAGGACGTTTGGTGTTATAATAAAATATGAGAAAAATGTGCTAAAGACGTGCGCGCATGGAGGAAATGATGAAGAATAAAATTATTGCAATAGCCAATCAAAAAGGTGGTGTCGGAAAAACAACGACAACGATAAATCTATCTGCTGCATTAGCTGAAAAAGGGAAAAAAGTTTTGATGATAGATTTGGATCCGCAGGGAAATGCATCGAGTGGTTTAGGTGTGGAGAAAGACGCGCTTGAATATACGGTTTACCAGCTTATGATCGGTATGAACTCATTTGATGAATGTGTTCAGAAAAATGTGTTGGAAAATCTGGATGTTCTTCCGGCTAATGTGAATTTAGCAGGAGTGGAAATAGAAACATTAGATATGGAAGACCGTAATTATATATTATCTAAAAAGGTTGAGGAAAAGAAAGATGATTATGATTTTATTTTGATCGATTGCCCCCCTTCCCTCAATTCACTGACGATAAACTCCATGACAACGGCAGATGCTGTTCTTGTCCCGATCCAATGTGAGTATTACGCATTAGAAGGACTGAGCCAGTTGATCTATACGATCAATTTGGTAAAGGAACGACTAAACCCTAAATTAGAAATTGATGGAGTTGTTTTTACAATGTACGATGGAAGAACAAACTTATCGTTGCAAGTCATCGAAAATGTAAGGGAAAACCTGAACCAAAATATTTATAACACGATCATTCCGAGAAGTGTGAGACTTGCGGAGGCGCCGAGTTATGGACTGCCGATCAATATATACGATAACAAGTCTACCGGTGCAAAAGCATACCGGGCATTGGCAAAAGAAATGATAGAAAGAGGGGATTAATAGACAATGACAAAGAAGACAGGATTAGGGAAAGGTTTAGATACCCTGATACCAAATAAACCGATCAAGCCTGTGCCGGCAGAAGCAATTGTGAAATCGGAGGAATTGATCGATATAAACAAAGTAGAACCGAATAAGGATCAGCCACGAAAATCTTTTAATGAAGATTCTCTTATTGAGTTATCGGAATCCATCAAGCAGCACGGAATTGTGCAGCCGCTCGTCGTAACAAAGAAGGATGATTATTTCGAAATCATTGCAGGTGAGCGCCGGTGGCGTGCTGCTAAGCTGGCAGGATTAAAGGAAGTACCCGTTGTAGTAAAGGACTATTCCCCACAGGAGATCATGGAGATTGCCCTGATCGAGAACATTCAGAGAGAAGATCTGAATCCGATCGAAGAAGCGATGGCTTATCAGAGATTAGTCAAAGAATATAGTTTAAAACAGGATGAAGTAGCGGAGCGCGTCTCAAAAAGCCGGACAGCCATTACCAATTCCCTGCGGCTTTTGAAATTGGATGAGCGGGTTCAGGAAATGCTGATCGAAGAGAATATTTCCAGTGGACATGCCAGGGCATTGCTTGCGATCAAGGATAATGATTCGCAGTACAATATAGCAATGAAAATATTTGATGAAAAGCTCAGCGTAAGAGAAACAGAGAAACTGATCAAGTCCCTTGACAAAAAGGAAACTCCGAAGAAAAAGAAGGAAGAACTAAAAAATGATTTTGTCTACCGGGATTTAGAGGAACAGCTGAAAATGATCATAGGTACAAAAGTTACGATAAACCGAAGATCCGAACAAGCGGGTAAGATTGAAATTGAATACTATACGCCGGAGGATTTGGAAAAGATAGTGGCACTGCTGAATAATTAGAACATATTTTCGATAGGAGAGAGGAACATGTTTCGTTTTAAAGATTTTGGAATTGAATCAGACATAGTAACGTTGACATTGGCGGTCATTTGTGTTGTTTTGGTCATCATGCTTGTTGTATTGTTAGTGAAGATCAGCAAGCTGAATACAAGGTATCTCCTGTTTATGGACGGGGCGGATGGCAAGTCATTGGAAGACAGGTTCCATAAGAAGTTTCAGAATATGGATTATATCAATGAGGAATTGAATAAGCTGGATCAGCATATGAAACACATTGATGCGAATCTGTTAAAAACATATCAAAAAATCGGCATTGTGAAATACGACGCGTTTAAAGAAATCGGCGGAACATTAAGTTTCGTGCTGGCATTGTTGACAAAGGAAGATAATGGATTCATTCTAAATTCCATGCACTCAAACGCAGAAGGGTGTTATACTTATATAAAAGAAGTAAAGGGTGGAGAAGTTTTTGTAGCACTTTCCGAGGAGGAGAGACAGGCGTTAGAAGAAGCAAAAGCTCAGGGAAAATAGTCAGTTTGCCATCTTCTTATTCTAAGTAATTTCTCTTAACTTTGCCGGGTAAGGTTATGAGAAATTACTTTTCTTTACAGCTTTTACAACAATAAAAAAAGCCCTTACCCAGCAGTTGCAGGTCTGCCAAACAAGGACTCGGGAGTACGCCTTTGGGGGTTCGAACCCCAGACACCCTGATTAAGAGTCAGGTGCTCTACCAACTGAGCTAAAGGCGCTCATCTAAGCTACGAAATATATTATATAATAGAATATGAAAAAATGCAAGCGAAAATTTATAAAATTTATATAAAAAGTAAAATAATTGTGAAAATTGCAAACATTTTGCAAAGAAGGAGACTGTATGAACAAAGAATGGAAGACAAACCAAAAAGTAAAAGAATCACTACGATCTGTGCTTACAAACACCGGTACGCTAATGCTCATCGTAGCATCGTGTACGGCTGTCATCGCGGTCATATTGAACTGGGAAAAAGTGATGGAAGAACTAGGCCGGCTGGTCAGTGTATTGATGCCGTTCATATTTGGCGTAGTGCTATCCTTTCTCATTAACCCGCTTGTGAACAGTATCAATCATTTACTGGATGAGGTTGCGTTTAAAGGAAGAAATAGTAAGTGGTGTAAATATACGAGTGTTGGCATATCATATATCGTTCTGTTAGGGACTTTAACGATCGTGATCGTTTATATCGTTCCCCAGGTTTCGGAAAGCCTGAAAGAATTAACTAAATCGCTCGGAAAAGGTTATGGCTATATCGTGAACAATACTGAAGAAATACAAGAGAAGTATCCCTTTTTACCGATGCAGGATATTAGTGAATTGCTAAAACAGGTCGTACCGGAAAATCTATTCGGATACGGAACGGATATCGCAAAAGTAGTATTTCCGTATTTATATAATATATCTGCATCTTTTATAACTGGTCTGGTCAATGTGATTTTTGCCATTGTCATTTCCTGTTATATCATTCTCGATAAGGATAAGATTAAGAAAGAAATACGAAGGATGATCTATATTTTTACGAATAAAAACAGCGCACCGGTCATCTGGGATACCTTTTGTGAATGTAACCGTATCTTCAATGGTTTTTTGTACGGAAAGTCGATCGACTCTATTATCATAGGCGTTCTTTCGCTGATCGTAATGTCGATCATTAACCTTCCCTATGCGCTGCTTTTAAGTCTGATCGTAGGAGTAACGAATATGATACCTTACTTCGGGCCATTTATCGGAGCTATCCCGGGTGTCATCATTTATCTTGTCATTGAACCAAAATTTGCGATCATCTATGTCATTATGATACTTGTCCTGCAGCAATTTGATGGACTTTACCTGGGACCTAAAATACTGGGTGATCTCACAGGGATCAAGCCACTTTGGGTTATATTCGGAATCACGGTAGGAGGCGCGTATTTTGGCGTTCTCGGTATGTTTTTAGGAGTGCCGACCGTAGCAGCACTGATGCACATCTTAAACGTTATCATGGAAGCGAAGATAAAGAAGAGGATGATCGAGGAACGGGAAAAAGGACAGAAGTAATGTGAAGTGTAAAAAAGTGATTTGATAATAAAAGAAAGCGGATTCTCTGGCTGGTTTACCAGAAGAATCCGCTTTTCGATGTTACATGATATTATGGAGATTCTACCCGTTCCACGATAATTTCAGATATGATCAGATCCTGAATCTTTACGTTCCAGGCCGCTTTCAAGGACAGACAGTTACAATCTCCTCCTTTTGCAGTTATCTCTACCGTTCCTGAATACGAACCGTCTGATTGTATCGTCGGATTGAGGTATACATTTGGATCTTCTGTCCAGGCACCTCCATTTCCTGTATCATTAGACGGTGTCGTCCAGATCCTAAAATCATTGGATCCCCATTTCGGGCCGGAAACTGTTACTTTTATTTTTTCTCCCGCCTTAACGGTGATCGGATTCGGGAAATACATAAATGTGGAATCCCCTTCTCCCGTTCTTGTATCATTGATACTGACTGTATCTGTGTCGATATCATAAGAACCACAGGAACTAGGATCGATCCGTACAGCGGAGAGCATAACCTTCTTTTGCGGATTTTCAGTTGGTGCAGGAGTAGGCAGTAAGTCTTCTGCAGAACTAACCGTAATCTTGCCTGCCGATTGCCATGCAGCTGATTTTAAGTTGATATGCAATGCAGGACGAACACAGCCGCCGGTATTTACAACGATAAATCCAGAACAGTCAGTAAAGCCTTCACTTCCAACATACGCGGCATCGAATGGGAGACTGCCAATGTTACGCAGCCACCACCAGCCACCACCAGCTAAATCACCTTCGGTATTGGTCCATGCGCCATTTGCCTGTGCATACGCGGTATTTTTCGCTTGCCGTGTCGCAGAATTATTTTCGTGATGGATCGCAAATCCATAATCCATCTCTTTTACTTCATCGGTTGATAACAAATATACCTGATCGGTTACGGCATCATTTTCACAAGATATGATCGTACTCTTATCCTGATCCGTAAACGCGCTGGAGTAGAAATCTTCATTTAACCAGTGCCGGATGGAACTGTCCTCCCATGTAACAGAGCCGCAATTCTGTTCATGATACGCGAGCGTATCGAGGTTTTGTTCTGCTACGAGCAAGGCATCATCTTCATTTACGGATAAAACACGCCATTTGATAGGTTCTTTCTTATAATACTTTCCACCTTTATACGTCATGACTGTTCCGTTGGAATCCGTGTATTCCTGACCTTCTACCGGAGAAGTTACTATCTCTTCCGGTTCATAGAGATTTTGGAAATAGGAGCCAAACGTAACCGAATCCCAAACAATATTATTTCCCTGATTGACTGGGCCATTGATACCGTAAAGGCTGGGTTCCCGTGTGATCAATGGCGGAAGCGTCGGTTTTTCAGTTGGTACTGGAGTAGGTACCGGTGTGACGGAAGGTTTCAGGTCTTCCGCGGATGGATTTTCTTTGTCACAGAACGCGATAGATTTTATCGTAATCGTGATCGGTTTTCCCGACTCTATCTTATCTGGACTAAAAATCTGGAATCCCCGGATACATCCACCGACGCAATCATCGGAAACAGAAAATACAAGAGTTTTTTCCGTTTGTGATTCCACGATCTGCTTACCCCAGTTAGGATGTTTACCGGCCGACGGATCTTCCGGGCCGACCATTTCCGTATCATACAGAGCATGGCCGAGGTTTCCGCCTTCGCTTGTATAGGTTAGAACGACCGACTTGTAATTACTATAGTAATTTTGTGCGTTATCCGGCAAATAGAAATTAAGCGCTGCATATTGTTCTAAAAAGGTAACGGTAACAGAACCATCTGGATTATTCACAATCGTAGCTTTTGAAGCAAATTCATTGTGAATCGTGCCCTCCGCCGTCAGATCCAAATATTTCACCGGCTGTGCAGTTACATCTGGTCTCTCATATTTAGGAGAGGATGTTGGTAGAGACGGAGCTTTTGTCGGAGCCTTAGTCGGAGCCTTCGTAGGCGCATTAGTCGGAACCTGTGTCTCATACAATTCAGGAGGCGCCGATTCAGTCGGAGTCATCATCGGTGTTGAAGCGGGTGGTGTCGAGGTAACATCTGGAACAGATGGACTATGTATGGAAGAATCTGGCCGATTTGTAGGAGTCGTTCCATTTGATCCCCCATTTGATTCGGGTGGATTGTATGGAGTGTCCGGCTGCTGAATGTTACTATTGTTATCACCATAACCTTTAGATCCATTGTCGGTTTTCAAAACTACCTGGATTTTACAGGTTGCTTTCTTTTTTGTCCCTTTTACTTTTGCCGTAATTGTCGTTTTACCAACTTTTACTGCTTTTACGACACCTTTTTTCGAAACTTTAGCAACACTCTTTTTGCTGCTCTTCCACTGGATCTTTTTCTGTGTCGTTTTCTTAGGTTTAAAGGAAGCCTTTAGTTTTAAACTTTTTCCTTTTTGTAATTTATACGTCGAATAGTTTAATGTGATCTTTTTTAATTTGACAGTTTTCTTCCGGGCAAAACTGACTGGTGTACCCGTTGGAAAAATAAGCATGATTACCATCGACATAATTAGGAACAATGCGATTGGCTTTTTCCTTTTTTTCATGAACTACTCTCCATTTCTGAAGCATCTGTGCAGGAGGCATGTGCCGGAATTTATTTGCGACGCTTCCATACAAATAATACCCTGATTCCTGATTGGCAGTTTTCAATAATTTTAT
>CAJTTQ010000038.1 GCA_910579145.1 uncultured Eubacterium sp.
CCTTCAAACATTCGAAATCCGCTGATTTACTACGTAAATCGCTTCTTTCTCATGTTTGGCGGGTCCCAAGTTCAAATCCTAATAAGTTCGCCAGAACTTATTTATTATGTAGACATGAACGGCATTTTGACCTTTTGACCCTGGCATCATAATATGAAGTATATCACATCGGGATGGGGAGGAAAAGAAAAAGTTCATTATATCAGCCTGTTTTTTACGGGTGGATGAAGACGTTTTTTTACGTCTATAATGGGGATCACGATATCCATGCAAAATGTGCTGCCAAATGTGTGCTTTAAAAAACCGTGATTTTTCTCAACGATATTTTCAATGTTATCCATCCCATACCCGTGTTTCAGAAAATCTGTTTTGTGCAGGGAAGTGCATTCTTCCGCGGGATCATATGTATTTTCTATACGAATGTAAAAAATATCATTTTCATTGACCGAGATCGTGAGAGCGATAAAATTGTGCCCGCCCGCGTTTTTCCGGCAGGCATTGAAGCTGTTGTCCAATAGGTTTCCGAGGATCACGCATAGATCATAATCGTTGATCGGAATGCGGTTTGCATCGATTTTCAGAGTGGGGGAAAAGGAGATACCGTTTGTTTCAGCAATATTTTTAAAGTTGCTGACAAAGGCGTCGATCACCAGGTTTCCCGTATTGATCTCCGTGTAAGTGTCCTCAATATCTTTCATGGCTAACTGCAGGTACTGGCAGAGTTCTGTGTACTCCTGCCGCTTTAGGTGCTCCTGAAGGATAAAATAGTGTTTCTTGGTATCATGGATCAGGCGGCGGTTGGTTTTATAAGCGGCTCCTAACTGGACATACTTCTCCTTTTGGTATGCGATCTGCATTTCCATCTGGCGCAGCCGGTGCAGCGCCTGTTCCTGCTGGAAACTTTTATTGATCATCCAGTGATTCAGGATATTTAGCAGGGAAAGGGCAATATAAAGGCAAAGGAAGAAGGTCCGGTTGTTTCCCGTCATGATATCTTCGATCGGCGCGAGCAGCATGGTTACTAACGAAACGAGTGGTGTGGTCAGGATAAATATGTGGTAATTCGGTTTATGGCCGAACAATTTCCGATTCCAAAAAAAAGAAACGATCAGGGTAAGGAAGAATAGTACGATCTTTGAGCCTAAATTCATCATGACCGAAAGGGAGTCATCGGAAATGCTGAAGATGGACGGACGGACCATTTCCATGAGCATGGTAAAAATCGTTTCTCCCAGAATGGCCAATGCCTGAAAGATTAAAACAGAAAACAGGCGGTGGCGCATGGATGTCTGATATAAAAATGTCAGCGCGTACGAGGTCAGTAAACTGACGGATGCAGCAAGGATAAATTTCTGGTTGCTGGAAAGGGGCGCTGTCAGCATTTCATTGGCAAACAGGACCGCTTCCATGATACAGTAGGAAGCATAAAAAGTAGTAAGGGATACGTTGTCTCGCCGGCGCTGCAGGACATTATTAAAAAATGTTAGAATTAGAAAAAGGTCAAACGCATAGGTAAATATGATTATGATCGTGTGAATCATTTTCGTGTTCCTTCCTTAAAGTTTTTTCATTTCGACAATGTTGTTCAAAAAAACGTGCTGCAATTTCTTTTCGTAGCCTCTGCTGATCGGTACGGTCTCGCCATTGTCCAATATGGCAGAGTGTTTGTGGAAATAGTGTATGAAGGCCAGGTTTAGAAGGATACCGCGGTAACAGGGTAAAAATTGGTAATTAGCTAGTTTTTCCGCCCAGTCGTTCAATTTTCCCTTCGTCTCTATTTTTTCATCAAAAAAGTGGAAACAGAGGATGCCCTTTTTCCCATCGGAAACGTCGATATAACGAATATCCCGGATGTTTACGGTTTTTTCTGTTTCGTCCTCCCGGATCAGTGTGTACAACAGAAACTGATCGTTGATTTCATGCACGATCTCATTCATGATGCCATAAACCTTTTCAAGTGAAATCGGCTTTACGAGGTAGTAATAGGGATGGACCCGAAAACTGTCCTGCATGTAATCAGGGTAATTGCTGATAAAAACAATAAATACATGGCGGTCAACCGTTGTCTTGATGATCTCAGCTGTTTTTAGTCCGTCTGTTCCGGGCATTTCAACATCTAAAAAAACGATATGGAAATCACCCTGCTGCTGGAACTTTTTTAACAGATCACTGCCAGAGGAAAATTCGGTATAGGTGAAGTTGTTATCCTGTGCGATCAGATAGGAGTCCAGACAGGTCGCGATATTTTTGCGGTATATTTCGTCATCATCACATATTGCTATATTTAAGTTCAGCATCGTTCTCCCCCTTGCTTGCCGTACGCATTGATCATCATTCCTATGCCCTGGTTTATAGAAACAGCCATCATACAGATAGATACCAAAAAATAACATTCCCTGCATTTATAATACTGTAGTATGGCATAAATGGCAATCACAAACAGGCAGCAGAGCAGACATTTTTGTTTGTACCGGCCGCGCTGGCCGGCAGGAATGCGTTTGTTTTGTGTGTCTACTGGCGCCATAAATAAAATCAGGAAAAGGGAAAGGAAAAAGCTCAAATGTATCATTCCCTGCGGCATCGTTTCCGCGAACAGACTTGTGAGGAACAATATCAATAAAAAAACGGAAAAGGAAACCATACTGCATTTCATACGGGAACGGGCGTGCGCTCCGCCGGCAAACATTTTCACTGGAATCATCGTAATGAGATAGAGCGCAGCCTGCAAAGGAACGTCGAGCAGAACTCCGATCAGGAAAATAGAAGCATTGAATAATATGTTATCCAGTACAAAATCAAAACAGTACAGATAAAATTTAGTTTCTTCGGGTGAAATGATGTGGTTGTCTGTTAACATAGCACAGATTTTTTTACTTATATGACATGTAATATACATGGATCGATCGTCCTCCCCTCTGCACGTTATTATACCATGACTAAAAAAAATTTTCCGATATCAAGGGCGAGATGTCAAAAACGGGGGGTGAGTTGCATCCCTCGCCTGTCATTTTGCATTTCACCCCGTGAATTTGACATCTCACCCCCCATTTCGATCCGAGTCAATCATTCCGTGCTAAAATGAATCCAGTGTGAAAGCATTTTACAACGTTCAAGCGAGGAGTGATGGCGAGTATAGCACCGATTAGAACGCTGCGATGCGGTTTTGAATTGTGGGAGGAGGTGAGAGAATGTATCAGGGAAAGATTGCTGTTTACAGAGATTCCGGTGAAAAAAGCGTTCTTTTCATATGGTAGTGGAATACCGAAAAGAACGCGGTGTAAACACACACATACTGTAGCACGAAATCACATAAAAAACAAGAATAGGAGATGATTTTTATGATAAGAAGACTGACTGGAAAAATAGCAAAAGTACTTACATGCCTGTCCCTGGCGGCCCTCGTGGCAGCACCCGTGATGGCGCAGCAAACGAGCGCGAGTAATACCGTTGAAACAAACAAAAAAGACTGGGTGACGTCTATGGCGGATACGAAGGTTACCAATCAGCAGGAAACCAGTTTTACGTTATTTAAGGGAATAGGGCATGACAGTGCCATAAACAATGTAAAGGTGGGAGCATACTTAGACGGTACATGGAAAAGGGTAATCGGTCCGGCAGAGGGCATTGCAACAGCAAAAACAGATGTGAAAGCGACTTATAATCTGAACCAACAGGTTAAGCCGGGAACAAAAATGAGAATCCGTTTAAAACTATCATCGTTAAATTCCGGTTTTAGTACGGATAAAGTAGCGATGGCATGGTATTGGTATTGATTAAAGTATAAGTTTGTCCTGTCCCTGCATTCTTTTATGTGAAGCAGGGGCAGGATTTTTGAGCAAAAAAGCAAGGAAACGGATGTTTCATGCAGAATTGGGGGTAATAATGGAGAAATTTAAAAGTATATGTATCATCATGTATTTATGCTTTTTTACTACCGTGTTTCTGGCTGGATGTGCGAGAGAACGGATTACTGTAGAGCAGCCGGAGGCATCTGCTGGGGAAGAAGCGGGTGAGGGAGCAGCAAATGAGGCGCATGCGGTGAGTACCAGTACGGTTGAGGCACATGATTATATGGAAAACAAATTTCGTGAATTAGAATCAGAGGCAGAGTGTACACGGATCGAGTGTTTTTTTCCATTTGATGAAGAAGCTGCTTCGAAGGAAAAAAAGTGGGAAGAGATCTCATCCCTGCCAGAAGTGGAGAAAGCGGTTATTGTAACAGAAGGCCTCGGGACAACGCATATCCCTCTTGATAAGGTAAATCCAGATTATTATGAATATCTGGTAAAGCAGGGGAGTGAAGAGGCTCTTATACAGCAATACGGATATGTTGAATTTAATGTACATTTTTACACTTCCTCAGCAATGAAGCAGAATACGCTAGGCTGTTGGCATCAAGTAAAAAACAGGGTAAAGGAATTGGGTGG
This sequence comes from uncultured Eubacterium sp., assembly GCA_910579145.1. Taxonomy (GTDB): domain Bacteria; phylum Bacillota; class Clostridia; order Lachnospirales; family Lachnospiraceae; genus Eubacterium_F. The sequence continues at coordinate 4,428 of CAJTTQ010000038.1, forward strand.
CTGGGATCAGACTGTGTGGCCGTTTTATATAGAAGAAGGAGAATCGATCGAACTATTGTATAATGATCGGAAGGAAGTATACCATTCCAAGGACTTAGTGATTGATAAGGTGAGCGATGAGATCCCGTGGTATTTGGACTTTGCGTGGCCAAATACAGAGTGTATTCTAACGTTAACAAACGATAAGTTTGAAGAGCTGATGGGAAAGGATGAAAAGGGAGTTAATTTGAGCAGCTTAGCGGGGAATGAGTGTTATTACTTAACATGTAAACGCGGGCAGCGTAAGAAGCTGGAAGAAAAAGTGAAAAAGTTAGGAATCAAGGAGGTTTCGAATCCTGGGTATTTGAAGCGGTGATTTTTACCTGAAAGACGCACAGGAGGGATGGAAGGAAAAACTGATCCAGAGACCCGAGGCCGAACGGGCGGGATGATCTGGAAAATACTTTATATCAACTGTCAGATTTTGAGTGATCTGGCAGTTATTTATTGCCATGTCTTACAAAAATTTTTACCTCTTGCAGAAAAATCTGATTGACTCCATAAATGATACTACTTATAATAAGAACAGATAATAAAAGCGGAAGCTTCCCATAAGCGGAGAAACCAGAGGTGTTTATATGACAGAGACAGGAAAGCAGGAGGCGCGGTCCCATCGGATGTATGCGGTGCCTGATCAACAACTGCATGAGAGGTTTGCATTTAGAACGATAAGGAAAGAGGAGTCCAGCCAGGCTGCCCGGATTGAAATGATCTGTTTCCCCCCGAATGAGGCGTGCTCAAAGGAAATGATCGTGTCGCGGATCGAACGGGTACCAGAATTGTTTTTGGTGGTGGAGGACAGAGGGACAGGAGAGCTGGCCGGATTTTTAAGCGGACTCGCAACGAATGAATCCGTTTTTCGAGATGATTTTTTTTCGGACGCCGGCCTGTATGATCCAAATGGAACGAATATCATGCTGTTAGGACTGGATGTGCTGCCTGACTACCGGGGGCAGGGATTGGCGAGGGAATTGATGTATGAATATCTTCGGCGAGAGTGCAAAAAGGGGACGCGGTCTGTTCGTTTGACGTGTCTGCCCGCTAAGATCGAGATGTATAAAAAAATGGGGTTTTATGATGAGGGGGTGTCACAGTCGACATGGGGCGGAGAAAAGTGGCATGAGATGAGTTGCGTACTCAACGGACCAGTCATTGGGCAGTGATGAGCAGAAAGCGAGAAAAGGAGCAGATGACACATAGAAGAATCAGAAAGTGGATCCGGGGATGTTTACTTTGCGTCATGGCCGTATGCCTGATCTTAATGGCCCGCAGCTATTATGTATCATCCGAACAGGAAAAACAGCAGTCAGTGCTGCAAGAGAGGATGCGGCAGGAGCGGACGGAGGAAGGGACAGTTGCGCCGGATACGGGAGCAGATGTGTCTTTAGCAGCCTCACCGGCTGTTTCGCAGGAGCCGGTTGTATTAAGTAAATATGCCTCATTGTATAAAGAAAACAGTGACCTGGCGGGCTGGCTAACGATTCCGGGCATGGTCATTGATGATCCGGTCATGCAGTGCGGGGACGACGAGTACTATCTCCACCATGATTTTGACAGGAAGAAAAGCAAGTATGGCTGTCTGTATGTGCGGGGCAGGGCCGATGTCAATACGCCGGGGACCAATATCATCATATACGGGCACAATATGAAGGATGGAAAGATGTTTGGGGATCTGGATATGTATGAACAGAAGAGTTTTTTCCGCAAACATCCGAAGTTTCGTTTTGATACGCTTTATGAAGAGCGAACCTATAAAATACTGGCAGTGTTCCGGTCAAAGGTTTATGATACGGATGACAATGTATTCAAGTATTATCAGTTTTATGAGGCGGAGACAGAGAAAGAGTTTGACGAGTTTTATGACAATATAAAAAAACTTTCTTTGTATGATACAGGAGTGGAGGCGGAATTCGGAGATACCTTCGTTACGTTGTCCACCTGCGCCTATCACGTAGAAGACGGCCGGTTTGTCGTTGTGGCGAAACGGGTAACGGAGTAAAGAGAGTGCAAAAAGAAAAAATTGTTCAGGAGGAAACGGTACATGCGTAGTTTAAGGACGAAATTTATCATTACGATCTGTGTGATTTGTGTGATCTGTATTGGTTTGACAGCGGGCATCAGTTACGGTGCGGCTTCCTCTGTCATGATGGATTCGAGTGTGAGAAACGAGAGCCTGGTATCGGAAAAGGCAGCACAGGAGATGGAGAACTGGATGCAGGTCAAAGGGGAATTTCTGAGTACGGTAAAGGCAGGCATTGAGATCGACGGAAATACAGACTATGATCAGCTGTGTGGGCAAATGAGCCGTCTGCTCGAGGATTATAACAAAGACAGCAGTATTTACGATATTTATTTTACATATCCCGATAGTAAGATGGCTTCGGGGAGCGGTTACGAATCGGATGGAACGGTTGATTTTACAGAACGCGCCTGGTATAGTGCCGCGATGGGACAGGACGGCCTCGTGTATTCGACACCGTATCTGGATGTGGATTCCGGTAGGATCGTCATTACGATTTCGACAAAAGTTACCGTTGCCGGAAAAGCGGTGGGCGTACTGGCAGAGGATATTTTCGCCGATGAACTGGTGGAAATTACGAATAAGGTGGAAATGCCGGAGAACAGTTACGCCATGCTGACAGACAGCGAGGGCGGAGTTGTCGTTCATCCCAACGAGGCGTACGGTTATGCGGACGACGAGCCGGTGGCATTGGAAGACTTAGAGGGAAATCCATATGGACAGGTCAATGAAGCCATCCGTTTGGGAGAGACCGGACAGGTAGTTTGGCTCACGGACTACGACGGTGTGACAAGGGGGTTTTTGTCGTCGGCCATCCCGAGCTGCGGCTGGAATATCAGTGTCGCGGTAGATAAAAATGTGATATACGAAAATATAAAGGCGATGCTGCGGGGATTTCTCGTTTCGGGGATCATCTCTTTGATTGCGGCGATCGTCGTCATTACCTTTATCGTCAACCGCATGATCCGTCCGATCAAGGCGCTGGCGGCGGCTGTTGGTACAGGGGATCTTTCTGCTAAGATCCGGGTGAGCGGAAAGGATGAGGTGTCGAGGCTGGCTGAAGGGTTCCACAATATGGCTGGAAAACTGCGGGGACTGCTGCAGGCGAGTGATGAGACCGTTCAAAATGTGGAGGAGTCCGCGCAGACATTTTCCAGGCTGACCGATACCGTGAGCGAGGGCGCGCGGAAGATCGAACATGATATGGAACAGATCACACAGGCAATGGACAGGCAGGAACAGGATGTGCACAAAGGCCAGTCGGTACTGGCTGAGGTGGGCTGCCAGATCCGACTTTTGGAAGAGAATTTCGATCAGATGAACCAGATCGTAGATCATATGAACGGACAGATGGAGAGCAGTTCACAGGTCGCGCGGGATTTAAAAGATTCAGCGGCCCTTAGTTCAGACAATATCCAGGCGGTACGGAAACGGATCGAAGTGCTGGGAAAGGATTCGCAAAGTATTTCACAGATGGTTTCGGTCATCACGGATATTTCAAATCAGACGAATCTGCTGGCGCTGAACGCGTCGATCGAGGCGGCCAGGGCGGGTGAATCAGGGAAAGGATTTGCCGTCGTTGCCGAGCAGATCCGGCTGCTCTCGGAACAGACGAGCTCGGCTTCGGCAGATATTATCAAAGTGGTGGGAAATATATGTGATGGGATCCAAAGTACGGTATCAGACATCGGACAGACCGGCGAGGAGTTCCAGAAAAATATTGAAATCTCAGAAAGTGTGCAGGATGTGCTCCACGCGGTCAGTGAATCATTTGGAAACCTGGCGGCAATGGAACATGAATTATCCGAATGCGTGGGAAAATTTGTCGAGGAAAAGACGGTCATGGAAGACGCGTTTGGGCAGATGACGAAAAACAGCGGAGAATGTTTGGAAATAAGCTACAAGATCAAAGATATATCCAAAGAACAGAGCGAGGCGATGGAGGAGCTGACAGGCTGGTCGGATCACCTGAATGAGCTTTCTTCGCAGCTTCATAAAAGGACAGATGAGTTTACCGTTTAGGAAATAAATACAGATGGGATGAGCCTGGAAAGGAAGGGACAGTTATGGTCCAGTTAGCACTCTGTGATGATGAAATCGAGGAATTAAATGCCGTGGAACGTATGTGCTGCTCTTACAGCGGGGAGTGTGAGGAGTATGAATTTTACCCCCGCCGGTTTGAAAGCGCGGATCGTCTGCTGGAGACGATGGAGAGGGAGGAGTATGCGCCCGATCTTGTCCTGATGGACATATACATGCCCGGGACATCCGGGATCGAGATGGCGAAAAAACTGCGCGAGATGGGGCATTCGTGCCGGATTGTCTTTCTGACCTCATCGAAAGACCACGCACTGGAGGCTTTTTCCGTCAACGCGTTCCAGTATCTGGTCAAGCCGGTTTCCACGAAAGCGCTCTTTCCGGTACTGGACGAGGCACTGGCACAATTGAGGGAAGGGATGTCTAAATATCTTTTGTTTCAGACAGACAACCATGTCCGCAGGGTTGAGGTTTCTGATATTGTCTACTGTGAAGCGCAGCGGAAGAAGCAGTATGTCCATTTGGCGGGCGGTGAGCGTATCGTGTTGAACATGACGATGAAAAAGCTGTGTGAAATGATCGCGGACTATAAAGAACTAACGAAAGTGGGGGCTTCCTATATCGTAAATATGGAGCACATCGAACGACTCAGCACCCGGGCTCTCTGGCTGGATAATCAAAAAGAGCTCTATCTGCCGAGAGGGTCTTACAAAATACTGCGGGAAATTTATTTTAACTATTATTGTGGGAAAGAGATGACATAGAAGTGATGAGGAGAGGAGAAAATGGATGGATGAGATAAGGATCCGGCGCGCAGAGGAATCGGATATCGAGATGATCACTAAACTGCTCTATGAGGTTCACCAAGTGCACAGTGACGTTCGTCCGGATCTGTTTCAGGCGGGGATGAAAAAGTATGATGAGGATGAATTAAGGAGTATTCTTGCCGATGGAAGCCGGCCTGTTTTTGTGGCAGAAAGGCAAGGACGCGTGTTAGGTCATGTGTTCTGTATCGAGAGACAAAATACAAAAGTAAGAACGCTTTATATCGATGACCTGTGCGTGGAAGAAACCGCGCGTGGTTCGCATATTGGCAGATGTTTGTACGAATATGTTTTAGAATATGCCAGAAAATGCCGATATTATAATGTGACACTGAACGTCTGGGCAGATAATACCAGTGCGGTCAGATTTTATGAGAAACTCGGTCTGAAGATCCAGACGATAGGGATGGAGCAGATCCTGTAGGTGTCGATCACATGAAAATATGAAGGAGAAACGAAATGAAATCAAGGAGAAACGAAATGAAATCAAGGAGAAACGAAATGAAATCAAAAAGAAAGATGATATCTATCGTACTTGTGCTGGCTCTTGTTATCAGTGCGGTATTTCCGTGGAGACAGACGGGCGTTATGGCCGAAAGCGGCCGGGAGGCAAGCGGGCAGATCTTTGCGTTTGATGACGCAAAATTTTATGATGCCCTGAAGAAAGGTTTGTCGTCCTTTTTAAATAATAACGGTGCGATCCTTGCGTATGATGACGAAAAGACGACGCTTACACTTGATATGGAAAAGGTGAGGGTCGTTCAGATCAAAGGCGTGGACATGACAAATGGCAATTCCCCGGACATACTGAAAACGCTGCTCCAGGGCGCAGAGCGCTTGTCAAATTTTGGGTTGGAGGACTGTAAGCTCGGAGGGTTTGATCTCTCTGTCCTTGATAATAAGGCCAATCTGGAATATTTGTATCTGCTGGAGACCGGTATTCAAAAGATGCCTGATCTGACTTTACGTAACTTAACATACTTGAATTTATCTGAAAATGATTTTTCCGCGCAGGGCGCCTGCGCGAACATCACGAAGGAGAAACTTCCAAGTTTAACTAGTTTGTATTTAGACAACTGCCGTCTGTCAGATATTGATTTTATAAAAAATGCGGGGAAACTGAAAACCCTGTCGTTAGGAGACAACAAACTCACGGATGATGCCATCTCGTTGCTGCTTGATATGAGTGGGGATAATCTGTCTGATCTGACGAGACTCAATGTGGGTAAAACCGTTCATGATATGGACGGAAGTCATATGATAAATGTGAGTAGCAGCAATCGTTTTACTGATCTTGCGAACCTGGCGCTGCTTTCACGGCGTTTTCAGAAGCTGACATCTGTGGATCTAACATATCTTAATATCACGTCCCTGCGTGATTTCGTCGGTGTGAGGGATGGTGTTACGTTCAAATTACAGAAAAATAAGATCCTTGATTTTGCAGGTCTTGAGGGAAACGGCCAATTTGAGCTGACAGATCAGATGTATACTATTTCGGGTAATTTTGCCGCAGGATATGAAATTGAAATACCGGAACTGATCCAAAGAATCCGTGAAGAACAAGATGTGCTGCATGGAGAGTTGAGATATACAAACTGCGGCATTTCAGATGACGGAACCAAGCTTGTTATAGAACCAGATGTATCCGTAGCATCCCTGAAAGTAACAACAGGAAAACTAAGAGAATCCACGATTACTTTGAAGTTAAAGAGGATTCCGCACTTTACTGTTCCCCAAAACCTAACGGCTGAGGTGGGGGATAGGCTTGCGGATGTTTCCCTGCCTCAGGGGTTCACATGGATGGCTCCAGACTTGACGTTAAAAACAGCGGGTATCCATACATATAAGGCTGTTTACACACCATCGAATCTGGAATGGTATGTTGTGGTTGATAATATTGATATTCCGGTAAATGTGAAGAGTGATGTACCGGAACCGGCCCCGACGGGTGAGCCGACCCCGGTTCCTGTAACACCAGCTCCGACGCCGGAAGCGCCAATCCCGCCGCAGATACCGACATCAACGCCGGAAGCGCCGACTCCGGTGCCAGTGGTGCCGACATCAACGCCGGAAGTACCGACCCCTGCGCCGCAGATACCGACATCAACGCCGGAAGTACCGACCCCGACGCCGGTGGTGCCGACATCAGCGCCGGAAGTACCGACCCCGACACCGGAGGCACCAATCCCGAGCCAGCCGCCGTCGACACCGGATGTTCCCGTACCGACTCCTTACGGAACGAAAACGCCGATGCCAGTACAACCGGGCCCGTCAACACCGACTCCGAAGCCGGATGAATCAGATCAGGACGGGAATCAGATTGAAAAACGAAAAGACCTCTCCCTCCTGCTCGCTGCCGGAAAGCAGAAAGGAAGCAGGGATGTTAGGCTGACATGGAGAAAGTGGAATGGATGTTCCGGTTATGAAGTGTACTGCTCCTACTGTGACGGAAAGCAGAACTATAAGAAGCTGAAAACGGTGTCAAACAAGGGAAAACGCGTGGCTGACCATAAAAACCTGAAAAAGAACAGGGCGTACAAGTACTATGTTGTCACGTACGAGATCAAGGACGGCAGAAAACATTACCTCGCAAAATCTCCGATCATCCATGTGGCGATGGATCAGGAGCCGCGTACCAATGTAAAGAGCATCAAACTGAATAAAAAGAAAGTGACATTGAAAAAAAATCAGACCTTTCTGATCAGGGCGACTGCCAAAAAAGAAAATAAAAAGAAGAAGCTTCTGTCACACGAAGAAACATTCCGCTATTATACCGATGACAAAAAAGTAGTGGGACTTTCGAAAAAGGGTAAGATCCGGGCAAAGCAGAAAGGAACCTGTACGGTTTTTGTGATCGCGAATAACGGTGTGGCTAGTAAGGTGAAGGTGACGGTAAAATGAGGATGTGTATTTTTGAATGAAAGAAAGTTAAATATAATTCCGAGGAAGATAGATATAAACTAGTTACAAAAATAGATTGAAGTAGGGGAATTAAGTTGGATCGAGGCGAATTGTATCAACACGCGATGGCGCTATATGAATTCTGCGAATATCCGGCAGTGCGTTATAACATATTGTTTTCCATTCTGGACACACCATATCAGGATACGTCTTTAACGGAGTTGCGCGAAGAGTTTTTAGCGAGCGATATCGTAGAGGAAATGTATGAGACACAGGATGAATGCGGCGGCTGGGGAAATTTCAGGTCAAAAGATTATACCGTAAAAGCAAAAATACCGACTTCGATGACAGGGATCAACCGATGCCTGTATATCGGATTAACGGTTCAGGACAGAGATATATTATTTATGGCAAAAGAGTATCTGTACTCACTGCTTCATGGAACCGGGCTAGAGAAACTGTATGATAAAAACGAGAGGGCAGTTCCGTGGCAGAGAGCGGAGATATGCAATTTGTTAGAGGCGATCCAGCCCGGATGTACGGAGTGCGATGCTGTCTATCAGGAGTGGCGTTATATAGCGGGCCGAGCCTATGCGGATGGCGAGTACGATTACGAAGCTGACCGGGCAGCGCAGCATGAAGTGTTCCTGACAAAAGAGGACAGGCTTGTGCCCATGCAAAGTGAATTGCTGCTGAAACGCCGCGCGATGCTTTCTCCGGAGTTGGAACATGCGATGCTCTGCCATCTGGGCGGAGGAGCCAATGAAAAGGGACATTTTTGGGATAAAGTTCCCGGAGTGCTTCCGGCTGAATTCCAAAATAAATATATGAGCCGCTGGTTTCATACATTTAATTATATCAATCAGTTTCACGGATCAAAGCTGTATTTGGAAAATGCTGTCCATTGGCTGCTCCGACAGGCGGGTGCGGATGGCCTTTGGGACTGGGGGCCGCAGGTAAAGGATCCGTGGGGGTATTTTGGCTATTTTTCCTGTAACAGGCATTATAAGCATAATAGGATTGTGGATGCCACGATGGAGGTCTTACATTTTTTGAAATGTTACATGAAACACAATGAACGATTTTGATCGGTGCAGAAAACAGAAAAGAAGAGGAAGGATACCGTGCAGCATGGAAATATATGAACATAAAGCGCAATATTACGAGACGGACCAGATGAAGGTCGTACATCATTCCAATTATATCCGCTGGTTTGAAGAGTGCCGGATTGAGATGATGGAACGGGGCGGCCTCGGTTACGAAAAGATGGAAGAGGAAGGCATCATCTGTCCGGTTGTGTCGGTGAACTGCCGCTATGAGACGATGACAAAGTTCGGTGAGGTGGTACAGATCATCCCGACGGTGGAGAAGTTCAATGGGATCCGTCTCGTAATCTCGTATGAGGTCAGGGAAAAAGAGACAAAAGAACTGCGCTGTACCGGGGAGAGCAGTCATTGCTTTCTGGATGAGAAGGGGCGGCCTGTCAATCTCAGGAAAGCAAGCCCCGGTTTTTATACCATGTTTTCTGAGTTGGCAAAAAAACATTTCCAGAGCGCGGAAAATACCGGGTCTATATTCCGTGAATAATCCGATCTATGTGCGCTCATACTAATATTACCAGTGTCTAGTACATTAGATGTTTGCATGGTGAGGAAACGCTCCACAATGAAAATTTTCTGGTAATAATTGAAAGAAAGTGAGAAAAGCATGTTTCGGATTCCCAGCCACATTGGCATCATTCCTGACGGAAATAGAAGGTGGGCAAAAGCAAAAGGGTTAAAAAAAGAAGAAGGCTATGCGTTCGGACTAGAACCGGGGATGACGCTTCTGCGGGCGGCGAAAAAGTATGGCGTCCGCGAATTGACGTATTATGGGTTTACAGTGGATAACTGCAAACGTCCATCTGCACAGGTAAAAGAATTTTCACGCGCCTGCGTGGAGGCGGTCAAACGGATGGAAGAGGAGAAGGTCAGGCCGTATGTGGTGGGAAATACGGAGTCGTCCTGTTTCCCGAAAGAGTTGCTGCCGTATACCGAGCGGCGGGAAGAGGATGCCGGTGATCTGAGGGTCAATCTGCTGGTTAATTATGGGTGGGAATGGGATATGAAAAACGACTGGGTTTCAAAGAACATCCCGCGCGTGGACATGGTCATACGATGGGGCGGCATGTGCAGGCTGTCCGGGTTTCTGCCGATACAGACGGTGTATGCGGATTTTTGTATCCTCGATGATCTGTGGCCGGATTTTCAGGAGGAACAGTTTGCGTATGCGTTATCCTGGTATCAGGAGCAGGATGTGACGCTTGGCGGGTAGCGGGAGGGGGTCGGCTAAGATTTTGGAGTTGAGTTTATTATCAACGGCGAGGAAGGGGAGAAGAGGATGGATGCGAATGCGATCGAAGAATTGACGAGCGGAGGCGGCTGGGACTGGAGGTCATTGGTAGAGGGAAAACTCCCGGCCGTTGCCAATATATGTATACATATCCTTGTGGCGCTCGTGGCGTACTGGATCGGGCGCAGGGTGATCACGTGGCTTCTGCGCTTTCTGCGGAAATCGTTTGAGCGCGGGAACATGGAGGAGGGAGTGGCGGCGTTTCTGTCGTCTGTGATAAAATTTTCCCTTTATTTTGTGCTGGTCCTTCTTATTTTCCAGTTCCTCGGACTGGAGACAAGTTCCGTCGTGGCGCTTCTCGGCTCTGCGGGCCTGGCGGTCGGCTTAGCACTCCAGGGAAGCCTCGCCAATTTTGCGGGCGGTGTGCTGATCTTGCTGACAAAGCCCTTTTTGGTGGGCGATTATATCATGGTGGGGGACAAAGAGGGAACGGTCGTCAGTATCGATATCATTTATACGAAACTGCAGATGATAGACAATAAGATCGTGATCATGCCGAACGGGTCGCTGGCGGATTCCAATATCATCAATGTTACACAGCAGGACAAGCGCCGGATCGACATCGGCGTCGGTGTCTCGTATTCTGAAAATATCAAGAGGGTCAGGGATGTGCTCGATGGGATCATTCAGGAACAGGACGCGGTTCTTCGGGACGAGCCGATCGATATCGTCGTCAGTGAGCTGGGCAGCAGTGCCGTGGAAATGGCGGTGCATGTCTGGGTGAAGAAAGAGGATTACTGGCAGGTGAGATGGGCGATGCTCGAAGAGATCAAGGAGAGATTCGACGAGGAAGGGATCGAAATTCCGTTTGACCAGTTGGATGTGACGTTGAAACGTGAATCATGATATTGACAAGCGGATATACATTGTATACACGTAAAGGAGAAACGATATGGAAAAAACAGTTATGTAGTATTATTCTTTTGACAGGCAAAAAAAGACTGGAGAGTCTAAATCTAAGTACTCTCCAGTCAAATTGTCCTCTGTCTGTTTTCACGGATACTATTTCACACACTGCGCGAATTTCTGCTTCACCTGATCTACTTTCGTAGAATCAGCAGCCGGCGTCGGGTAGTATCCCCTCGCGTGCATTTCATCGAACACACTTTTTTGGATCTCATGCTCTTCGTCCAGGCATTTCAGGATGGCGTCCCTCACGTTATTGTGTACACACTCATTGGAAAACATGTTGTAGTAGCCCGTAGCCTGTTTCTCGGACTCGAGGGCGTCGGCCAAAATTTCTTTTTCACTTAATCCCATTGTAGTCTCCTTTCCGTGGGCAGTCTGCCCTCATCTGCTATCTCAACTGGGAGTAGATCGAGTTGAAATGTTTTTGGTGACGGTCGGAAATGCCCATCAGCTTGTCTTTGATTTCCGGGTCCTCACACTGGTTTGAAAGATTTTTAAATTTCTTGATCAACAAATCTTCCTGGTTTAGGATGTCCTGGATGGACGATAATTCCTTTTCTGATAAATCAGCCATGTTAACCTCCTTGCTGCGACTGTTTTTTCGGAACAGCAAATTGCTCAGGTTTTGGCGCAGCGAAAACCTGCCGGATGAAAAAATTTATTTTTTTCATCTTTCGCTCCTATTTGCTTTACAAGTAGTATTTCCGGAAATCGGAGAAAAATACATAAAAGATACTTGCAAAATCACGGAAATTAGTGCATACTATTACTGTAAATTTTGTAGAAAAAGATCAGGGAATAGGGAATCTTAAAAAATATAGAAGGGAATGAAGCAAATGAGAGGGCCAACAGCACCAAAGGATCCTACAAAAAAAAGACCCAGCCTTTACATCATGCTGGATCGCGCGATCGACGGAATGCCGGCGCAGGACGGTTCCTTACGGGACTGCAATTTCATGGAGGGCCGTCTGATCGAACAGGTCAGGGGGATATGCGGGGATGTCGATCCCGACATACTGAAACTTTTAGAGCACACGGACGGGATTGTCAAATTAGTACATAGTATCGGTGTCAGCATCACGGCGATGCAGGAAGAAGAAAAGGGCGAATCGGTTGAATTTACGATGCAGTGTTATGGCAAAGTAGATAAATACGCGACAGGGACAAATGTGAGAGCGGTCTGTCCCTGTGACGGCGAGGAGGTTACAATCCTCGTAAACGAGTCGGGGATCAATGAAAAAGATGACATCATCGGAGCCTTTCATTTCAATTTTGTGGGAAAATGCAAAAGCGCTACCGTTACTTTGAAGTTTTACTTAAACGACGGTTACGAGGTGCCGGAACTGGAAGTGGATCCGCCGGTCGATTTTGAGTCGGAAGCGTACCGGAACATGATCGGGCGCTCACTTCTTAGTTTGGGAAATACCCTTCGTCTGAAAAAAGCGATCGAAAAGGCAAAGCGCGGCGAGGATGTAGTCATCGCCTATATCGGCGGCTCGATCACGCAGGGTGCCGGGGCGAAGCCGATCCATACGAAATCGTATGCCTATCTTTCGTACCAGGGATTTTGTGACTTGTTCGCGAAGGAGAGCGGGGCAGATGTTTCGTTTGTCAAAGCGGGCGTGGGGGGGACGCCTTCCGAGCTGGGTGTGATCCGGTATGAAAAAGAAGTAACGGCGTACGGCGATGTTCAGCCCGATATCGTCATCGTGGAATTTGCGGTCAATGACGAGGGGGATGAGACGAAGGGTATCTGTTTCGAGAGCCTTGTACGAAAGATTGCGAACGCGCCGAATGCGCCTGCCGTTATTTTAAACTTTGCCGTATTTATGAATGAGGAAAATCTCGAAGACCGGCTCGTGCCGATCGGGCAGCACTACGACCTGCCGATGGTGAGCGTAAAGGCGGCTATGGTGCCGCAGTTCCGTAAAGATACGGTGATGACAAAGCGCCAGTATTTTTATGATATTTACCATCCAGCGAATGCCGGGCACCGCGTGATGGCGGACTGCCTGATCCACTTGTTCCAAAAGGCAGAGGAGGCTCAAATGCCGTCAGCGGACAGCGATTTAAAAAAAGCGCCGCTGCTCGGAAACGAGTTTGAAAAGATCGAACTTGTCGATGCGGAAAATATAGATGCTTACGGGGAAGTGACGCATAACGGGTTTGATTTTACCGATCAGGAACTCCAGTATGTCGAGCGGGATGAAAATGATTTCAGTACGCCGGAGTTTGAACACGGCTGGGCCAAAGCATTTGGCACGAAAGATGCGGTTTTTGAAATGAAGCTTGCCTGCCGCAATATCATTCTCGTATCGAAGGATTCCGGTAATGTCCAGTTCGGAAAAGCCGATATATATGTGGACGGCGTTCTCGCGCGGACGGCGGATCCGCTGGCGGTCGGATGGGATCACTGCAATCCGCAGATCATCCTCAATGAGAGCGACAGCGCCGAGCATACGGTGAAGATCGTCATGCACCCCGGGGACGAGGAAAAACGTTTTACGATCCTCGGCTTTGGCGTGACGCGGTAAGAAAAACGGTGCCCAAACCGGACCCGGGACGGGAACGGCGTTACGAATTTTAAGGGTGGATGGATTATGGTGAAATAGAAAAAGAGAAAGAGGGAAGACAAATGAGTGAACTAGTAGAATTCCGCTGGCACGGACGCGGCGGACAGGGGGCGAAGACGGCAGCGCTTCTCCTGGCGGATGTGGCATTTAAGATGGGAAAACATGTCCAGGGGTTTCCAGAATATGGCCCGGAGCGGATGGGCGCCCCGATCACGGCATATGACAGGATCAGCGACAGGGAGATCCGGGTCCACTCAAACATTTATGAGCCGGATTTTGTCGTCGTCGTAGATGAGACACTGTTACATTCCGTCGATGTTACGAAGGGCCTGAAGAAGAACGGGGCGATCCTTGTCAATACGGCGAAGTCCAGCGAGGAAATCTATACGCAGTTAAAAGGGTATCAGGGCCGGGTGTATACGATCGACGCGAGAAAAGTATGCCAGAAGACGCTGGGAAAATATTTTCCCAACACGCCGATGCTGGCGGCGATCGTAAAGATTTCCGGCGTGATCGAAGAGCATTCGTTTGTGAAGGAAATGGAAGCTTCCCTGCGGCACAAGTTTGCCAGGAAGCCGGAAATGCTGGAGGGAAATCTGAAGGCGTTGAAAATGGCACTTGAGGAGGTACGCTAAATGTTACGAGCAAAAGAGATCAACGAGAAAACACCGTGGCAGGATCTGACGCCGGGCCTACAGATTTATGAGCCGGCGACGTCGAAGCGTTTTGAGACGGGAGAGTGGCGCATCAATACGCCGGTTTTTGACAAAGAGGCGTGCCGCCAGTGTCTGTTGTGCGTCCCGTACTGTCCAGACAGCGCCATTCCGGTGCGCAACGGAAAAAGGGAGAAATTTGACCTGCTGCACTGCAAGGGCTGCGGCATATGCGAAAAGGCATGCCCGTTCGGCGCGATTACGATGAAGGAGGGGAAATAACATGGCGATCCAGGAAAGAATGTCAGGAAACGAGGCGGTGGCACACGCGATCAAACAGGTGGAGCCGGATGTGATGCCGGCGTTTCCAATTACCCCATCCACAGAACTTCCCCAGTTTGTTTCCAGTTTTATCGCAAACGGAGAGATCAATACGGAATTTATACCAGTTGAGAGTGAACACAGCTCGATGAGCGCGGCAATCGGGGCGAGCGCCGCGGGCGTGCGCGCGCTTACGGCGACGTCATCGTGCGGACTCGCGCTCATGTGGGAACTGTTATATGTAGCGGCGTCCAACCGGCTGCCGATCTGCATGGCGGTCGTGAACCGCGCGCTGTCGGGGCCGCTCAATATCAACAGCGAGCATTCGGACAGCATGGGTGCCAGGGATTCGGGATGGATCCAGATCTATGCCGAAAACAACCAGGAGGCGTATGACAATTTCATCCAGGCATACCGCATCGCGGAGCATAAGGACGTCATGCTCCCGGTCATGATCTGTCAGGACGGATTCATCACGAGCCACGCCGTGGAAAATATTACGTTAGAGGAAACTGAGAAGGTGAAAGAGTTTGTCGGTACATACGAGCCGGAGCATTACCTTCTGAATCCAAATGAACCGCTCGCCGTCGGCCCGTATGCCGTGTCGAATTACTGCATGGAGGCGAAAAAGGCACAGGCGGAGGCGATGATAAGCGCCAAGCAGGTGATCCTCGATGTGGCGAGGGAATATGAACAGATGACCGGCCGCAAATACCGCTTTTTTGAGGAATATAAAATGAGGGACGCCGAGCTGGCGATCGTGGCGATCGGTTCCGCCTGCGGAACGATCAAGGACGCCGTGGACAAACTGCGCAAGGCAGGAAAAAAGGTCGGCCTTTTGAAAGTCCGCGTATTCCGTCCGTTCCCGGGGGAGGAGATGGCAAAGGCGCTGCGCAAATGCCAGGCGATCGCCATTTTCGACCGCTGCGAGGGGTATAATGCGAACAGCGGCCCGCTTGCCGCCGATCTCGAGGCCGCGCTTTTCCGCGCGAAAGCCAGCGCGGAAGTGATCAACTACGTATACGGCCTGTCGGGAAGGGATCTGACCGTGAACCATGTGACGGCCGTATTTGAGGAACTGGCCGAAGCGGCCGCTCACGGCGTGAAAGACAAAAAATACCGATACATCGGATTGCGCGAGAAGGAGGACTGACAGACATGGAAGCAGCGTTTGATTTTAAGGAAATGCAGGGCAGGGAAGAGCGTCTGGCTCCGGGCCACCGCATGTGTGCCGGGTGCGGCGCGACGATTGCCGTGCGCAACGTGTTAAAAGCACTTCATCCCGAAGATAAGGCCGTGGTCGGAAATGCCACGGGATGCCTCGAAGTATCCTCTTTTACGTATCCATACACGTCCTACGAGGACAGCTATATCCACAACGCGTTTGAAAATGCCGCCGCTACGCTGAGCGGGGTGGAGACCGCCTATCACTATATGAAAAAGACGGGGAAATTAAGCGAAAATTATAAATTTATCACGTTCGGCGGTGACGGCGGCACGTATGACATCGGTTTCCAGTCGCTGTCCGGCGCGATGGAGCGCGGCCACGACATGGTGTATGTCTGCTATGATAACGGCGCGTACATGAACACGGGCATCCAGCGTTCTTCTGCGACGCCGATGTACGCCGATACGACGACGACGCCGGTCGGAAAAGTTTCGCCGGGCAAGCCGCAGCCGAGAAAAGATCTGGCGGCGATCATGGCGGCGCACAATATCCCCTACGTGGGTCAGACGACGTTTATCGGAAATTTTAAGGATCTGTATACGAAATCGGAGCGGGCGATCTACACCGAGGGCCCGGCCTTTCTCAATATCATGACGCCGTGTCCGCGCGGCTGGCGCTACGACGCGCCCGACATCATCGACATTTGCAAGTCGGCAGTGGAGACGTGTTACTGGCCGCTCTTTGAGGTGGTAGAGGGCAAATGGATCCTGAACTATGAGCCGAAGAAAAAACTGCCGATCGAGGATTTCCTCAAACGGCAGGGACGGTTTAAGCATTTACTGAAACCGCAGAACGAGCAGCTTCTCGAGCAGTTCCAGAAGGAAGTGGACCGGAGATGGGAAGCGCTGTTAGCGAGATTGTAAGCTGACGCGCGGCCAGTGCGGAAGCTGCGGGGGCGTTTTAAAAGATATTTTATGAGCTGTTGCGTTGCCATATAACGCGCAGCTTTTTTATTTGCAAAAAAAGAAAAAAGAAATGAACCGATCGCGGGTTTTGTGCATCTTAATTATGAAGGACTTAGAGCTCAGGTTCTTATGAATCAGGTTTTTATGAAGTAAGGGAGAAACAGGCAGTGGATAGAGATACGTTTATCAAAGGGATCAGGGAGAATCGGAATCAGATGTATGTGATTGCGCTTTCGATACTGAAAAATCCCGAGGATGCAGAAGATATTGTCCAACAGGCATTACTGACTGCGTACGAAAAGCTGGATGCGCTGAAGGAGGATGACAAATTCCGGTCCTGGATGATGAGCATCGTCGTCAATGAGGCAAAGATGTACATTCGCAAAAATTCCCGCATGGTTTTCATGGAGGATATGGAAGCCGTCGTGGAACGCGCAAGGGAAGGCCGGAACGGGGAGGACGATGTCTGGGAGCTTGTATTATCATTGAAAAAGGAATTGAGTACGGTAGTCATTTTGTATTACGCGCAGGGCTACCGCGTCAATGAGATCTCAAAGATCATGCGTATTCCGCCCGGCACCGTCAAATCCCGGCTGTCGAAGGCGAGGGCGTTATTAAAAAGGAGATTGGAGGAATCATGATGAAGAAATCGATGGATGAATGGTTAAGGGAAGGGCTTACGGATCGTGAGTACCAGATACCGCACAGTTATGAAAAAAAACTGGAGCAGACGATAAAAGAAATAGAAAACAGAAAGGTGATACACCGCGCGGGGCGTTTTTCCCGGTTCGCTGTGAATAAGGCCGCGGGTGTTGTTATATTTGTGTTCCTGCTATCGGCGGTATCCATTTCTTCTTATGCGGCTGTGAACCTGTTTCGCGACAGGATGAGCAGCATGTCCGAAACCGAAAGGCAGAACTATAACAGCGATATACAGAATTGTAAGGTGGACGAGGATGTTCTTTCCAGAGAGCTGACTTTAGGGGAACGTGAACAGATCGCCGTTCTCCGGGAGCAGTACGAAAATGAAGGTAAATTTCCGCAAAAGGAGATCCGGCAGATGAAAACGAACGAGGGAACCGTGGCTGACGAACTGTATTTTGTGGCGGATGAAAGTAAGTTCTATCTGCCGGAGCGGGCGATGACAGAAGAAGAAATGCTGCAGTTGATCGATCTGCAGGAGAAGAGGGATTACAGCGTGCGGCAGCAAAATGAGGCGGAGATCAGTGAGGATCAGAAGGGGCAGGACGCGGGGGAACCGGATGCCTGGTTGGAACGACGGTCTGTTGAAACGGTAGCAAAATTATATGAGATTGCCGAACCGGAACTGGAGATCGTATCGAACAACGTGAAGGATCGTTGTTATGAAGTGGCGCAAAAAGACAGCGGCAGCCGTTTCTTCGTCTATTACTCGGAAGATCATGCGATAGAGCGGATCATCTATAAAAAGAAAGGCGTTTCGGCACATCAGTCGGGGGTTCAGAGTGAGAGTCTGCACATAAAGAGGATTTCGAAAAAAATGAGAAAGCGCGCGGAAGTGTTTACCGGGAAGGAAATGGATACACAAAGTAGTTACAGTATGATGGAGGACAGCGGAGAACTGGCGCATGGAACCATTAGTTTTTATCATCAGATGATGGATGGCAGTGTTTGCGTGGCCGTCTACAGTACCGCATATGACGATTTGTACGATATGTATAAGCTGGACGATATGAAGGAGGCCAGGCAGCAGATACGAGACAAGAAACGGGCAGTGGGAGAGAGAGGGGTTCGGTATCAGGAGATCAAATAATCGGTAGAAATTTAGCATTCGTCGAAACAAGGGCAAGGGGTTCCTTCCTCTATAGATGTTTTGACTTTATGATAATAATGAACTTTTTGGTGAATATGTTTTAAATCCTGCTGTAGTTTTTCCATTTGGCAGATCACATTTTTCTCGTGGTCTTCCATCATTCGTATGATATCATCAATGTGAGCGGGCAGGTCTTTGGAATATTCAAAGAACTTGTGCATTTTAGCGAGGGAGAGTCCTGTCCGCTTAAAGCAGTTAATCGCTTGCAGGCGGTCAATATGCTCGTCCGTGTATAGGCGCTGGTTTGACTCTGTGCGAGATACAGCCGGAAATAATCCGGTATCCTCATAATAGCGCAGCGTGGATGAGGGAATATCAAACTTCTCCCGCATTTCTTTGATGGTGTAGGTATTCATGGAATCAGTCCTTTCCGTTTTTTAAATTAATTCTTGACTTCAAGTATACTTGAAGTGTTAGACTATTGTAAATAGGAAGACAACATAAAATATACCATTAAAAATATGCAGGAGGTAATGAGATATGGAATATCGCAGTATGGGAAGATCAGGATTAAAGGTCAGTGAAATAGCAGTGGGAAGCTGGATGACAGATCTCGCCGGAGCAGAAAAAGCAAAAGTGGCAGAAGAAACGATACGCCTCGCGTACCAAAAGGGAGTCAACTTTTTTGACTGTGCAGATGGTTACAGCGGCGGGGAGGCAGAGCGCTTTTTAGGAAAGGTGCTTAAAAGTTACCGCCGCAGTTCCTATGTGGTATCCAGTAAAGTATATTTTCCGACAGGCCCGTCTGTCAATGAGTCGGGATTGTCAAGAAAACATATTTTTGAGAACATCGACCGGACGCTGGCCAATATGCAGCTGGATTATATCGACTTGTACTACTGTCACCGGTTTGATACCACGACTCCGATGGAGGAGACGCTCCGCGCCCTGAGTTCCTTAGTAGATCAGGGAAAGATCCTTTATTATGGTGTCAGTGAGGAGTGGGGCGGAGCCCGCCTG
The DNA here is from genome assembly GCA_910579145.1 of uncultured Eubacterium sp. GTDB lineage: Bacteria > Bacillota > Clostridia > Lachnospirales > Lachnospiraceae > Eubacterium_F. Next base: position 24,041 of record CAJTTQ010000038.1, read on the forward strand.
GTGGAGGCACAAAAGATCATAGAGAAATACGGCCTTCATCCGCTGACCAGTCTGCAGCCGCAGTATCATATGATGGATCGCTACATCGAGCATGAGATCATGGAGATCTGTGAGAAATATGGCATTGGCATTACGCCATTTTCGCCCCTTGCGCAGGGACTGCTCACCGGAAAATATAAGAAAGGGCAGCCGTATCCAGAAGGATCCCGTGCTACGCATCAGGCAGACCGGCAGGTGAACGAGCTTCTGACGGATGAGAATTTAGATCGGGTTGCGGCACTGGAAAAGGTTGCGGAAGCGCTCGGCATAACGGTGTCTGTCCTCGCGCTGTCATGGATCCTTCGAAAGGGCGTCATCAGCAGTGTGATCACAGGGGCAAGCAGGCCGTCTCAGCTGGAAAGTAATCTGGCGGCCGCCGGGTTGCGGATTCCAGAGGATGCGTTGGAAGAAATTGACCACATATTGGGATTTGTACCGTTTGAGAGGCATGTGGGGTAGGAAGGGTAATTTTCATTGTCATTGACAAGAAAGCCGTGGATGGATATAATAAAGTTATATATATAGTACGTTCTTATTTGCGCTCGGTCTTTTGGGTCGCTCCCATGAAGGAGTGAATATTTTTTTCAGGAGGGTGTCGAAATGAGAGATGTATATGATTTTGCAAAATTTTTCATTAAGAATGGTGCTGATTCGAGGCCGAACACCTATGATGGCAATATGAAATTGCAAAAGCTTTTAGTTTTGGCAGATTTGGTAAATATTGCAGAGTATGGTGAGCCGCTATTTGATGACCAGGTGTTAGCTTTTAAAAATGGATGTGTGGTTGAAAAAGTACGTCTGAGATACAAAAACGATTATGCTGCATTTAGGCGTGATAGCGAGCTGTATCAACCAGACTTTTCTGAAAGGGAATATGAAGTACTAAAACTAGTGAATCACACATTTAAATTTTGGAAATCAGCCTTTGAAAATGGTAAGAGTTCTACCGGTTATCATAATAAGGACATGTCGGTTGTTGATATGATGTCACAACAGTCTGATGTTGAAAAAATGCGAGAAATCATTTCTGCTTATAGGGAGACTGCAAATGATATAACGGCAAGTGAAACAATTAATGGTGTTACATTTTATTTTGATGGTTTCGCGTTAACAGATGATATGATAGACCGGTTGGAAAGCTTTTCATTATCGGCTGATGAAGATACGTATAGTGTTTATTTGGATAATGGAAGGCTGGTGATCTATTGATGAGTTTCATTGAAGGTCAAGGCGTTCTAGGTAGGATTAGATTTTTGGACGGTGAATTTCCAGCATACGACAGGACATACTTAGTCGTAACTGCTAAAGAAAATTATATTGAGGTATTAAATGTATCATCAATAAGAGGAAAAGAACGTAAATTGGCTTTTCCAACAAATGAGCGGCTTAGGTCATATAGTTTGCCTTTTGTAATGCCATCGTTTGTTGGATTCGTTAACCAGAGTTGAAAGTTTTGACTGGGAAAATCTTCAGGTT